>NZ_AP022598.1:4230937-4533147 GCF_010725485.1 Mycolicibacterium parafortuitum | reverse complement strand
CCAACCCTCGTCGGTGAGCCTGTCGTGAAACGCCGGATCGATCTTGCGCGCCGCGGTGGTGGGAGTGCGCACCAGCACCTCGTCCGCGGAGATCATCACGTCGATGCCGGGCAGCGGCCGGCCGACCGAGCCGAGTTTGGCCCCGCCGAACTCGCGCGCATCGGCGGCCGACCAACCGACCACTTCGCCGCCGAGTTCGGTCTGGCCGTAGGAATTGAGCACCAGCACACCGAACTTGTCGCGGAAGCGCGCGGCATGCACGGGTGACAGCGGCGCGGTGATCGAGCGGACGATCTTCAGCGGGGCAAGGTCGGTGACGGTCTCGTCGTGCAGCACCATGGTCAGCGCGGCGGGCGGCAGCACTGTCGACCGCAGCTGATGGCGGCCGATCAGGGTCGCGAACTCGCCCGGGGTGAAGCGATCCATCAGGATGACGCCGGCGCCCGCCCGGAACGCGAATAGCACCTGATAGATCCCGGCCCACAGCGACAGGGACAACGGCACCAGGTTCGGCATCGGCGCCCGCTTCGATTCTTCAACAGCGGGTTTCGGGCCCCTCAGCTTGGCGAGCAGTCGGTCGATCAGGTCGACCACGGTGGCATGCCGTAGCGGAACAGGCTTGGGTGCCCCCGTGGTGCCCGAAGTGAACTGCAGCAGCGCGACATCGGAGTCGTAACGCCGAGGAGTCCCGACAGCGGGGCGGGCCGGCGGGTGAACCGTCCACCCCGACCCGTCGCGGACATGGACGGGCAGACCGAAGTCCGCGAACCGGGAGGCGTGTTCGGCGGTGGTGACGACGGCGACGGGGGACAGTGTCTCGAGCTGGGAGCTCAATTCGGCGTCCGCGACCCGGGGATTCAACGGGGTGTAGACGCCTCCGGCACGCCAGGTGCCGAACAGCGCGGCCACGGTGGTGGGATCGTTGGGCAGCATCGCCGCCACCACCTGACCGATCTCCACCCCGGACGCGCTGAGCAGCGCGGCCAAACCGTCCGCGCCGGCGGACACCTCTTCGCGCGTGATGTCGGCAGCCACTGTGTGCACGGCGATCTCGGGCGCGTCGCCGAGCAGCTCGGCCAGGCTCATGCGTCCTTCTCCAGGGGCAGCCACTGCGGGGTTCGCTTCTCGGCGAACGCGACCGGGCCTTCGTTCTGGTCGGGGTGACCCCACATCGACGTCAGGTGCTTGGCACCTTCGCGGCAGGCATCGGTGAGACCCAGTTCGAGCGCACCCCACAGCGCTCGTTTGGTCGCACGCATCGCCGACGGGGAGTTCTTCGCGATCTTCTCGGCGAGTTGCTGGGCGACGTCGCGGAGTGTTTCGGGGGGATCGACGACCTGGCTGATCATGCCGAGTTCGTAGGCACGCGCAGCGGAGAGCAACTCATGGCTGCCGACCAGTGCCATGCGCATGACCGCCTCGGCAGGCATCTTGCGCATCAACGCGATGGTTTCCAACGCACTGACCTGACCGATCGACACATGCGGATCGAGAAAGGTGGCATTCGACGACGCGATGACGATGTCGGCGTCGGCCACCCAGTGCAGGCCACCCCCGGCGCACACGCCGTTGATCGCGGTGATGACCGGCTTGCCGACCTTGCAGTGCCAGGCCGTCAGCTTCAGGTCGAGGGTGCGCATCGTCTCCTGGAACTGGAGCACCGCCTCGCCGTCGAGCTCCTCCATATCGGCACCGACCTGGAACGCCTTGCCGTTGCCGGTGTGCACGATGACCCGAACTTGCGGATCGGCGTCCAATTCGGTCCATGCTCTGGGAAACTCGGCCCGCATCACGGCGTCGTAGGCGTTGAGCCTTTCGGGGCGGTCGTTGATGATCCAGCCCACCGGGCCGCGGCGTTCCACGACGAGCCTTCGATAGGTCACGGCACCTCCACCGAGTTGTCGGGTTGCCACACCGGACGACGCTTGTCCCGCCAGGCGCGAGCGCCTTCGGCGTGGTCGGGATGATCGCGCAGGCGCCAGATCTGCTCGGTGGCTTCGTGCCGGGCCTGGCTCAGCCCGACCTCAAGCGACCGCCACAGCGCCTTCTTGGTCGCACGCAGTGCGGTCGGTGAGTTGGCCGCGACGGCGGCCGCCAGCGACGCCGCGGTGGAGCGAAGCCGGTCGGCCGGAAGGACCTCGGAGACGATCCCCAATTCGCGCGCACGCTCGGCAGATATCCGTTCGCCCCTTCCGCTCAACGCCATCCGGGTGATCGCCTCCATCGGGGACTTCCGGATGAGGGTGATCGCCTCGTACGCGACAGCCTGTCCGACCGACACGTGGGGATCGACGAACGAGGCTTCTTCGGAGGCGATGACGATGTCGGCGTCGGCGACCAGATGCAAACCGCCGCCGGCGACGACACCGTTGACCGCAGCGATCACCGGTTTCCAGACGCCGCAGTGCCACGACGAGATCTTGAGTTCGGCATCCCGGGTCCGGCGCGAGTGCAGGCGCATCGCGGCCTTGTCACGGGCCACCTGCACCACGTCCATCCCGGTGCAGAACGCTTTTCCGTTGGCCGCGTTGACGATTACGCGTACCTCCGGATCGGCGTCGAGTTGTGCCCAGGCCTGTTCGAGCTCGTCGAGCATCAGGGCGTCGAAAGCGTTCGCCGCGTCGGGCCGGTTCAGGATCAGCCATCCGACTCCGTCGGCAGTCGACACGGTCAGCCGCTGGTAGCTATCGTCCACGAAACTCGGCCTCGCGTTTATCGCGGAATGCGGCCAGGCCTTCTTTGAAATCCTCACTGCGGCTGGACAGCTCGAGTGCCATCGCCTCATTGTGCAGGTGACGGTCCAGATCGAGGCCGATTCCGCTGTGCAGCAGCCATTTCGTCAGGCCGAGCGCCACCGTCGGCGCCTTGGCGAGGGTGTCGACAAGCGCGGCGGCGCTGCGGTCCAGGTCTTCCTCCGCGCATGCGTGGTGGATCACCTCCCACTCCGCGGCTGCAGACCCGGACAGTTCCTCGCCGAGCATCAGCAGTTTGCGCGTGCGCACCATCCCGATGAGCCGGGGGAGCAGCCACGCCGCGCCGCTGTCTGGGGTGAATCCGCGTGCCATGAACGGTTCCCAGAACTTCGCGGTGCCGGCAGCGACGCAGAAGTCCGAGGCCAGCGCCAGGTGGAAGCCGAGCCCGGCTGCCCAGCCACGCACCACCGTGACGATGGGGACCTGGGTCTCCGTCATCAGCGGGATGAGCCTGTTGGCCTTGTTGGGAAGTCGCCGCTGGGTGCTCCCGACGCGCGGCTTGCGTTCGGATCTGACGTTGTTGGCGATCAGGTCCGACCCCGCGCAGAAGTCCGGGCCTGTGGCATCGATGCGGATGACCCGCACCGACTCGTCGGTGCCCACGGCAGCGAGGTGCCCGATCAACGCGTCGAGCATCGTGTCGTCGACCGCGTTGCGGCGATCGGGGCGATCAAGCGTCAGCCGTAGCACTGGCCCCTGCTGTTCGGCCAGCAGGCCGGGCACACTCGGATAGTCCATGTGACGCTCAGTGTTCGGCGAATCGGGCCGACACCGCGGCGAGGAGTTCAGCCAGATCGGTTGCGCCGCCTGGTGGATCAGGGAGCCGCACCGGGCCCCGGTCACGGCTGGGCAGGAGCATCGTGGCGTGTCCGGGGGCGGTGACCTCGCCCCGGTGGTTGGTTGCGGCCAGTTCCACGTCGACGGCCGGGCGTTCTCCGTCGGCGAGGTACTTGCGGGTCACCGTTCCCGAGATCGTGTGCAGATCACCGACGTAGTTGAACAGCCGGAATTCGCAACCCAGCTTCCACAGCCACGCGTCGTCACCCATCCAGTCCGTGCAGAGGTGGATCAACCAGGTCTCGCGCATCCGGCCGTAGTCGTATGTCGTCGGATTTCCCGCGTTTCGGGCCGCGTCGGGTTCCCAGTGCACTCGCTGCTGGACGTCGGGCACGCCGTTGGCGTCCGGAGTGTAGAAGCGGGGGATGCGCCGGCGGTTGCGCCACGCCAACCGCAGCGGTCGAACCCCGTACATGCCCGTGCCCATGCCGACATGCCAGCACACCATATCGGTCACCGTCAGGGGTCCCTTCGTCAACGGGCCCAGGGCATCCCCCTCGGTGACGTCCTCCCACCAGCGGGGTTCCGCACCCCGCGGGACCTCACGGGCGTACCGGCTGTCGATCTCGGCGATCTCCTCAGGACTCCAGGTCTTCAGCTCCACGGCGGCGTACTTCTTGCGTCCTCGAGCCTTGCTGCGTTCGGTCCGGATCATGTTGCGGTACTGGCCGCCCAGGATGGTTCCGTCGTCGTCGCGGTAGACCTGCGCGGACCATTCGTGCACGGCGCGCTCGGCGAACTCGCTGCCCTTGTCCAGCGCCGCGACCAGGGCGCTGCGCCGGAACACCCGGTGGTCCGCGCGCAACGGAGCCCACCATTCCCGCGCCGAGGACGCGTAGAACGCATGCACCCCCCGCAGCGGGTCACCGCGGGTGAGTTCGCGTTCCTCGTCGGAGAGCACCGGCACCTCGTCCTCGCCGATCAGCGTGTCCCCTCCGATGAGGGCCGGCGGCGCGATGGATCCGCCCCAGACGGATTTGGCGGCGTACTCGGGGTCCGTCCACAGCGGGTTCGCGTCGCCGTAGCTCTCTGCCACGTGCCGGAATGCGTCCTCGTTGGGGCGGGTGTAGTGCGGCGGCTGGGGGTTGGGGACCGGGATGCCGATGGTCGCGCGCAACCTGGCCAGACCCTCGTCGGTGATCTGCCCCGTCGGGGAGGCCGTTTCTGCCATGAAATGCCTCCTCGTCGTGGTGATATGGGTATCGCGGCGACAGCGAGAATTAAGATACCCGAAAAGCGGAAACGACGTTAACGCGGTAGGGGCGACACGATGGATACAGAAGAACCGGGGATAACCGTCAGTGTGCGCGACGGTGTCCAACGGATCACGATTGACCGCGCTCGGACCGCAAACGCGTTGTCGCCGTTGGCCCGTGATGCGCTCACGGAGGCTTTCGCCGCGGCGCACGACGAGCCGGCCGTCCGCGCGGTCCTGCTCTGCGCTGCCGGGCAGAAGCACTTCTGTGGCGGTGCCGGGTTGTCGGCGCACGCGGCAGAGGCGGGCGCCGCCGCGCCGAGAAGCGAACGCCGGGCCGGCGATATCGCCAAGATGTTGCAGCAGGGCTGGCAGCGACTGATCAGCGCGGTGCTCGACTGTGACAAGCCGGTGGTCGCCGCGGTCAACGGTACGGCGGTGGGAGCCGGGGCGAGCCTGGTGCTGGCCTGCGATCTGGTCGTGATGTCGAGCGAGGCGCGCCTTGTCGAGGCGTTCGTGAATCGGGGGATTCTGCCTGATTCCGGGGCGGTCCATCTTCTGACGCGGATCGTCGGATTGCGCAAAGCAACCGAGTTGCTGATGCTCGGCGAACCCGTCGATGCCGCGACCTGCGCCGACCTCGGCCTGGTGAACCGGGTTGTCGCCCCGTCGGACGTGGACGGTGTCGCCGCCGAGCTCGCCGGCCGGCTCGCGCAGGGTCCGACGGTGATGCTGGGGCTGACCAAGCGCCTGCTGAAGGTGTCCTCGGAGTCCGGGCGCGACCGCGCGTTCGAGCAGGAGGCATGGGCGCAAGAGGTGGTGTCTCGGACCAGCGACCTCCAGGAGGGGCTGGCCGCGTTCGCGCAGCGTCGTCCCCCCAAGTTCCGTGGGTGCTGATCGCCGTCAGCGCGCTGCGGGCCCTCCGCGGATGACGAACGCCGACGGATCGTCGATCGTATCGATCGAGTCGGCGACCGATTCCGCGGTCAGCGCCGGATCCTCGATCCCGCTCGTCACTCCGATGAACACCCGCGACACCTTCCCTCCGCCCACCGAGTAGACATGGGCCGTGCGGTCGCAGTCGCGGTGTGCGAGGTAGACGACGACGGGTGTGACCAGCTCGGGGTCCATCGCCTTTCCCGCCTCACCCATGATGTCCTCGGTCATCCGGGTCCGGGCGATCGGCGCGATCGCGTTGACCGCGATGTTGTTGCGCGCGCCTTCGATGGCCAGCACGTGCATCATGCCGACCAACCCCATTTTCGCCGCGCCGTAGTTCGCCTGTCCGAAGTTACCGAAAAGTCCTGTACCAGAGGTGGTGTGGACGATTCTGCCGTAGTTCCGCTCCCGCATCACCGGCCAGACCGCACGGGTCACGTTGAACGCCCCGAGGAGATGGACGGCGATCACCGCGTCGACCTGATCGGCGGTCATGTTCTTGAACGCCGCGTCACGCAGGATCCCGGCGTTGTTCACCAGAATGTCGACCCGGCCGAAGGCGTCCATCGCGGCCGCGACGATCGCCGCGCCCCCGTCCTCGGTCGCCACCGAGGATGTCTCGGCGATCGCCGTGCCACCGGCGGCCGTGATCTCGTCGACCACGGCTTGTGCGGCCGACGTCGACGCGCCGCTGCCGTCGACGGTGCTGCCGAGGTCGTTGACCACCACCCGTGCCCCCCGGCGGGCCAGCTCCAGGGCGTGACAACGGCCGAGCCCTCTTCCTGCGCCGGTGACGATGGCGACCTCGCCGTCGAAGGTCATCGATGAACGCGCACGCGAAGTGGTGTGGTCTGGATTCATGGCTGAGAGGTTACATTTACGATAGAGAGAATATGCGTTTGCATCCGCGATGGCATCGGAGGAAGTCATGACGGGCTCGCCAGAGTTGCTGCGTACGGCCCGGGAACGGGCAGCGACGCTGCGCGAGCGCTACCGCGACGCCGGCTTCTGGTCGGATCGACCTACTGACCCGCTGCGGTCGGCGGCCTCGAAGCATCCGGACCGGCCCGCTGTGCGCGACCGCGCCCGCACACTCACCTTCGCCGAACTCGACGCACTGGTCGACCTCACCGGCCAGGCGCTGAAGGACTCCGGCGTGACGCGGTCCTGCCCCGTGGTGATCGTGGCAGGCAACGACGTGGACTCCGTGGTGGCCGTGCAGGCGGCGCTGCGGGTGGATGCGGTGGTGCTGCTGGTGGCACGCAGCGCAGGGGAAACGGGCGCCCGAGATGCGTTGACCCGCAGCGGTGCCCGTCACATGATGACGCCGAACTGCGACTGGCCGGGCTTGGCGTCTGCGGACTGCCGCACGGTCGCGGTCGCCCGGGCCGGCCAGGGACGCCGCCCGGACACCCCATTGCGCCCGGCCCGCGCGGCCGACGAACCGTGCTTCGTGCTGTACACCTCGGGCACCACCTCCCGGCCCAAGGGGGTGGTGCACTCGTTGAGCACGTTGACCAAGGCGTCGGCGAACTACATCGCCGCATCCGGCCTCGGAGCCGCCGACAGCATCTTCCTGATCAGCCCGCTCGCGTCGATCACCGGCGTACTGCAGGCTCTCTTCATCGGTCCGATGCTCGCCGCTCCGGTGGTGTTGGAAGACCGCTGGGACCCCAGCGGCACCTGCGATCTGCTGCTGGACGCCGGTGCGACCTGGTACGGCGGCCCGGATCGACTCCTCGACAGGCTGCTCGACGAGGTGGCGCGCCGCGGTGCGGAGGTTCCGCTGCGGGCGGTGTATCTCGGCGGTACGCAACTCGACCGGCGCATCGTCGAACGGGCCGAGGACGAGTTCGGCATCATCGTGATGCGCGCGTACGGGTCGTCGGAGGTGCCGGTGAGCACGTCCGGCCTACGTGAGGAGCCGAAGTCGCTGCGGCACAACGACGACGGGACTCTGCTGGCCGATGTGCAGGTGCGGGTGGGGTCGTCGGGTGAGCCGACCGAGTGCTGCATCAGCGGCCCGCACACTTTTCTCGGCTACACCGACACCGACGACGACGTGCATGCCTTCGATGGCGAATGGTTCCGCACCGGCGATGTCGCCGAGGTCGAGGACGGCCGCGTCCGGATCGTCGGGCGGATCAAGGACATCGTGATCCGCAACGGGCTCAAGATCGCGGCGGCCGAGGTGGACGAGGCAGTGCTGCGGATCGACGGGGTGCGGGAATGCGCCGCCTATTCGGTGCCCGATGCGACGACGGGGGAGCGGTTGGCAGTCGCGCTCGTGCTCGACGACGGCGCCGAGCTCTCGCTGGCCGACGTCGCCTCGGCGCTCACCGTCGCGGGTCTGCCGAAATACAAGCTGCCCGAGGAACTGGTGTTCTGGGAGCAGTCGCTGCCGCTCAACGCGAACGGGAAGGTCGAACGCAACACGCTGGCCCAGCGGGCCGACGGTCGACGCCGCGCGGTGGCCCCGCGCCTCGTCAGCGCGAACTGACCGGGTGGGCTGGGTGGAACACGGGAACGACGAAGCCGTCCTCGTCCTCGCGGAACGACACCGTCAACGCCATGCCGGCGCGAAGTTCGGCTGCATCGCAGCCTTCGACCGTACTCATCACCCGCGGCCCCTCCGCCAGGTCGACCATCGCGACCACGTACGGTGCGCGAGCGTCGAACGGTGCCGCGTTCTGGTGGACCACGCTCCACGTGTACAGGGTTCCGTGTCCGCTCGCAGCGACCAGCGCGACATCCTCACTCCAGCAGTGTGGACAGAATGGACGGGCATACAACGACTTCCGGCCGCACGATGCGCATCCGTTGACCATCAGGGTGCGGTCCTGGATCGCACTCCACCACGCGTGGCTGTCGGAATCGGCCACCGGCCGGTGTGGGCCCACGGGCACCTCCATCACTGCCTCCCGAGGATCATCGTCGCGCTGTGGGAAAAGAAGCCGCCCATCGCGTGCACGCACGCCAGGCGGGCGTCGGCGACTTGTCGGGCCCCGCATTCACCGCGCAGTTGCCGGACCGCCTCGACCATCAGGAACATTCCGCGCATACCCGGATGGCAGGACGCCAGGCCCCCGCCGTCGGTGTTGGTGGGCAGCGCCCCGCCGGGACGCAGCGCCCCGGACCCGATGAATGCCCCACCCTCACCTTTGGCGCAGAACCCCAGATCCTCCACGGTGAGAAGCACAGTCGAGGTGAACGAGTCGTAGAGCTGGCACACGTCGATCTCGGCAGGCGTGACTCCCGCCTGCGCGAAGGCACGCGGCCCCGAGATCGCTGCCGCCGAGGTGGTGAAATCCCGCCATTCGCTCATGCTCACGTGCGATGCCGCGTCAGCGTCACCGAGGATCCACACCGGATCTTTCGCGCAGTCCCGCGCCACCCGTTCGCCGGCGAGCACCACCGCGCCGCCGCCGTCGGTGCGCAGGCATACGTGCTTGGACGTGAACGGATCGGCGAGCATCGGCGCGGCGGCCACGTCGGCGATCGTGATGCGTTCCGACTCGAACGCGTCCTCGTTCATCGCCGCCCACTCGTGGGCGGCGACGGCGACCTCGGCCAACTGATCGACCGTGGTGCCGTATTCGATCATGTGTCTGCGCGCGGCCATCGCGTACTTCGCGATCAGCGTCGCGCCGTAGGGCGCTTCATAACCCATCGCGCCGCCGGTTCCCAGTGCGGCGGCCGATGCGCGTACACGGCGTTTGACGTCCGAACGGGCGGTCGAACCGTAGGTCAGCAGTGCGACGTCGATCTCGCCGGCGCTGATCGCCGCGGCGGCGTGTCCGGCGAGGACCTCCCACGAGGACCCGCCGACATTCGTGGAGTCGATCCACATCGGGCGCAGACCCAGATACTCGATGACATCCACGGGCGGCAGCAGGGTTCCGTGCCCCCCGAAACCATCGACGTCCTCCTTGCCGAGACCGCAGTCGGCGAGGGCGCGACGCGCTGCCTGCGCCATCAACGCCATCGCGGTCTTGTCCGGAACCCGCCCGCAATCGGAAAGGCCCACACCGACGATCGCAACGGGGTTCGTTGGCATATGTCATGGTTACCATATGGATAACGCGATTCACGGAAATGCCGAATCGTGGTTCTCAGTCGGCTAGCGTCAGGCTCTGATGACGTCATTGCGCCAGTCGCTGCGAAATGAGGGCCTGCTGCTCTGTTTGGCCTTGCTCAACTCCCGCACGCCCGAGGTCCCGGCCATCGCCGCGGCCTGCGGTTACGATGCGATCTACGTCGACCTCGAGCACACCGCGACGTCTCTGGACACGGTGGCGGTGATGTGCTCGGGTGCCGTCGGTGCGGGCATCGCGGCGCTGGTGCGCGTGCCCTCCCAGGATCCCAGTGTCATCGCCCGAGTGCTCGACGTCGGCGCGGCTGGAATCATTGTGCCGCACGTCAACTCGCCCCAGGAAGCGCGTGATGTCGTCGCCGCGGCACGTTTTCCCCCGCTGGGGCATCGCTCGATCTCGGGCCCGAACGTGCTGAGCGGATTCCGGCCGCGTCCTGCGCCCGAACTGGCGTCGTTCCTGGAGTCGCAGACGGTGGTCGCCGTGATGGTCGAGACTCCCGCCGCCGTCGCGGAAGTCGATGCGATCGCATCGGTCGACGGGGTCGACATGGTCCTACTCGGGCCGAGCGATCTGACCGCCGAGATGGGCATTCACGGAGACTATGAGAATGCACATTTCCATTATGCGGTAAGGTCTGTTGCAGCGGCATGCCGAAACCACGGTGTCGCGCTTGGAGTGGCCGGCATAAAGTCTGTTGACCTGCTGGAACGCTTCGTCGGGATGGGTCTGCGCTTCATCTCGGCGGGGACGGACGTCGGGATGATGACCGAGGCGGCCACGATGCGCGCCCAAGCGCTCCGGGGACTTGACGGCCGCCACGGACCCAGCGCCGGTTGAGCGAAAGCCACGCCAGGACAACAGGAGGACGGATGCCCACCGCGATCTACACCGAGCAGGTCACCGATTCGATGGCCTGGACTGGTGCCGATTTCACCAGCAAGGAGGACTTCTGCTTCGATCTGTCCTCGCGTAACGTCGGCGCGCTGCAATCGATTCTGGTCAAGACCGGCAACAAGGACCGCGACGACATCACGCCCGAGGATGCGCGTCATCCCGACCTCGACGACGACCTCGCCCGGTTGTATCAGGATCTGATGTACGGCAAGGGGTTGGCGTGCGTGCGCGGCTTCCCGGTCGAGCAGCATTCGATCGAGGAACTGGAGCGCATCTACTGGGCGTTCTGCACCCACCTCGGTTATCTGGTGTCCAACAACTCCTTCGGGCACCGCATGGTGCGGGTGCAGGAGGAGGTGCTGCCCAACGGGGTTCAGCCGGCACGCGGCACCAAGTCGCGGGCCGAGCTGGCGATGCACAACGACGCCGCCGACATCCTCTCGCTTCTGTGCGTGTATCCGGCGGCCCAGGGCGGGGAGAGTCAGTTCTCCAGCG
Organism: Mycolicibacterium parafortuitum; assembly: GCF_010725485.1. Taxonomy (NCBI): domain Bacteria; kingdom Bacillati; phylum Actinomycetota; class Actinomycetes; order Mycobacteriales; family Mycobacteriaceae; genus Mycobacterium; species Mycolicibacterium parafortuitum. Next base: position 4,521,940 of record NZ_AP022598.1, on the reverse strand, counting down.
GGCCGGCGGCGCACAACCGGATCCTGCGGGAACGTCCGGACCTGCTCGACGTGCTGTATCAGGGTTTCCCGCACCACCGCCGCAGCGAACAGCCCGACGACCAGCCCGACGTCACCCCGTACGACGTCCCGGTGTTCTCCCAGGTCGACGGACGCATCTGTCTGAACTTCACCTACAGCAGCATTCTTCCCGCGATGAAGACACTGGGGCGAGAGTTCACGCCCAAGCAGGAGGAGGCCATCGAACTGCTTCGCACCGTGCTCGTCGAGCAGCAGGTGGAGTTCCGTCTGGAGTCGGGGGAGGCCGCGGTCGCGAACAACTTCGCGATGTGTCACTCCCGCTCGGACTTCGTCAGCAGCACCGACCCGAAGAAGGCGCGGTGCTTCCTGCGGGCGTGGATGGAAGTGCCGCTCGAGGACCGGCGGCTGCCGCTCGGGCGCGAGTACTTCCACATGGAGAACAAGGACCTGCGGCTCGGTTACGACCCCGTCGAAGGCCGGGATGGTTCCGTCGCGCGCAACGATTACAAGAACGTCGACGCCGCATTGGCCGACATGTTCAAGGCCGCTCAGGCGAAACCCAAGCTGAAGAAGTGACCGGCAGCCCGCGGCCCCGGCTGGTTTACGAACGGTGGACCGACCCCGTCGCCGGAGAGGTGCTCGAGCGCTCCGATGTGGAACTGGTGAGACTAGACCTGGACGCATCCGACGACGACGGTTGGGCGAAACTGCGAACAGCCCACGGGTACCAGGTGGCGACCCGCACCGATGTGGCGCGCCGCCGCGACGGTGAACAGTGGCTGGCCGGTCCGGCCCTCGTGTCGCGGTGCGACAACCTGCTGGCGGTCTGTTCGGCCGGTGCCGGCTACGACGTGATCGATGTCGAGGCGTGTACCCGCGCCGGTATCGCGGTGTGCAACAACTCCGGGCCCGGCGCCGAGGCGGTCGCCGAGCACGCGCTCGGTTTCATGCTCGATCTGGCGAAGAAGATCACCGTCGCCGACCGCGCGCTGCGCGGTGGGGACATCGGCGACCGGCTGGCCCTGCGGGGCACTCAATTGCTGGGTAAGACGCTCGGCGTGGTCGGCCTCGGTGCGATCGGTGGCCGTCTGGTCGAGATGTGCGCACCGTTCGGTATGGAGGTGCTGGTCTTCGACCCGTATGTGGACGATTCGACCGCACGGCGGCGCGGGGTGGTGCGGGTGACGCTGGACGAGTTGGTCGAACGGTCGGACTTCGTGCAGGTGACGTGCCCGCTCACCAGCGAGACGAAGGGCCTGTTCGGCAGTGCCCAATTCGCGGCGATGAAGCCTTCCGCGTATTTCATCACCACAGCACGAGGACCGGTCCACGACGAGGCGGCGTTGCTCGACGCACTCGTCGGCGGGGACATCGCCGGCGCGGGTCTCGACGTCTTTCACGAGGAGCCGCCGCGCCACGACAACCCGCTGTTGCATCTGGACAATGTGGTCGCCACACCCCATACCGCCGGCATCACCGTCGAAGCCGCCCGCGACATCGCTGTCGCGACCGCGCAGCAATGGCAGACGATATTCGCCGGGGGGATGCCGCCGCGGTTGCTGAACCCGGAGGTCTGGCCGCGGTATTGCGAGCGGTTCTCCGACCTCCTCGGAATGCGTCCCACCGCACGGGTGGACCTGGAGAACGGGAGCACCGTCAGGTGACGAGCTACGACACCATCGATTTCGACGTCCGGGGACACACCGCGTGTGTGACGCTCAACCGGCCCGAGGTCCTCAACGCGATCAACGACGAGATGATCGCGGAACTGGCCGACGTGTACGCCGAGATCGAACGCTCGCAACACATCTGGACGGTGATCATCACCGGCGCGGGACGGGCGCTCTGCGTGGGCGCTGACGTCAACAAGGCGGCCGACCACGACATGGAGAACGCTCCTGGCATCGACAACCAGGGCGAGCCCGTGCTCAGTTCGATGCGGCAGTGGGACGCCCCTCAGGAAGCCACGCCGCCGTGGCTGCAGATGACCAAGCCGATCATCTGCGCGGTCAACGGAATCGCCTGTGGGGCAGGGATGGATCTGGTCACGACGGCCGATATCACCGTCGCGTCCGACCAGGCGAGTCTGATGGATCCGCATGTCAGCATCGGTGTGACCTCCGGCAGGGAGGCGGTCCGACTGGCGCGCATCCTGCCGCTGCCCGTCGCGATGCGCCTCGTCCTGATGGGCAGGCATGAACGGCTGGATGCCCAACGCGCCTACGATCTGGGTGTTTTCACCGAAGTCGTGCCCCATGACATGTTGATGGCCCGGGCCTGGGAGATCGCGGACGTGGTGAACTCGAATGCGCCTCTGGCGGTGCGCGGTTCGCGGATGGCGGTACGCAAAGGGTTGGCACTGCCCATCTATGAGGCCGAGCTGCTCGCCGAGAACTACCGGATGAAGGTCGCGCTGACCAAAGACGCCGTCGAGGGCCCGCGCGCGTTCCTGGAGAAGCGTCCACCGCAGTGGAAAGCGCTGTAGCGTCCGCCCCGCATCGCCGCCGGCAGCCGGCGGTGATCCTGCATCCTTCGGGCCGGCGGATCACGTTCGGCGAACTCGACACCGCGGCCAACAGACTCGGGCATTTTCTGCGACGTCATGGTCTGGTGGCAGGGGACACCGTCGCGGTGTTGATGGAGAACAACGAACACATCCACGCGGCGATGTGGGCAGCGCGTCGCTGCGGGTTCTACTTCACCCTGGTCAACACCCATCTCACCGCCAGGGAAGCGGCGTACGTCGTCGAAGACAGCGGTGCGCGCGCGATCCTGTCGTCGCACGCGTTGCGCGACCTGTGTGCCGAGCTGGAAGGTCATCTGCGCCTTCCGGATCCGGCGCTGATCGCCGACGGCGACCTGGCGGGCTGGCAGCGCTACCCCGACTGCGTCTTCGGTGAGCCCGATACCGACATCGTCGGGCAGCCCGAGGGGCAATTGCTCCAGTACTCGGCGGGAAGCACCGGGCAGCCCAAGGGAATCCGCAGGCCGCTGCAGTCGGAGACGGGCACAAGGCCGTCCCTGCCGACGCCGGTGTTCCAGGCGCTCGGGGTGTCGGACACATCGGTCTACCTGAGTCCCGCGCCCAGTTACCACACCGCACCGGCCATGTGGACGATGTCGGCGCAGGCGGTCGGCGCGACCACGGTGATGATGGAGAGCTTCGACGCCGAGGGCGCGCTGGAATGCATCGAGCGCTACCGGGTCACCCATGCGCAGTTCGTGCCGACGATGTTCGTGCGGATGCTGCGACTGCCCGACGACGTCCGCGGTCGCTACGACCTATCCAGCCTCGAGCGGGTGATTCACGCGGCCGCACCGTGCCCACCGGCCATCAAGCACCAGATGATCGACTGGTGGGGGCCGATCATCGACGAGTACTACGGATCCTCCGAAGGTGCGGGCATCTCGTTGATCACGGCCGAGGAGTGGCTGAAGCGGCCCGGATCGGTGGGCAGGCCCATCCTCGGGCGGCCGCACATCCTCGACGACGCCGGCGACGAACTGCCGGCCCGCCAGGTCGGCGACGTCTACTTCGAGGGCGGTTACCCGTTCGAGTACCTCAACGACGCGGACAAGACCGCAGCGTCGCGATCCGCCGAGGGCTGGGTCACCGTCGGTGACGTCGGCTACGTGGACGAGGACGGTTATCTGTACCTGACCGACCGCAGGCACAACATGATCATCTCCGGCGGAGTCAACATCTATCCGCAGGAAATCGAGAACGTGCTCATCAGCCACCCGGCGGTCGCCGACGTCGCGGTGTTCGGCGTTCCCGACGACGACCTCGGCCAGACGGTGATGGCCGCGGTCGAACTGGTGGACCCCGCGTCGGACCACGATGCGGCAGCCGACGAGCTGCGGGCCTGGGCACGGGCACACCTCGCGCCGCACAAGCGTCCGCGTCAGATCGTGTTCGAGGGGCGGTTGCCGCGCACCGATGCGGGCAAGCTGTACAAGCGGCGACTGGTCGACAGGTACGGAGCCGCTACCAGCGGTGCCGGTGGCAGGGATGATTCCCCACAGAAGTGACTTTCGGCCTCAGACAGCACCCGGTGCACCCGCCTACGCTGAGTTCATGAGCATCGCCGCCGACACCAGGACCATCCTGTCCGAAAGCCAGTGCTGGGAACACCTGGCGACGGCCGGGCTGGGGCGCCTGGTCACCGTGGATGACGGCAACCCCGCGATCTACCCGGTCAACTTCGCCGTGCAGGACCGGACGATCCTGATCCGCACCGCCGAGGGCACGAAACTGGTCGGCGCCGCGATCAACAACAACGTGCTGTTCGAGGCGGACCACTACGACTCGGTCGAGGGGTGGAGTGTGATCGTGGCCGGTGTCACCCGCTCGCTGTACACCAACGACGAGATCGCCGAGGCCGAGAAAGCCGAACTGACGCCGTGGACCGGCTCGGACAAAAACCACTACCTCAGGATCCGTCCGCGCAAGGTCACGGGCCGACACTTCGTGTTCAGTGCCGGCCCGGCGCAGATCCCTGTCGGCGAGGACCCGGTGTTGGGCCACCGGGAGACCGCACCGAACTAGACATCCCACGCGGCCGGCGTCGTCTGTCCATCGCGGATATCGAAGCAATGGATGACCACCGTCGTGGACATCGCCTGCCGATCCGGATTGTGGTAGAGCGCGCACGCGCCCTCGTGCGAGTCATCAACGCCCACAATGCTTCCCGGGCCGGGAAACCCGCGTTCGCCGAGCGGCTTCGGCTTCCCGTCGATACCATTTGCGGACGGTCGCACCGTGCGGCCCGCACCCTGAATGAAGGTGGAGCGCGATGTCCGGTATTCGAGCTGTCGTGTACGGCGTTGGAGCGATGAACTCGATCATCGCCGGAATGCTTCTCGACAAGGGGGTGGAGATCGTCGGTGCGATCGCCCGCAGCCCGGAGAAGGTGGGGAAAGACCTCGGCGATCTGACCGGCCTCGGCCGTGAACTCGGCGTCACCGTCAGCGACGATGCGGCCGCGGTGTTCCAGCAGACGCGGCCCGACATCGCCGTCATCGCGGTGAACAGTTACCTCACGGATGCCGTCGAACAGCTTCGGATCTGTGCCGAGCACGGCGTCAACGCGGTCACGTTGTCCGAAGAGATGCTCTACCCCTGGGACACCTCACCTGAATTGGCCGCCGAACTGGACACGCTGGCCAAGTCCACCGGGGCGACGTTGACCGGCACCGGTTTCCAGGACACCTTCTGGGTGAACATGGTCGCCCTGTTGATGGGGACCGCGCACCGGATCGACGCCGTCCGCGGCAAGGCCAGCTGGAACGTCGACGACTTCGGTCCCGAGCTGGCGACCGCGCAACAGGTCGGGCGCACCGTCGCGGAATTCGACGAGTGGGTCAAGGGCGCGCAACGTCCGCCGACGTTCGGCCGTAACGTGCTGGATGCGTTGGTCGCCGACACAGGATTGACCGTGAGGTCCATCAGCACCTCGACGCGACCCGACATCGCCGCTACGGCAATGCGTTCGGAGGCACTCGGTATCGATCTCGCGCCCGGAGACGTAGTGGGATTCACCGACATCGACCGGATCGAGACACAGGAAGGGCCGGTATTCGTCTTCGAGATGTCGGGCCGGGTCTACGGGCCGGGCGAGGGTGACATCAACGAGTGGGCGGTCGAGGGCGAGCCGAACCTGTTCTTGTCCAACGGAACCGTGCCGACCCAGGCGACGACATGTACCCAGATCGTGAACCGTATTCCGGATGTGATCGCCGCGCCGCCAGGCATCGTCACGGTCGACAAGCTTCCCCGCCTGCGCTATCGCGCCGGGTTCTGATTGCGCCACCGGCGGGTTTATGCGCGCGGGCAGTGGGTAGCCACCCGTCACTGACGGAGGAGTGGCGCCGATGGAACGTGCAACGCCCCAGCTCGCTGGTCGCAGAGTCCGGCTGAGCCATCACGAGATTGAACTCGAAGATGGCCACCGGGTCGGCGTCTCGGTGGGCGGTCGTGGCATACCGTTGGTGTTCCTGCACGGGCTCGGACTGGGCCGTCGCGCTTACCTCAGGACGCTGAGCCGTATCGCTGGGCTCGGGTTTCTCGTTGTGGCGATCGATGCGCCCGGTCACGGCGATACCCACGATCTTCCCGATACCGCAGCCGATTTCACCGACAGGGCGGGTGTCCTTCTGCGCACCCTGGACGCTCTCGGTGTGAACAGAGCGGTGCTGGCCGGACATTCCATGGGTGGGCGGATGGCCATCCAGATCGCCGCCCTTGCACCCGAACGCATCCTCGCGACACTGCTTTTCGATGCCGCCGCCGGGGCGCCGTTCGACGCGGCGCTGCGGACCGTGATGCGCTCACCCAGCCAGATGCTGCACACGGTGGCAGGCGCACTCTACGATCTGTCGCGCGATCCGCTGAGGATGAAAGTCGAGGCGGTCGGACGCTACCTGCAGATGCTGCGCGTCATGTTGATGGGCAAGGTCATGGCGCCGACCGGATTCTGCGGAGCCACGCAGGCGCTGATGCGGGCCGGCGATTCCACTGCATTGCTGAAATTGCTCCAGCAGCGGGCGGTCCCGACCATCGTGCTTCATGGTGCCGACGACGCCATCATCCCGTTCGAGAACGCCCACGCGGTAGCCGAAGACGCCGGCGCCGCGCTCTACAAGGTCCAGAACGCCTGCCATTCGTGGTTGATCGGGCAACCGCAACGCGGCGCCGGTGCGGTGCGCCAGCTGCTCGGCGGCGAGCTGGGCGACATACTTCGGAAAGCGGCCGCAGAGCTGAATATTGCCGATTGGCGCGATGTCTCGCCGTGGGAAGCCGCGACTGTCACGCCGGGCGCGCCGGTGCTGCGGCTGAGAAACGACGATCTGATCGGCGACGAGAACGTCTGTGACGTTGTGGAGATGGAGCGATTGCGATCTCGCGGGATGGAGAAGATCGCCTCACCGATCACCGCCTGAGCCGGGGGCTGCACCGCGGGCCGTCGACCTCGTCCGCCACACCATCGCGGCGGGGATCGCGGCAAGAGCGAAACACGCACCGGCCATGGCGACGTAGAGGTACACCCCGAACGCGGTGCTGACCGGAGCGCCCCCGGAGATGACCGCGGCGCTCTCGGTGGCTTTGAGCACCTCACCACCGGCGAAGGTGACGACGACGGAGCCCAGTGCGAGCGTCACCGAGACCAGTCCGGCGATCGTGCCGTGCTGTGCGGGTGCGGCGTGGTCCATCGCCAGGTTGTAACCGGATGCGCCGATCGCCCCCGCGGCGACGCCGAGCATACCGGCGCAGCCGACCGCCAGCGGAAGAGCTGAGACACCGGCGAGCATCGTCACCGCCGCGATCGTCCCCAACGCGATGCCACCGAGCAGGGGAAGGGCAGGACCGGAATGGCGCCCCGACAGCCAACCGGCGCACACACCGCCGACCACGATGCCGAGATTCGGGACGGCGAGTAGCAGTGCGATCGCCTCCCCGTCGCCGAGTCCGTAGCCGAGCCCGAGATCCGCGGGCACGTGAGCCACGATGCCGATCAGGTGGAGCACGCTCCGGAATGCGCCCGCCGCCAGTAGCAACGCCACCAACGTCAGCACCACCGGGCGATGCAGCGCCCGCAGGTCGACGATCGGTTCGGCCAGCCGCAGCGAGGAGACCGCCCACAGCGCCAGCGCGGCGATGCCTGCGAGACCCAGCGCGATCATGCGCCCGTCCGACCAGCCGACCGACCGCGCGAGGGTGAGGTAGGCCAGGAGTGCGCCCACGCCGCCGCCGAGCAGGACGCCCCCGGCCACGTCGACCCGGGAACCGGCGCGCACCGGCGACTCCGGGACGAGGCAGCGCACCCCGAGCGCGGCACCGGCGGCCAGCAGCGCCGCCACCGTGAACACGCCCCGATACCCGTACGCGTCGACGACGGGCTTCATCAGGAACGGCTCCAGCACGCCGACGACCGACGCACCGGACGTCAACAGTCCTACGAGGGTCATCGCGACCGGCGGTGCGCTGATCTCCCGCACCAGCGCGACGGTGAGAAATACAGAGCCGAAGCCGGCGCCCTGCAGGAACCGGCCGACCAGAAAGGTCCAGAGATTCGGCGCGACGAGGCAGATCAGCGCTCCGGCGCCTGCTACCAGCAGCGTGATGACCAGCACGCGCCGCTTACCGGCGATGTCCGAACTCTTGGCCAGCAGCGGCGACCAGATGGCTCCGGCCAGCATCGCCCCGACATTGAGCCACGCGGCTTGATCGGTGTCGAAACGGTCCAAGAGCTCGGGCAGGACCATCAGCGGCGCGCCGATGACCACATCGGCGAGGACATTGGCAAGGAGCAGGACGACCACCCAGAGGACCAGCCGCTTGCTCCATTGGTTTCGAACTTCGCCAGGGGGTCGCCGCAGCGCGACGCTCATGTCTGCCGGCTGGGGGAGCGCCGAAGATCATGTGGGGACAGGGACAGCTCAGTGGCAGCTGAGCGGAGATCAGCGCGAAGCCATCGGTCGATGCCGAGCCGCCGCAGCCAGGGCAGGGCGACCACCATGCTGTTGCGGCGCAACAATTGTCGTCGGTTGCGTGGCAGCACCGTGGAGTCGTTGCGCAGCGCCAGCTCCTGGTTTCTCATCACATGTTCGCGCATCCGCTGTTCGTAGATCCCGAACGCCGCTTCCGGATCGGTGTGACGGGCAAGTTCACAGGCCAGCACGTACGCGCCGGTGATCGCGATGCTGGTGCCCTGTCCGGACAGGAACGCCGGCGCGTATGCGGCGTCGCCGATGAGTGCGACCCGTCCATGACTCCATCGGTCCATCCGCACCTGGCTGACGGTGTCGAAGTAGACGTCCTCGGTGTCCGGCAGGGTGTCGATGACTTCGGTTGTGCGCCAGCGGTCGCCGGCGAACGCCCGCCGGATCTCGGCGACGATCTGGTCCGTGTTGTGCCGGTTCAGCGTGCCCGGGGCGGGATGGACGAACGTCAGATATGCCCGAGCGGCGCCGCCGTCGGGCAGGCGTTCGACCATCAGCGTGCGGCCCGGGTGGGAGTACAGGTAACCCGTTGCGGGGGAGAACATCTCGTTGTCGATGTCCCAGATCGTCACGTACGCGTCGAGATGGTGGAGATATCTTGCGTCGGGACCGAAGGCCAGGGCGCGGACCTTCGAGTGGATCCCGTCGGCGCCGATCACCACGTCGAACCGCCGGTGTCCATGACGGCTGAAGGTGACGTCGACGCCGTCTCCGGTATCGGTCAGTGCGGTGATGCTGTCCCCGAACAGGCACTCGGCCCGGTCGGCGCTCGCGTCGAACAGGATCCGGGTGAGCTCACCTCGGGTGATCTCGACGTCACCGGCCTCGGCGTCGTTGGCCAGTTGGCCGAGATCCAGTCGGCACAAACGACGGCCGCCCGGTGTGAGGACCTGCAGCGGGACGTGCTGATAGCGATGGGCCGCGATCTGGGTGGAAAGGCCCATGCGTTCCACGACTTCGATTGCAGTGCCCCGGATGTCGATCGGGTAGCCGCTGGTGCGTAACCGCTCGGCACGCTCGACGACGGTGACGTCCCACCCGGCTTCGGTGAGCCAGAAGGCCAGAACCGGTCCAGCGATGCCGGCGCCGCTGATCAGCGCACTACGAGTCGTCATGAATCCTCCGGATCGGGTGATGCGCTGAGCGCTGCAAATAAGCTACGTTTCTGTCGCTTATCCGTGAACGTACCTTCGTGGGATAAGCTACGCAAGTGTCCTCTAAAGGTGTGTCCGGGCAGCGTCGTCGCGGCTTGGCATTGGAGTCCGCGATCCTGGAGGCCGGCTGGGATCAACTCCTCGAGGCGGGCTATGAGCGGTTCACCATCGAGTCCGTCGCCGCGAGGTCGGGGTCGGCGCGGTCGGTGCTGTATCGGCGGTGGCCGTCCCGGGCGGAGCTGCTGGAGGCGGTGCTCCGGCACCGGGGTGCACACGACAGGATCGAGGCTCCCGACACCGGAAATCTGCGCGACGACGTGGTGGCGGTCCTGACCGAGTTCGCCGACCGGCGCTCACGCATCATCGGGTTGATCACCGCACGGCTCGGCGCGTACTTCGACGAAGGGGGAGGGTCGCCGCAGCAGCTGCGCACGATGTTCCTCACCGACGGGCCGAGCGCGATGGAAACCATCGTCGAGCGCGCGGTCAGCCGCGGTGAGCTGACCGCGGCGCCTTCGGATCGCGTCGTCGCGCTTCCGGTCGATCTGGTGCGGCACGAGATGCTGATGACGATGACCGCAGTGCCCGAAGCCACCATCCGCGAGATCGTCGACGACATCTTTCTGCCGTTGGCGACCAACTTCGGCAGGCAATAGGCGGCGTCCTCGGACGGGGCGAGGTGGTCGTTAGAGTGGCCGCCATGACCGAACAGCTCGATGCCACCCATCCGGACCTCGTCGCCGTCGAGGTGCCGACGCACTGGTACAACCTGGCGGCCGAGCTCTCCGAGCCCATCCCGCCGCATCTGCATCCGGGGACCAGGGAACCGGTCGGCCCGGATGACCTCGCGCCGTTGTTCGCCAGCGGGTTGATCGCGCAGGAGGCGTCCACCGAGACCTATGTCGAGATCCCGCGCGAGGTACGGGAGATCTACGCGATGTGGCGGCCGTCACCGCTGATTCGGGCCCGGCGCTTCGAGAAGGCGCTGAACACCGGCGCCCACATCTACGTCAAGTACGAAGGTGTCAGCCCGGTGGGCAGCCATAAGACCAACTCGGCGGTGGCGCAGGCCTACTACAACTCCGTCGACGGTGTCCGGAAGCTGACCACCGAGACCGGCGCCGGGCAGTGGGGGAGCGCGCTGTCGTTCGCCGGGGCGCAGTTCGGCCTGGAGATCGAGGTGTGGCAGGTCCGCGCGTCGTACGAGTCCAAGCCCTATCGCGGACACCTCATGCGGACCTACGGCGGCACGGTGCACTCGAGCCCGTCGACGCTCACGGCCTCGGGCCGCGCCATCTTGGCCAAGGACCCGAACACCACCGGCAGCCTCGGTATGGCGGTCAGCGAGGCGGTCGAGGTCGCGGCGGCGGACCCGGACGCCCGTTATGCGCTGGGCAGCGTGCTCAACCATGTGGTGCTGCATCAGACCGTCATCGGGCAAGAGGCCGTCGCGCAGCTGGCGCTGGCCGAACCGGACGGCGCCGACATCGTGTTCGGTTGCGCCGGTGGTGGTTCCAACCTGGCCGGACTGTCGTTTCCGTTCCTGCGGGAGAAGATCCACGGCCGTTCGAACCCGCGGGTCGTGGCCGCCGAGCCGGCCGCGTGTCCGTCGATCACCCAGGGCGAGTACCGCTACGACCACGGCGACGTCGCCGGACTGACCCCGCTGCTCAAGATGCACACACTCGGTATGGATTTCGTGCCTGACCCGATTCACGCCGGCGGCTTGCGCTACCACGGTATGGCGCCGGCGCTCAGCCACACCGTCGAGCTCGGCCTGGTCGAAGGCGTGGCCATCTCGCAACACGACGCATTCGCCGCCGGTGTGCAGTTCGCGCGGACGCAGGGCATCGTGCCGGCACCGGAGTCGACGCATGCCATCGCAGCCGCCGCCAGGCATGTCGCCGACGACCCGCGCGAGCAGGTGGTGATCATCGGGCTGTCCGGGCATGGACAGCTGGATCTGCCCGCGTATGCGGAGTACCTCGACGGCAGGATCTGAGCAGCGGATTTGCGTACGCGCCTATCCTCGAGACCAGGCATTTTCTCGAAGAGGTGAGCACGGTGTTCCATCTGCGGTCGCGCGGTCAGTCGATCGAGGCCACGCTCAAACAGATCGAACACCGGGTCCTCGACGACGTCCATCTGCCCGCGTGGGCCCGTCGCGCGGCGTGGGCGGCGACCACGGCGCTGGTCGTGACGGTCATCGTGGCGTGGGTTGTGGGCGGCTCTGTACCGGTGGCCGCATCGGTGCTGGGCGCCGGCGCCGCGGCCTGTTCGGTCGTCACGCTGCGGCGCCGCCGGTTCCGGTGGTGTGTCGCGGCCGCTTACCTGTCCGGGGTGTCGACGGTCGCCGGTGTCGGCGCGTTCTGGTGGTCACGAACCGGCTCGGCGGGCCCGATCCTGGCGACATCCACCGCGGTTGCCGCGGTGGCTGCGGCGACACTCACCGCAGTGTGGGTCGCGGTGGCGATCACCCCGGTGAAGGATTCACACCCGGACCTGCGGCAGCCCGGCAGACGTAAGTGGGGTGTCCGCGAAAGCGGCGCGACGATCACTTGGCCGCCGCCGTGTGCGGGGCCGCACTTTCCCGACCGCACGTAGCGGGGCGGAATCAAGCGGCGTCAATCGAACCGGCTTTTCTCAGCTCGCCGGTGATCCCTGCGACAGGGCGCTCAGCCGGCTCACGGCGAACGCGGCAGCCCGGTCGGCCATGCCGTTGACACCATACTGGTGGTGCGGACCGTGATCCTGACTCGGGACCGTACCGGTGCAGACGGCATCGCCGGGCGCGCAGAACTCGAGTGCCTTGCTCGCATATGCCGGGCCGACGTGGATATCGGCGGCGCCGTACTTCTCCGCCGACCAGCCCGCCGGAGTCCCGAACAGCACCACGGCCGCCACGTTGTCGGCGACGCGCGCAGGAAGCGGCAGTGGCGCAGCTCCGCGGGCGATCCCGGTCGGCACCACGCCGGACGTGGCCAGAGCCGTCACCACCGCGCCTTGCGAGTAACCGCCCAACACCAGTTTGGTGTTCGGGCACACCGACGCCACGCTCCGCACATGGTTGGACTCGTCGCGCACGCCTTCGACGACGTTCATCTTGAATACCGTCCCGCCGGTGAAGTTGCTGCTCGCCGGGTAGTTGACGCCGTGCACATCCACCGTTCGCGGAGATACCTGCGCACGAAGCGAATCGACGAACCGCCGGCCGACGCCGCCGACTCCGGGCGGCTCGGCGGTACCGCGAGCGAAGACGACGTCGATGTCGGGACATGCTTGCGATCCGGCCGTCGGGACGATCACCGGCAGCGCGGCAATGGCCAGCGCGGAAGCGACGACCATTCGCCCGACGAAGCGCATCCCAAAGGTCACTGGTTTCTTCCCCCCGATAATCCCTCGTGAACTATGACAGAGTCGGCAACCGCCGATGGTACTTATCGCCACGACGCGTCGTGCGCGCGGGAAGACGCCGCGATCGCGATCGGCGTGGCGGCCCCATGATCTTGAAAATGACTGTGTAGCAACTACTTTGGCGGTCACCTGACCTCCACGCAGTACCGGCGGCTTCGTCACCGTGACGGCTTTGCCGTGTCGCAGTCGAGCCCGGTCGCAGTGCTGCAGGGGCATTAAGCGGAATAATTCGTCCGAATAATGGTTATGCTTCATCAGAGTGCCAACGACATCAACATCCGCCGATCCGCTTCCGATCTATGGCGGCTGATCTCACGACAACCGAAACCTTGAAGAGGAGAGCAACCATGAACACCGCTCTGTCGCAACTGCCCGCCGAGCATGTCGCGCCTGACAGCGTGCTCTGGACACCGACTGATCTCGGGGCGATCTCGCTGCCGCACCGGCTTGCCATGGCTCCCATGACAAGGGACCGCTCAGCGCCCGACGGGTCGCCGACCGCCATGAACGTCGAGTACTACCGGCAACGCGCGTCGACGGCTGTGATCATTACCGAAGGCACTCAGCCCTCAGCCGACGGCCAGGGCTATCTGGTCACTCCGGGCATCTACACCGACGAGCACGTGGCCGGCTGGACCCGGGTCATCGATGCCGTGCACCAAGCCGGGGGACGGATCATCCTGCAACTGATGCACGTCGGCCGAATCTCCCATCCGGACAACACCCCTCATCATCGTCAACCCGTGGCTCCCTCGGCGGTCGCGCCGCACACCCAGATGTTCACAGCGCAAGGGCTGGTGCCGATACCTGAGCCGCGCGCCCTGGCTTTCGCCGAGGTGCAGAAGACAATTGACGACTTCCGCCACGCCGCCGCATGTGCGATGCGCGCCGGCGCCGATGGTGTCGAGATTCACGGCGCCAACGGATATCTGGTGCACCAGTTCCTGTCGAGTAATGCCAACCAACGATCCGACGCTTACGGTGGTTCCATTCCGAACAGAATCCGCTTCGCCGTCGAGGTCGCCGAGGCGGTAGTCGACGTGGTCGGTGCCGACCGAACCGGAATCCAGATCTCGCCGGGCAATCCGTTCAACGACGTCGCCGAAGACGACGTCCCGCAACTCTACGAAACCCTGATCTCGGCCTTGGCCCCGCTCGGGTTGGCCTACCTGAACATCTCGTTCGGCGACGACGAGTTACGGCGCACCTTGGGACAGGCATTCGGCGGCCCGGTGGTCCTCAACCGCGCCGGGGCCAGTGTGGTGGAGCGCACCGCGGACCTCTCCAGCGGGCTCGGCGATGTGATCACTGTCGGGACGCGCACCCTCGCCAACCCGGACATCGTCGAGCGAATCAAGACCGGCGCAACACTGAACGCCCCCGACAAGGACACCTTCTACGGCGGTGACGAGCGTGGCTACACCGACTATCCGACCCTGGCGCAGCAGGTCGCCGGCAACGACGTCTAGATGACGAGAGGAAGGCCAATGAATACTGATCGCGTCGTCCTGCTCACCGGAGCGGTAGGCGGCATCGGTTCCGAACTTGTCGACCGCTTCCTCGACAACGGCGACACTGTCATCGCGTGCGACGTGTCCGAGGAGACACTTGGCGGATGGCGGGCACGCTGGGACACCCACGGGCGGCTCAATCCTCGGCTCGTCACCGCCGCGGCGGACATCGCCACGGCCGACGGGACCGCCGATCTGGCCGAACAGGCGCGACAGCATGCCGGTCGGGTCGATGTGCTGATCAATTGTGCGGGCTGGTTTCCTATTGTGTCGTTCGAGGAGATGTCCAGTGATCAGTGGCGCCAGGTCCTCGACATCAACCTCACCGGCACGTTCCTCGTGACGCGGGCGGTCTTGCCGCTGATGAAGAACCTCGGCTGGGGCCGGATCGTCAACTTCGGATCCGGGTCGACTTTCGACGGCACCGCCGGTCAGTCGCATTATGTGGCCGCCAAAGCCGGTGTGATCGGCTTGAGCCGGTCGCTTGCTCGCGAACTCGGGGGCTACGGCATCACGGTCAACGTCATCACGCCGGGACTTACGGTCACCCAAGCGGTGCGCGACAGCTTTCCCGAGGAGATCTTGGCGGCGCAACGTGAGCGCCGTGCCCTCCAGCGCGACCAGCTGGCCGGCGATCTCGTCGGGCCGGTGTTCTTTCTCGCCTCGGACGACGCAGGTTTCATCACCGGACAGACCCTCAACGTCGACGGGGGAGTGTTCATGCTCTGATCAGCGCCGCGGCTCTTCAGTGGTCGGGTTTACCGAAGCGCGATGCGCGTTTGGCGAGCGATTTCTCGATATCTCGCGGGCTTACCGCAGACTCGGCGAGCGGCTGGTCTGCCGGCGAGCGGATCGAGTGGACGAACAGCGCTATGTGGCGGCGTGCGAGCTTCTGCAACGCAGGCGTGTCGGGCGCCGGATTCGTGATCTGGGACGCGCAATAGACGACATCGGACGCGTGGACGTCGACGCGCACGTTGCCGTTGCGTTTGCCGTCATCGAGAAACCGTTCCACCGCGGCGAAAATGCGTGCGCGGGCGGCAATTGCGTCCTTGTCGAACAAGGGAGGAGCTCCGCGCAACGGCAGTACGAGCTGATCGCCGAGGTTCAAGGATTCGTGAAGGTAGGTCTCTACGGCATCGGCGCCGGTCTGTCCCGCGTCCTCGATGCGATCAAGTATCGCTATCAGCTGATCGTAGGCTCGATGCTCGAGCGTATGCAGAAGCGCGACACGGTCGGACCAACCGCGGTACAGCGTGCCGACGCCGACGCCAGCGGCCTCCGCGATCTCGGCCAGGGGCACGTGGGGCCCACGCTGCGAAATCAATTCGGCCGCCACCGTGAGGATCTTCTCGCGGTTGGCCACAGCGTCGCTGCGAAGAGCGCGGGAGCGACGTCGCGCTGTGGGTGCGGAATCGGTGGGCATGACCAAGGATCTCATGCACCGGTGGCGCCACCCATGAGCCGCGTCGGCAGGATGCGAGCCTGAGGGTCGACCGCGGCACGGATCGCCGCCAGGCGCTGCAGGGCTTCCATCGGTAACCCGTCGGGGATCTCAACGCGGCCTTCGGCGAACGGGGCCGCTGCCATGCCGATGTCGACAGGTGCCGCGGTGCTTTGTATTCGGGCGAGCAGATCGTCGGTTGCCGCGCGTGAGTGGTCGTCAGCGGCCAGTCCGACGGCGTGGAGAAGATATGCTCCCGGGACTGAGGTGAGGGCGCCCCGCCGCCCCGAGCCCGGGTGTTGCACGTTGCGTACCTCGATCATCTTGACCGGCGAATCGAGCGCGGTTGCACACGACAGCATCTCGATGGCCACGCCGGCCGCGCCGACATTCAGCCACCGACCCAAACCCAGGGCGGGTACCGGATCAGGGGGGTCCAGATGGATTTGGGCGAGCCGGGCGGCGTCGGCCGGCGCCCAGGTGCTGGTGAATGCCGGAGGCGGCGCCACGCGCAGTGCGTTCGTCAACGGCGAGGCCGCCTCGGCGCCCATCGGCGAAGCGAACGCCAGATGGACAACAGGAACCCCGCGCAGGGGTGGCGGCAACGGCGCATCCGGCGGCGTGTGTAACACGCTGATGCTTGTCGATAGCGCGTCGCCGACGCGGTCCATGGCGGTACTCCACGCGGCGACAACCGGTTTCAGCGCATCAATGTGCCACAGGTGAAACCCGGCCCATAGTTCCGGCGGTGCTACGAGCTCGATGGACACAGACGTGGCCACGCCGACTCCGCCACCTCCGCGAAACGCCCACAGCGCCTCGCGGTCCACCGGGTCGTCGGCATCATCTGAGGCGCGGCGTCGCCGTCCCTGCCCGTCGACATAGTCGACCCTCAGCAATCTGTTGCTGGCCATCCCATACGGACGGTTCAGCCATCCCACGCCACCCCCGAAGGTATACCCGGCGATCGACACCGACGGCGAGGAGCCGGCCAAGCCCATCAACCCGAACTTCTCCGCCTGCGCATTGAGGGCCGACCAGGTCATGCCGACGCCGACGTGCGCGATGCCGGCGTCGGGGTCGATGGACAGCTGCGTCATCGCCGATGTGTCGATCAGCACCCGGTCCTCGTCGATGGCTGCGCCGGCACCGTGCCCGCTCGCTTGGACGGCAATTCCGACACCGCTTTCGGCGGCCCACTGCACCACTTCGGCAACGTCCTCGGGACGTTGTGGTTGCGCGACGGCGATCGGTTGCTGCGCCACCGAGGAGTTGTGGGGCGTGGTTCCCGCGCGATACACCTCGCTGCCTGGTAGCGCCAAGAAGTCACGGCTCATTCCCGACATGCATCGCTTCTTCCTGCGCGCGGAACTTCGTTCAGGCTCGCCCTTGCTGGTCGTACTCGATTACCCTAGCATTATCCGGAATAAATACTCCGGAAAAAAAGCAGTTGTCGGCGCATCGACTGGAGCCCAACTGGCGATAGCCGACCTCGAAGATCCGCACACCATTCGAAAGGCCCCCGATGGGGAGTCGCGCGTACTTCTCATGACGACCATGGGTTCGGGCCGTGGGTGGGCAACACGCTCCGCGGTAACGGGCGTCGCACGCGCCCGTACGTTATGTCAGCTTGTCCTTCAGGCTCGACCCAGCAAGCGATATCAGCTCGAACCTGGGGGGGTTCGTCTCGACGTTGGGTGCGTACGGCGCCGGTAGGGGCCAGGACACTATCGACGTCATCCTGGAGAAGATCGGCATGCGGTGCCGTTCTCCGGCAGCACATCAGACAGCCCAGAAAGCTCTCTGCATCGGTGGAACCCGGTGGGCTCGCTACTGTCCAGAACCAACAGAGAGTGTCGGACAGAATCCAGAACGAGCCGGACAAAGGATAGTTTCAATGGATCAGAATTCTGCCCCGGTTCGAACCGACATGTACGCGGCTCTGCCAAGGGCGATGGAACTGGCGACGGAATACCTGACGGGTCTCTCACACCGACCGGTCGCGGCGAGTACCAGCTACGACGAAGTAGTCGATGCCCTGAGCGGGCCGCTGCCCGACCAAGGCACGAATGCGGTCTCGGTAGTCGAGAAGTTAGCCGCCACTCTCGGTCCGGCAACGATTGCGTGCGCCGGTCCCCGCTACTTTGGACTCGTCGTCGGGGGAACGCTACCCGCGGCGTTGGCTGCCGACTGGCTGGTATCGACCTGGGACCAGACGGCGTACAGCCGGATGTCGTCGCCGGCGGGTGCTGCGATCGATGCCGTCGCCGAGCGCTGGGTTCTTGACGCTCTTGGGCTGCCCACGGACGCATCCGTGGGTTTCGTGACCGGAGCCACGGCGGGAAACGTCGTCGGGTTGCTTTCCGCACGGCACGTGCTGTTAGCGCGGCAAGGTTGGGACGTCGAGGCCGATGGGCTCGCGCAGGCACCCCGTGTTCGCGTGCTGGTGGGCGACGAGGTCCATCCCTCGGTACTGCAGGCGTTGCAGATGATTGGTTTGGGAGCGCGCCGCGTCGAGCGCGTAGCAGTCGACGCACAAGGAGCCATGAGAGCGGACGCGCTCGCCGAGGCGCTCGCCGCTGATTCCGAACCCGCCATCGTGTGCGCACAAGTCGGCAACGTGAACTCCGGAGCGTGCGATCCGATGTCAGAGATCGTCGCGGCAACCCACGAGCACGGCGGATGGGTTCACGTTGACGGCGCGTTCGGACTATGGGCTAGCGCATCGCCGCGACTGTCGACACTGGTTCAAGGTGTCGAGCTGGCCGACTCATGGTCGACCGACGCGCACAAGTGGCTCAACGTTCCCTACGACTGCGGCCTGGCCATCGTTGCCGATCCCCAAGCTGCCCGCTCGGCGCTGGGAGCCAACACCAGCTATCTGCCCACGAGTAGCGAGCGCGAACCCGGTGTCCTGGTGCCCGAGATGTCCCGGCGTGCACGGGCGGTGCCCGTCTACGCAGCGCTCGCCTCGTTAGGCAGGGAGGGGCTGCGACAACTGATCGAACGCTGCTGCGACCATGCCGACCGTCTGGCCCAGATGATCCAGGGCACGCACGGCTTTGTGGTGTGCAATGACGTCGTGCTCAACCAGGTCCTGATCCGTGCTGACGACAGCGACGAGCGCACTTGGCTTGTAGCAGAACTCGTGCGACGAAGCGGAGAGGCGTGGGTCGCGGGAACCGAATGGCACGGTCGAGCGGCGATACGCGTGTCCTTCTCCAACTGGACGACAGCGGATAATGACGTCGACCGCCTCGCTGAAGCGCTGCGGCAATCGCTGGCGGCGGCGCGAAAGGCTCAACAGGAGTAAGGCCGCCGGTCACGCCAAATCCGCCATCAGACGCAACGCTCGGCCACGTCCAGTGACAGCTCAGCCACAGTCGGCTCCTCAGGAGCCATCGTCGCCTCCGCCTGACAGCCGATCTAACCATGTGGGTGTCACTCGTAACGTCGCATACTGAATGGTCAATGACCCAGCGGGACATATCAATTCGTCACTGTGACGCTTTGATGGGGCGGCCGACTGACGGAGGGTGGGCCGCCGAAGAATCGACAGGCGGGCCCGCACTGACCAGCATCCGCATCTCGACACCTAACCGATAAATCAATCATTAAGTGATTGAAATCTGATTCGAACTGGGAGTTGGTTTTCCCGGATTACTCCCAACTAGTTTCGGATCGGCCATCCGGATGGGCGGACGGCCGGGGCCGGCTCGGGCGGTCTACTGTTGAGGCGTTCACCGATAAGCCACATTATGTCAAGTTAACCCACTGCATATTGCATCAGATGAATCAACGCCTGCACCCCGAAGAACAGACAGTCGCCGAAATGCTCCAGGGCTGGCGCAACCAGCAGCTCAGCCGCAATCTGCAGTTCGAGACTATCGACTCACGCATCACGCAGGTGCAGCGCTTCATCGAGCACTCGAACGAGTTCCCATGGACCTGGACCGTCGCCATGGTCGACGAGTTCTTCGGCGATCTTCGGAGTATCCACGGACTCGCCCAGTCGTCGATCCGTTCGTATCAGGTCGGCCTGCGACAATTCTGCTCCTATGTCAGCAATCCGGACTACGGCTGGGACCGCGTCTGCGAAGCACTGTTCGGGACTCACCCCTCCCAAGTCTTCTTCGACTGGAATACCGCTCGACACGTCCAGGAGAACGAGGCCCGGCCCGAGAAACGCGCATTCACCAAGCGCGAACTTCAAGACTTCTTCGATCATGCCGACGAGCAGGTATCTGCCGTCGTAGCTTCGAGCAGAAAGGGTTGGCTGCCCGCATACCGCGACACCGTGATGTTCAAGATCGCCTACTCGTATGGGTTGCGGTTCAACGAACTGGCCCACTTGCAGACGGTCGACTTAGCAAGGAACCCCCACGCTAAGGAGTTCGGAAAGTTCGGCCTGGTTCATGTGCGATACGGCAAAGCGAAGAAGGGCTCCCCGCCGAAGCGGCGCAGCGTCCTGACAGTCTTCGATTGGACGCCCGAAGTGCTGGTCGACTGGCTGGAGAATGGTCAGCCCCATATGGACGACGGGATCGACCTGTTCCCCAGCGAACGCGGAAATCTCGTCTCGGAAACCACACTCATCAGGCGGTTCCGCCGGTACTGTGACGATCTCGACCTCTCGCCCGGCCTCGATCTCCACTCGTTCCGGCGATCCTATGCAACGCACTTGCTCGAAGCCGGCTGGGATGCGATGTTCGTTCAGCACCAAATGGGTCATGAGCACGCGTCGACCACAGCGATCTACAGCTGTGTCAGCAGCGACTACCGCACCCGGACGCTGCGAAATGCGCTCGACGCCACTATCGCCGCAGCGCTTGAGTCGAAGCTGAACGGCGGCGCCGGATGAAACGCGATGTCGACTACCAATGGCGGCTCGCCGAGCTCATGGCGGGTAATCAGATGCACAACAGTACCGACCTCATCCCACGGCTGAATGAACGCGGCATCACGCTGTCACGGCCACAGGTCTACCGACTCGTCCACCAACGACCCGAACGGGTCTCTCTGAAGCTCATCGCCGCCCTCTGCGACATCTTCGACTGCGGCCCAGACGATCTCGTCACTGTCACCGCTGCCGACGCCCGCAAGAAGGCCGCCAGCGCCGGCCGAGAGAACGTCGTAGAACTCAACAAGGCCATCCGCCCCAAACGTGCTCGGATCCTCAGCGATGACGATTGAACCGCTGCGCCGGAATACCGTTCGCGGACGTCCCAAAGTCACCGACGGATCAATGGAGTGCGCTCGTTGCCACCGCGAGATGCGGCGCACGGCAGCAACATGGCCAGAAGGCTGCATCTGCAATTCCTGCTACTACGAAGCAACCAGCCTGTACGGCGACTGTCCCAGCTGCGGATTCCACCGCCTTTTGCCGGGCCGGCTGGAAATCAGCGATCAAGCGGTCTGCCGAGACTGCGCACGTATCCGGCAGAACTTCTACTGCACGTCGTGCAACGAGGAGCGGCGACCCTACCGCGGCAATGTATGCGCACGTTGCAGCCTCCGCGAAGACCTTGAGCGGGCGTTCCTCCACCCGGACTCCCCCGCGAGCTTCACACAACTTATCGACGCCCTGTGCGCAGCCGATCGCGCCGAGAGCATCATCACGTGGAAACGATCGGACAAGGTTCAAGCACTCCTACGCTCCCTCGGAGATGGCACCACTCCCCTCACCCACGACGGCCTGGACCAGTACGAGCCCGCGGGCCGGCACGTCGACCACCTACGGGCCATCCTGCAGCACCATGACGTAATTACCGCACGTGATAAGTATCTTGCCTACTTCGAGCGGTGGATCGAAGACAAGCTGCGCCCGGTGTCTGACGCCGAGATAGCGCAGCCGATAAGGCAATTCGCTTTTTGGCACCACCTCAAACGTATCAACGAGTTGGCACTCGCCGGGAAGCCGACGCGCGGACCCGTTCACGCCTCGAAGCAGGACATCACTGAGGCACTGAAGTTCCTCGAGTGGCTTCGAACTGAACGTGGCCGAACTATCGCCGACTGCACACAGCAAGACGTGGACCTTTGGGTCGCAGGGGGTCCGACCACACGGCACCTCATCCGGACGTTCATCATTTGGTGCCAAAAGATGCGGGTCAACCGATCAATCACGCTCGGACATCGACAGGCCAAGACGGTCCGGGTTCTCACGCAAGATCAGCGGCTCGAGTGGATTCGAGAGCTTCTGTCCGGCGACAGCGAATCGCTCCCCTACCGGGTCGCCGGAACGCTGCTACTGCTCTACGCCCAGCCACTCGTGAAGGTCGCAGCCATACCGATGAGCAAGGTGCTTGTCTCTCCCGACGGACTATCGCTCGAACTCGGCGTTACTCCCTCGCCCGTTCCTGAGCCATTCGCTGCACTGCTCAAGAGCCACGTCACCAACAGGCCAAACCTTCGCACAGCAGGAGCAGACAATCCCTGGCTGTTTCCGGGGTATCGGCCCGGCGAGCACCTACACCCCAACACACTGATGGATCGTCTTCGGTGGCTCGGGATCGACCTGCTGGGGGCTCGTAACACTGCACTGCGCGAACTCGTGATCCAGGTACCGCCTCCGGTCGTTGCCGAGATGTTGGGCTACAGCGACCAAGTGGTGCATTGGCACGCTGCACTCGCAGCGCAGCCTTGGGTTCGGTATTCGGCGATTCGAGTCGAGAGTCGTGGTGGCAGCGGCGCATGATCGGTACCAACAGACATCAAGGGGACGCACCGATGGCCGATGTGTTTGCCGAATTTTGTGATTTCAGCACATCGGAGCCTCTTCGCCAAGGTGACATTCTGGAGGCCATTGATATCAATGCTGCAATGTGGGAGCGCCACCTAATGGTGATTACGGCCGATTGCGACCTCGCTTTCAACAAGCATCATGGTCGAGTCACTTGCATACCACTACTGACAGCCGAAGAGTATCTTCTCGAGATGGTAGTCCCTCGTGTGCGAAACCGACTCGTGGAGAAGCCTGTTGGCGAGTTGCTCAAAATACTAGACCGCATCGGCGGGCCGCGAGTGTCTGCGGAGCGATTGCGGCACTGGACCACGGAAGAGTCCGCGGACTCCATAATCCAAGCCTTGAAGCTGCTTGAGAAAGATGCCGTAATCGCCAGGGCTGCAATCGAATCGATTCAGCAATTAGACGCGTCCGCGGACGAACTGAATCAGGCCTTGAGAAACCTCGTCGACGGCCAATTGGGCGGCGATAAACCGCCTACGCGTAAGAATGCTGTCGCAAGAGTGCTGGATCCGGTAAGGGAGGCCTATCAGCGCCCTCCTGGTGATGCGATGTTCATCAGCACATTTGCCGCATCTCACGACAGAGGATACTTCGCATACCTCCGCCACCTAGAGCAGGTCTGGGAGCCTGAAGTTGCCATCGGCCCGAAACATAGGGATGCCAAATACAAGCGCATCTCCCGACTACGCGATCGCTACACACATGCGCTGGTTCAGCGCTTTGCCACCGTGTTCATGGCTATTGGGCTACCTCATGAGTACGAAGAGGCCCGCGATGTCTATTTTGAGCTCATGGGAGATGCGTTGAAATGAAGCCTCTTGTTACGTCCGCGAACGCACTCCGCGTTCTAGCGACAGGTTTGGCGCCAGAGGCGGTAGATGCATCCGTCGACCTCCACCTGAGCGAGACAGACGAAGCTGAGTACTTGGTTACGGCTAACGATGATCTCGAGACACAGCGTGTAGTACTTATTCGCGACGAAGGATGGACGGACAAGCACACTCCGGCGGATCTAGCTAGATCTCGTCGCAGCGTTCTAGGGCGGATGGCCTCTTTTGTTGACCGCGTCAAGATTTCTGGGAAGCTATCCTTACCCAGAGGTTGGCACCAGTACAAGCACGGCAATCTTGTCGCATTTTTCGCGGTTCCCAGAGGGGCGAGTGAAACACGCTGGATTGCGGAGGTATTGCCCGGGACCCGGTCAGATGTCGTGTATTGGCGCACTACTACATCGGACAGCAAAACCACCCTCGAAGATTTCGATCTCGCGGGCAGGCCCACGCTTCCTGATTTGGAAGCCCAGTGGAACAGAGTCATCCAGTCAGCAACGGATTTCTTCGAAGGCCAGTCCAGCGCAGCTGATGTGGATATGTACCTGCCTGCGCTATCTCAGTCGCCAACCAAGGGTTGGTCATATGATCGATGGCTTGAGGCGATTAGTGACGATCAGCGATCCTTCATCGACGCGCCGGCGACAAGTTCAATTCGGTTACGCGGCCCCGCAGGTTCTGGGAAAACCCTCGCTCTCACCATGAAGGCGATTGCGGAGGTCCTTCGAGCGAGGCAGGTAGATCAGGACATCCGCGTCCTTGTCACAACGCATAGTTGGTCGCTAGCCACAGAGATTTCCGAGTCCATTGATTCGATGAGCCTCGGGCCGCTGCCAGAAATAGATGTCTTCCCGCTGCTTGAAATTGCCGAGAATATTTCACCCGCATATGCATCAAGTGTTTCGACTTTCACCGTACTTGGAGAGGACAGCTTCAGCGGAAAGCAGGCACAGTTAGACGAAATTATGGACGTGATCGATAATTTTGTCGAGGGCGACTGGGTTACATACCGTGCAAAAGCTTCTAGTGAACTTCGATCGAGACTCGACTCCGCTAATGAACAGGACCGGAGCGCTTTGGCATGGGACCTCTTGGTTGAATTCGGTTCGGTCATAGGCGCAGCCGCGATATTCCCCGGAGCGGGTTCCGACACAAGGTATTTTCAGATTCCGCGAGCACCATGGATGTTGCCCCTTTCATCGAGGGCTGACCTAGAGGTTGTATTTCTGCTGTACACGCGCTTCATGGAGGGTCTCGAAGCGCGCTCGTTAATGACTTCAGACCAGGTACTGGCAGACTTTCTGAGCCACCTCGAAACCCATGCATGGAACAGGTCACGCAAAGATGAGGGGTATGATCTTGTTTTTGTCGATGAGTTTCATTTGTTTAGTCCGCTTGAACGGCAGGTTCTGCACTACTTGACCCGCGACGTGAGAAGTTATCCGAAGATATTCATGGCTCTTGATCCACGACAGTCGCCGTCGGAATCATTTATTGGAATCGCTGCGGACCACGTGCAGTCATCCACTAATTTTGCTCCCGAAATTTCTTTCGGGGAGGTTACCAACCTTGAGCTAACTAGAATTCACCGCTTCACGCCGCAGATCTTGGAGTTGATCAAACATATTCACTTGTTCTTTCCGACTCACAACTTAGGGCATGAGTGGGATATCGATTTTTCAAAAGTGGAATCGACTAAGGACGATGGCCCTATTCCAACATTAACAACTTCGGAATCTCATAATTCAGAAGAAACTGACATATACCGCGTAATTCGGGATGTCTACCCGCACGGGCGGGTGGCGTTAGCAGTTGTTGATACGCGCCAATGGCCTCGATTTACCAATTTAGCGCATCAAATTTCTCAGTCAGGGCGTTATCACGTCGCGTCTATCACCGGCCGGGGCGACGTTGATGGCTTAGGCTATCGGCGCCGTGGGTTACTGGTTGGGCCTGCAGAGTATCTTGCTGGTTTGCAGTTCGAGACGGTCATTGTTGCTGGCATTCCCGACCTTCAGGCCCCCTACGTTGCCCCTAACGAGAAAAGCCGGTTGCTGTCGCTGCTCTACCTGGCGATCAGTCGTGCCGAACGGGATGTCATGGTGTTCGTGAACGAAGAGGACGGTGGCGCCCCCGAAGTTCTTTTGCAAGGGATTTCTAAGCGGCTAATTCGCGGAGTGCGGGGTAGTTTCGTTTAGCGGTGCCAAACCGCGATTTCCTATTTTTAGAGCATTGGGCCCGCCCTTTCTTATCGCGGGCTATGCAGACCGATTATGCACGAATCCAAACTACCGAATGGCTAGCCAGCATTCACATGCATGGTAACGAGCTAGTTGGGGAACGAGGCTAGCACGTTTACTCCGGAGGGCCCGGCTTCCCGCTGCGGTGATCCATGTAATTGTCCCATATATAGTGGACTTCATTTTTAGCAATCCACCACCGAGAGGAAAATCGTTCCTTGAATCTCTCTGATTTAGGCCTGTACTGACCCGCGCCGATAATTTTCCGGGTGCGAGAATTGACCGCCCAACTCCTGCCGTAGGCGTCGAGAAATAAGACGTACGCTTCGTCCAAATTGAACATCAGCTCGGGCACAAAAATTTCGTGTTTCTCACCCGCCGGTATCTCAACATCCCCTTGATTGGGTGAGTTCGCACTAAACCTTCGCGCTTTTTCCTTTAGCAAACGCCGCATCAGGAGATAGTATTCGTGCGACGGATATTTGTAGGTGTTGGATCCGCCTACACCCATTGCCGGCGTTTGATTGACCTCACCAATTGTCAGAGCAGTCATCATCGACATCGGATCTACTACCGTGCGGACATCGAAGATCGATTTATCGGACCTGTTCGTGATCTCGACGTAAGCGCCCTTTACTTTTCTGACGAAGACTAACGATGCTTGGCCTCGGTTTGCAGTTCGCCGCTCGTGGATAAAGAACACCACGGCCGCTATGAAGGCTCCCCCGGTTCCGATTGCCCCGAACCACTCGGCAGCGTTCCCCCACGCTTGTGTCCAAAATAGACCGTGCCACCAATTGACTAGCCAATCCACCCACAGATAATCGCATGGCAGACCCTCGGACACGGAAGGCACTGCTCGGCTGCAGTGCTAGAAATGGCCACGCTGGTGGCTACTTTGCGCTGCCTTCGCGACGTAGCCAGAAGCACAGGCCGCCGGAACCGCCTCGCATTGGGATTCAGTGTCGGAGGCGGACGCTATCGTTTTTCCATGAGCGAAGGCTTACAGGAGCCCATCGAGCCATTGGTCGGGGTGGTGCGTACCGCCGACGTCGAGTTCAATCAGTACTTTCACCCGGCACCAGAACACCGCTGCCCTTGCGGATCCGGCCGTCAGTCACGGGAATGCCATCTCGGGGAGGGGCAACGCTGGATCGCCACGCGACCTCCGCCGCTACTGACCGGACCGCGGACCGGGTACGCCAACCCTGGCTGTTACGCACGCAGAAGCAACGACTGCGACGACAAGCTCACCCGTGAGCACTTCATCACCGATGATGTGCTCGAAGCCATTTCTCACGACGGCAAGGTCGTCATCGTCGAAGGCGCGTCCTGGCAGGACAAGGCTCAACGGTCAAAGACTGTTGGTCGGCAGGGTCTCTCGACGCGGATGCTGTGCCACCGACACAACAGCGCACTCTGGCCGTTGGACAAGATGGCCGCTGAATTTTTCCGGTACCTCGTGGAGGACCAGCTCGACATTTTCAAATACCTCGGCAATGACCGCAGGAGCGAATTCTCGCGCGGGTTCGTTTTGGCCAGCGGACCCTTCTTCGAGCTCTGGCTCCTCAAAGTCATATGGGGTGCCATCGAGTCAGGAACGATGGAGATCGACGGCTCGCCTGCATACCGCTTTCGACTAGGGGTTACGACCGAACAATTGGCTGAGATCCTGTGGCGTGGAGCCGACTGGCCTCCCACTTGGGGCATGTACATGCTGCTTGATCGCGACAACGACCAACCGATCATCACCAAATCCGCGCGCCTGCGCCTCGCGAATATGAGCAGCGAAATACTGGGCGGGTACGTTCAAATCGCTGGCATCGAGTTCCTGATAGGTTTCGAGACACCGCCCGTCAGGCGGCTCTACCGCCCCCACGGCCTCTATTTCATGCGTAAGGGATTTCCCGTCACGAGTTGGAAGTCAATTGTCTTTGCGTGGCCGGACCTAGATCACCTCGACACTTTGATGGTGAGCACTGCGCCGCCGAGCGAGGATTTCACGGTGCCACCTAACCCACGCGCAGCGAGCTTTCATCACGGAATCGCCGAGGGATCGTTAAACGTCAGGAGCGTGCCGCAACCTCCGATCATTGCGACGGATAACACTACTTAGCCCAGCACAGGGGCGTGAACCTCACGGCCCCACAGGATGGACATCGGCGTGGATAACCGCAGGACGGTATCCATGATCATGTCCGCCTCGGGCGGAGCTAGTTCGATCCAGTACCGACCGCCGCAGTCTGCCCGGCCAGACCAACTGGAAGAATATGCAGGAATCGAATATGGCGGGTTACCAGTAACTGCTCAATTCCATTGTAGGAACAGATCATTCGGCTGCTCTTCTTGTTGTCCGGTCTCTTGATGCGGCCAGTTCGCGCTGACCGCAGGGCAGCTGCCCCGGTCCGCCAACTCAATTGAGGAGGAGAGCATAAGGATTTTTTCTCACTCGGGTCGGCAGTTCGCTGTATTACGCCGTCAAATCAGCCGTTAACGGACACCGGCCTCGTGCGGCCATAGCCCTCCCGTCGTTCGTTCTTCCCGTGTTGCGATACTTCCCGGCAAAGGCCGTGCTCAGCGGGACTCGTGTCGGCTGCAGCGCCGGGTAATGCGCGAACTTGCTCGCTTCAGTGGCAGGTCGCGTCACGTCGCGGGTGCGGCCGGCAGGTAGATCCGGGTGTTGTCATTGCGAGATCGGCGCGGCGGCGCTGACCAGGCGGACATCCGTGCTGGCCGCCGCGGTACCGTCACGGTGCCGGAAGCCTGCGATGACTGGCTCGCCATTGCTGTCGACGAATCGATACGGCGTGCCTTTGCTTCGGTCTGCGTGTTTGTAGCCCCACTGGCCGATTGCTCCAAGGACCACGACCAAGTCGCGACCGGATTGCGTCAACTCGTAACGGCTGCGGGTGCGGTCGCCCGGCTCGCGGTATTCCACGGTCTCCAGTACGCCGGCCGACACAAGTTCGGCCAGCCGGGCGCTGAGGATATCCGAGGCAATTCCTAACTGCTCCTTGAACTCCGAGAATCGGGTTCTGCCGAGGAATGCTTCGCGAATGATCAGCATCGACCACCGCTGCCCGATGACCGCCATAGCGCGCGCGATAGGACAGGGATCGTCGGACCACGGATCGGTACGCATCGCCACACCCTATCTGAGTTGGCATCTCCAATCCAGGGTGGTACCGTCGGCACGTGATCGGCCGCGACAACGAGCTGGAGGCGATCACCGCCGCCGCCACCGCGTTGGCAGAGCGCGGATGTGCATTGGTCGTAGAAGGCGAGCCTGGGATCGGGAAGACCACCCTGCTGGCGGCTGCCACAGGGTGGGCGAAGCGCCAGGGGTTCATCGTCTTGTCGTGTGCCGGGGTGCAGTCGCAGGCCACGGTGGGCTACGCGGGTCTGCACGAATTGGTGCACCCGATTCTCAGTAGCGCCGACGCGTTGCCAGAGCACCAGCGGACGACCCTGCTGGCCGCCCTCGGCCTCGCTGAGGCCGGCGTGCCCAACCCGCTGCTGATCGGCGTCGCGACGCTCGGGCTGATCGAGGAGGCCGCGGCCACCCGACCCATGCTGCTCGTGATCGACGATGCGCAGTGGCTCGACGATTCCACGCTGCACGTTGTGACCTTCATCGGGCGCCGCATCACGAACTCGCCGGTGATGATGCTGTGCGCCGCAAGGCCCCGCATCGACGGGGAATCGTCACAACTCTCGTCGTTGCCGCACCTCCAGTTGGAGGCACTGGATATCGCGACGTCGCGCGTCCTGATGGAGGAGGCGCTGGCCGGTGTCGACGGGCACGGGGTCAGCGCGCTTACCCAACGGCGCGTCTTGACCGAAGCTGCGGGAAATCCGTTGGCCATCGCCGAACTCACGAAGGCACTGTTGGCCGGCGGCGAGGAACAGAGAAACCCGTCGCCGACGCCTCTGCCGACGACGCGTCGCATCGAACGCGCTTTCCGGGAGCAACTGGATGGCGTTCCTGAACCCAGTCGCCGGATGCTGGGACTGATCGCCGCCGGCGGAGATACTGCAATGGCTGAACTTGCCGACGCGGCGCGGCACGTCGGTCTGTCAGATGCCGATCTGGATCCACTCGAGCGGTGCGGGCTGATCACAGTCGTCGCCGGATCGCTCCAGGTGCGCCATCCCCTGATCCGGTCTGTGGCCTACCGGGCGATACCTCTGACGCAACGCTCGGCCTTCCACCAGGCGCTGGCCGACGCGACCACCGATGCGATGAGAGCCGCCTGGCACCGGTCGGCGGCGGCCTATAGATCCGATGAGGGGGTCGCCGCCGACCTCGAAACCGCGGCCCAGACCGCACAACTTCGTGGCGCCAATGCAGAAGCGGCACGCGCATGGCGGCGTGCGGCCGCGCTGTCGCCGTCGGCGAACGATCGCATCCGCCGCCTCGTCCGCGCAATCGAACCCGCGTACCGGGCAGGGCTGACCGCCGAAGCGATGGACATCCTCGATGAGGCCGAGCCGTTGGCCATTGATCTCGGGCACCAGTTCGATCTTGCGTTCGCGCGCTTCACCCTCGCCGTCACAACCGGCGTAACGGCGCCGCCGGTAGAGGATCTGGTGGCGCTGGCGGACCGGTTGGGAAGCCACGGTGAGTTGGACACCCATATCCGCCTGCTCGCCGCCGCGGCAGCGCAGTGTCGGATGCACGGACTCGACGAACGTGACCGTGATCTGATCGCCGAGCGCCTGCACCAAATCGAGCACCTGGACCACCCGGCAGTCGAAGTGGCCTTGGCGACCCTTGAGGACACCAAGTATGCCCGCCAGTTCCGTTGCCGCGCCGCAACATTGCAGGATGCCCTGAGTGATGATCTGACGGCGCTGATGTCGATGGGGTTGGCCGCCGAGTCGGCTTCTGATCTGGCGACCGCTCAGTCATGCTGGGACGGTTCCATCAAGGTGGCCCGAAGGACAGGTGCGCCCGCGATCGAGTGTGAGGCGCTGCGCGGCTCAGCGCGATCGCAGATCATCGCCGGGCAATTGACCGAGGCCGCCGTCAGCGCGCACAACGCATTCCGGATCGCCACCGATGCGGATCTCGGGCTCAGCATGGGCGCTGCAGCCGCCCTGCTGGCGCGGATCCAAGCATGGCAGGGCGATACCAAATCCGCTCAGCAGTCACTGGCGACAGCGCAACAGAACCTGCCCAGCGACACTCCCCTACTGTGGCTCGACGACCTGGCCTGGGCCAGTGGCCTGCTTGCTCTGAGCACACACGACAGCGAGCGCGCCTTCACCGAACTTTCGCAGATGAACCGTGACCGCAGTTCCCGTCGCTGGGCTATCGCCGACCTCACCGAAGCCGCCGTCGCCAGTGGCCACACCCGAGTGATCTGCCAGCTTGTCGACGAGATCGACACCGAGGCGAGCGCGCTGGGTTCCCCACACATCGTCATGCTGGTACACCGCAGCCGGGCCTTGATCGCCGGTACGGACCAGCACGCAGAGCACCACTTCCACGCCGCGCTGGACATCGAGGACGCCGAGGCCCAAGCGCCGTTGGAGTACGCCCGCACCCAGTTGAGCTACGGCGAATGGCTCCGACGACAACGACGCATCATCGACGCACGCACCCAGTTAGCCGCAGCACTAAGATTTTTCGAACACCGCGGAGCAGCGCCCTGGGCTCAACGCACACGAGGCGAACTGCGCGCCGCCGGCGTGCAGGTGCCAGGCGTGGCATCGGCAATCGACGTGCTCACGACCAAACTCTCGCCGCAGGAATTACAGATCGCACGGCTCGCAGCGGCCGGACTGACCAACCGCCAGATCGCCGACCAAATCTACATCTCACATCGGACGGTTGCGGCGCACCTGTACAAGATCTTCCCCAAGCTCGGCATCACTCGCCGCGCTCAACTACGAGACGCCATCGAACTCGACAACGCCACGCCCGCCGGCGAGTAGCCGTACTTGTGGTCAACGTACTTATGCCGCGACGCCGCTGGAGCTGATGGCATGGATACATGAACTCTTATCGGGCATATCAGGTCACTGGACATCGCGAATTCTCCCTCGTCGACCGCGAACTGCACGACCCCGCCCCCGGGCACGTGCGGATCCGGACGGCCGCGTGCGGGGTATGCCACAGCGATGTTCTGGCCGTGGA
Source organism: Mycolicibacterium parafortuitum (assembly GCF_010725485.1). Lineage (NCBI taxonomy): Bacteria > Bacillati > Actinomycetota > Actinomycetes > Mycobacteriales > Mycobacteriaceae > Mycobacterium > Mycolicibacterium parafortuitum. The sequence goes on along the minus strand of NZ_AP022598.1, from coordinate 4,489,935 downwards.
GGGACAGCGTCCAGACCCGACGACCCCAATGGTTCCCGGTCACGAGGTAGTCGGGACCATTGATGTCGTCGGCGCCGGGGTGGAACCTCGGTGGCAGGTCGGTGACCGCGTCGGGGTGGGATTCCTGGGCGGCCACTGCGGTCAGTGCGACTTCTGCCGCCGCGGTGACTTCGTCAACTGCACCGACCAACCCCAGCCCGGGACAACCGTCGACGGCGGGTATGCCGAGATCGTCTACGCCAGGGCCTCTGGGCTGGTGCGGGTTCCGGAGGCGTTCGACGCGCTGACGGCCGCACCCCTGTTGTGTGCCGGGGTGACCGTGTTCAACGCCCTGCGCGTCGCCCAGGCGCCGGTGAACTCCCTGGTGGCGGTACAGGGTATCGGCGGATTAGGACATCTGGGCGTGCAGTACGCCAAGAAAATGGGTTACCGCGTCGCGGCACTAGCCCGCGGCACCGAAAAGGCTCGACTGGCCTCGACGTTGGGCGCCGACCACTACATCGACAGCGCCGCCGAAGACCCCGCCGCCGCGCTAACCGCACTCGGCGGGGCGACAGCGATCATCGCCACGGCCGCCAACGGAGCATCGATGGCCGGACTGGTAGCCGGACTCCAACCACGGGGCAAAATGATCGTCGTCGGAGCCTCACCAGAACCGGTACCGGTCCACACACCCGATCTGATCTTCGGCGGGCGCAGCATCATCGGAAGCCTCACCGGATCCGCCATCGATAACGAAGACAACCTCGCATTCAGCCTCACGCACCAGATCGCCCCGATGATCGAACCACTCCCCTTTCACGAAGCACCGCGCGCCTACGACCGAATGATGTCCGGCCGCGCACGATTCCGCGTCGTCCTCGACTTCACCCTCGCTCAGTGATTCATGCCGCGCCGGTCATCGCCGAGACGATTTCTCCGGTCGGCAACACCGCGTGCGCGAGAAACCGATAGTTCACCAGCGCTGCCTGATACCCGTCGCCCCAGGCGGGGTGACGGGGGCCCGCCACCGCATCCACGGCCACCGCAACTTCGAATCCGTCCTCGAGAAGGTGACGCAGGTGAGACTCGACGCACATGTTCGCCAACATCCCGGCGAGGATGACGCGGTCGCATCCTCGCTTCCGTAGCTGTAAGACAACGTCGTTGGTCTGCGGCCCGAAGACCTTGTGGGGGCTCGCGACGGTGGTGGTCGGGCGGTTGATATAGGGCGCCAGCGCAGGTAGCCAGTCTGCGCCCGAACCCGCGAAGTCGGTCAAATCCAGGGCCCCAACGCGGGCGAACGTTCCGGTGGCGAACTCGTCGGACTCCAGCGGCCCGTTGAACAACCACTGCGAATCAGACGGATAGAAGTAATGCGGCGAGATGATCAGCGGATACCCCTGGGCGACGGCGGTTTCCATGAGTTGGGCGAGGTGGGCCACTGTGTCGTTCTCGGTGACACTCGCGCCGACGGACGCCCAGTTGCGTGCGGTGGGACTCAGGACGTCGATCTGCGGATCGATGACCACGACCGCGGTGTTCGTAGGGTCGAACTTCATTGCAGCAGTCCTAACAGCTGGTTGAAACACTCCGACATGGACGGATGGGTGTAGATCTCGTCCCGCAATACCGATGCGGTGATGCCGTGGCGCATCGCCAGGGCGACGATGTTGATCACCTCCTGTGCGTCGTGACACAGCAGGGCAGCGCCGAGAATCCTGTCGGTTTCCGCGTCCACCACCACTTTCATCATCCCGGCCGTGTCATCGACGATGCGGGCTCTTGCCACGGTGGCCAGGTTCACCACCGGGCTGGCCGCCACTTTGAGGTCGTAACCCGCGGTGCGCGCTTGGTTTTCGGTAAGGCCGACACGTGCCAGTGGGGGGCTCAGGAACAGGCAGTTCGGAACTGCTCGGCGCTGGGCGGCAGACCTGGGTTCGGCAGCACCGCCGAGCTGATCGAGCACGATGCGGTAGTCGTCGAGAGAGATGTAGGTGAACTGCGGTCCGCCGTTGACATCCCCGACCGCATAGATGTGGGGTTGGCTGCTACGGCGGTAGTCATCGACCACGACGGCACCGGTGTCGGTCATCTCCACCCCGGCCCGATCAAGTCGGAGATAGGCGGAGTTGGGCGTGCGTCCGAGCGCGATCAGCACGACGTCGGCCTCGACGGTGGCGGCGCGTCCGCCGATGCGATACGCCACGCGTGCCAATGGGGGGGCGCCCGGCCGCGGAACAGTCTGCACTTCAGTGACTTCGGCGCCGGTGAGGATCGTGGCTCCCCTCCCGGACAGGACAGAAACTGCAGCGTCGGCGATGTCTGGGTCCTCATGTGCCAGAACGGCCGGACGTTGCTCCAGAACGGTCACGGAGGTGCCGTATCCGGCGTACATCGACGCGAACTCCAAACCGATGTAGCCGCCGCCGAGAATCACAAGCCGGTCCGGGCGCGAGGCACGCCGCAGCAACTCCGCACTGGTGACCACGACCGGACTATGCCGCACGCCGGGTAGGTCGGGAATCACCGGTGTTGAGCCGGTACCGATGACGATGTCGCGCGCCACCACCGTGGCGAGACCGTCCTCGGTCTCTACCGCGACCGAGTTCGCATCGATGAAGCTCGCCCGACCGGTGAGCACCCGCAATGACGGGACCGACTGCAGTGCCGCGAGATTCGTAGCCCGCAACCCGGTGGTCAGCCGCTCTGTGGCAGCGACCGCATCCGCGTAAACCGACGTTCCGGACGAGCCGCGGGGCGAGTGCTCACTGCGGTACACCATCGACTTCGTCGGCACACAGCCCGTGTTGATGCAGGTGCCGCCGTACATCTGCGCCGACTCCTCCACCAGCACGACACGCTGACCTTGTCGGCCCACCTCAGTCGCCAACGTCTTGCCGCCCTTGCCGAATCCGATGACGAGCAGATCGACCTCAATCACCTGCGGGGTCACGCGAGGAACTCGACGATCTCGCGGGCGAAGTCCGTGACGTGCTGGAAGAGGAACCCGTGCCCGGCATCGCTGTACAGAATGGCCTTGGCATTGGGCATCCGGCCCACCATCGCGAAGGTGGCGTAGGCATCGATCATCCGGTCGTGCGCACCGTTGGCAACCAAGGTCGGAATGGTGATCTCCCTCAGGCGATCCCAGATACTCGAACCGGTCGAGGCAATGACGGCCAACTGCGCCTGCATCGTCTCGATCGACACCGGAACATGCTCCGGCGACAGGACACGGTCGTCCAACCTCCGCAACGACTCCAGTCCCCGCTTGCGACCCGGATCCTCATCGGGAAAGAACAGATAGAGAAAGTCATCGTCGTCGTTTACAGGCTTGGTGGCAACCTGCCAGATCTTCGGATCGGGTTGCGGCATGCCGGGGACACCACCACCGGGAGAGCTGCCCGCGACGATCAGCCGGCGCACCAGATCAGGACGTTGCAACGTGGCCGCCTGCACCACGATCCCGCCCAACGACCAACCGAGCAGATCGACCTCGGACAGCCCCAAGGTGTCGACGAACTCGGTGAGTCCGCCGGCCAGGGCGGCCATGCTGGCCGGCGCGACGCCACTGGTCCTACCGTGCCCGATGTTGTCGAAAAGGATCACCTCACGTTCGGCTCCCAGTGCGTCCAGGAACGCCGGATCCCAGTGATCCATGGTGCCGCGAAAGCGCAACGCCAGCACCAACGGGACACCGGTACCCGCACCGAAGCGACGGTAGGCGAACCGTGCGCTCGGCCCATCCAGATAGCGGGTCTCGGCCATCAACGACAACGAATTCTCCATATGCTGTGCACCCTTCATCGATCGCTCGCGAGATCGCCTCGGATCCGCGTCATCTCCGGATTCTCTTGCCTGCAGACCGCGAGAGCCATAGGCACATTGACTGTCTTCCATCCGGCGACGCCGCCGTCGGATCTGACCACCCGTAAGCAGGATGTGTCGCCTACGGTTACTCGAACGCGAAGTCGGATAGGTCCACCGAGACGATCAGCGGATCAGCGGCCGCCGTGTTGTCATCGTTGCGCGGGAAGATGCGCAATCTGGAGGGCAACACGATTCCCTGCACGGTGACAGGATCGAGCAGATAGCGAGCGGCGGGATTGCTGCCTTGGATATCCACGTCGTAGTCGTGGCGACGCAACAGCCCCGTGTCGTCGACATAGAAGGTCTGGACCGTGCTGTGGGTGGCGATGTCCCGGGGGAAGGTCACGCGCAGCCGTCGCCAAGTCTCTCCGCCCACGGCTCAATCTCGTCGGTCAACACCCCCGGTCGGGCCAGGATGAACGGAGATGTCAGGTAGGTCCACATCGTGTATCCGGCGAAGTAGGCGACCTGCGCGTTACTCCACGGGGTCTCCATGACGTACCCGGCAAATGAATCACGGGGTTCGTCGAGTTGCTCGACGACCTCGCCCGCGGGTGTTTCAATGGTGACTCGCTTCGGGGTGAACTGGGACCGGTGATCGGTGGGGGCGAAAGGCCAGTGCGACACCCACTCTCGGTTGAGGTCGACGCGGACGTTGGCCTCCTGCAATACCGTCGGCTGACCCTTGACTCCCCACAGCACACCGCCCTGGTGACCGCGCTCACTGAATTTCCCCACTTACGCTCATCGAAATTCCCCACCCGTGTGGCTCCGCCGAGAAGGGCGGGCCTCCCTCGAAGCTGCTGGTGTCTGACGCCAGTTGCTCCATCGAAGGAGGCCCGCTTTCTCATGCTCACATGGGAGGACGACTTGGAAGTACATGCCCTACGCAAACGTGGTTGGTCGATCTCGGCGATCGCCCGCCACACCGGCTTCGATCGCAAAACGGTCCGCAAGTACCTCGACGGTGACGGGGAGCCCGGGGTCCGGGCTCGCCGCGGCCCGGACCCGTTCGAGCCGTTCGTCGACTACGTCACCGCCCGCCTGGTCGAGGACCCGCATCTATGGGCCCGCACCCTCTACGACGAGCTCGAGGATCTCGGGTTCGCGCTGTCGTATCAAAGCCTGACCCGCAACATCCGAGCCCGCAATCTGCGCCCGGTGTGTGAGGCGTGCCGCTCGGTCACCCAGCGTCCGAACGCGGTGATCCCGCACGAGCCCGGTGATGAAACCCAATGGGATTGGCTGGATTTGCCCGATCCGCCCGAGTTCTGGGGGTGGGGCAAGACCGCGCACCTGCTGGTGGGCTCGCTGGCTCATTCGGCCAAATGGCGAGGGTCGTTGTCGCCCTCGCAGGACCAACCGCATCTGGTCTCCGGCCTTGACCGCGTGACCCGCGGCTTGGGTGGGTGCACGGGTGTGGCGGTTTGACCGGATGGCCACAGTCTGCGACCCCGGCAGCGGCCGGGTGACCGCCTCGTTCGCCGGGGTGGCCAAGCACTACGGGTTTCGGTGGCGATCTGCCCGCCGCGGCGCGGCAACCGCAAAGGTGTGGTGGAAAGGCCAACCACACTGCCGCGCAACGCTGGTGGCGCACTCTGGCCGACGACATGACCGTCGAGGCGGCCCAAGCCAGCCTGGACCGCTTCGCCCAAGTGCGTGGCGATACCCGGCTACGGGCCACCGCCGACGGCCGGTCCTCGGTCGCCGCGGTGGCCAAGACCGAACCGCTGGCTCCGGTGCCGGCGGTGCCGTATCCGATGATCGTTTCCGAGACCCGCACCGCGTCGCGCCAAGCGTTGGTGTCCTACCGCGGCAACCGCTACTCGGTGCCCCCGGAACTGGCCGCCGCCCAGGTGGTGGTGTCACATCCAGTCGGCGGCGAGTTCTGCGATATCGCCACCGCCAGCGGGATCGTGATCGCCCGGCATCGGATGGCCGCTGACGGGCTCGGAGATGGTGCGTGACAGCGGCCATGTCATCGCGTTGGACAGCGCCGCGATGGCCACCTCCATGACCGGGCGCCCGCACCGCCGCAAGGAACGCATCCCACCCGGGCCGGCAGCTAAAGCCGCTGCCGCGCAACTGCTTCAGCAGCACGACACCGCTAAAGGTATTGACCAATCCCGCACTCCGTCCACCGATTCCACCGTGATCGATCTGTCCGCCTACGAGCGGGCCGCCCAGAAAAGGACCATTCAGTGACCCCTACCGGCCGCACCCCGAAGACCACCACCACGACCATCGCCGAGGAATCGCCCTCAGCAGCGGCGAGCCGCTACCAGCAGCTGCGCTCGCACCTGGCCGAACTCAAACTGGCTGCCGCCGCCGAAGCCCTCCCCGCGGTCTTGGACCAGGCCAGCGCCGAAGGGCTCTCGCTCACCGCCGCCCTGGAAGGCTGCTGGCCGTCGAAGTGGAAGCCTCCACCGCCCGCCGGCTCGCCGGGAGACTGCGGTTCGCCTGCCTGCCCACCCCGGCCACCCTCGACGACTTCAACGTCGATGCCGCCGCCGGGATCGACCGCAACCTCATCGACGAGCTGGGCACCTGCCGCTACCTCGAATCGGCGACCAACATCCTGCTCATCGGCCCACCAGGCACCGGCAAAACCCACTTATCCGTGGGATTGGCCAGGGCCGCCGCCTATGCCGGCTACCGCACCTACTTCACCACCGCCGCGGATCTCGCGGCGCTGCCATCGCGCCGCGATCGAAGGCCGCTGGGCTACCACTATGCGTTTCTACGCCGGGCCGACGCTGCTCGTAATCGACGAACTCGGCTATCTACCATTACCGGCAGAGGCGGCCTCGGCACTGTTTCAGGTTGTCTCCCAACGCTATCTGAAAACCAGCATCGTCATCACCACCAACCGTGGAGTGGGCGCCTGGGGCGAAATCCTCGGAGACACCACCGTCGCAGCCGCCATGCTCGACCGCTTACTGCACCGCTCGATAGTCATCAACCTCGACGGCGAGTCCTACCGCCTGCGTGACCACCAAGCCGCCGCCGAAACCCTGCGCCGAACCACCACCGGCAACCGCCAACAACTACACTGATCGCTGCTCACAGGTGAGGAATTTCGGCGAGCACACCTGAGGACTTCCGATGAGCGCGATCACTGGTGCAGTCGGGCGTTCAGGAACGCGAACCGGCGGAACCGGTCGAGACCGCCGTGCGCATCAAGCATCACATCAACCAAGTCAGACATCTTGTCTCCTCGAAAGGCACATCCCCGGTGGGATTCACGATGGAAAGGAGCTGATTCAGTTCAGCTCCACACGATGACTCTGGGCCATCGTCAGCCGACCAGGCATCCGTCAGATGACTACGTTTCGGCGCTTTCGGACGGTGGTCAGCGCAACGAGGAGCGGTTGTGCCGGTTAATACCGCGCGTGGAATGCGTCTTCTGGACGTGAGCCCGCGCGGTGCTGTCGCCATCGCACAGCTCACCCTTAATCAGCCGTCAGTGGAGCCGGGTGAAAGAACCACGAGGCGTACGGAGACTGTTATGCCGGTTCTACACATCGGGGAATATGCAGAAATCGAATATGCAGTGTTACCAGTAAGATACGGCAGTTTCCTTGGATGGATCAGGAATGCTTTGAGTGGTGGCCCTCGCCCGCCGCGTTGGGTTGAGCTGTCCAAAATGCGTCAGCGACATAGTGATCAGGGAGGTGCCGGACGACCGTGCTCGTCGACTGGTGCACCGGCCCATGCACGTAGGGCGTCCATGGCCGGTCCAAGCGCCCGTCCACGTTCGGAGAGCCGATACGTCGCGGTGACCGGCGGGCCGGGGTCGACGTCGCGCTCGACCACGCCAATGGCCTGCAATTCAGATAGGCGCTCACTCAGGACGCGCTTGGACAACGCCGGCAGTGCCGCGTGCAGTTCGTTGAACCGCGCCGGACGCTGAAGAAGCAGGTCGACAAGGAGTCCCGTCCAGCGTTTGCCGAGTAGGCCGAAGACCTCCTCGGTGTAGGAGCACGCCCGCAGCGGCGGCCGGGATTCGGTCATTCCTCATGGTAAGACCGTCGTTCGGCTTCCCTTATTAGATTACTAAAAGTAACCTAGTTCTCGAGCGTCGCCGCGGCGCTCTGGAGCTTGAGGAGTAACCGATGGGCGATGCGGTCACGCGAACGGCCGAGGATCACGATTCGGCGCAGCACGATCTCGTCGTTCGCCGCGGGCACGTTTTCGACGGGCACCGACCGCTCCCCGGCCTGTACGACATCGCGATCAACGGCAGTCAGATCGCTGCGGTGTCACGTCAACCACTGCGGGGCAGAACGGAGGTCGACGCCTCCGAAGGCTGGGTCCTCCCGGGTCTGATCGACACGCATCTGCACTTCTACGATGTCGGCGCGGTGTCAGACGAGGAGTCCATGAGGGCATTCGAGGAGACCGAACTCCCCCGCAAGCTCGCGCTCTTCCTCCAGCACGGGGTGACGACGATCAAGTCGGTGGGTGACCCGACCGACGGGATACTGAACACCCGCGCGAAGATCGCCGCGGGATCGTTGCAAGGGCCGCGGCTGGTGGCGACCGGATGTGGCATCACCGGCCGCGACGGCCATCCCGCCGCAACCATCTTCGCCGGGAACCCCTGGGCCCGTAGCCGATTCACCGCCGAAGTCGGCAACGCTCAGCAGATGCGTGATGTGGTGCACCACTTAGCCGATCGCAAGGTCGACGCGATCAAACTGCTGTCCGAGGGTGCGTGCGCATGCACCACCTCGTCGACGTACGTCTGGCACAACCCGGCGTTCCCGGCCTCCGTCGACCTCGTGCGGTTGCCGTCGGACGTCCTTCGCGCAGGCATCGAGACGGGACACGAGCGCGGCCTGCGGGTGACCGTCCACACCACCCAGCAGGTCGCCGCGCGCGAGGCCGTGGAGGCCGGTGCGGACGGCCTCGAGCACGGTATCACCGTCGAACCCCTCACCGACCACGCCTTGATCGACCTCATGCTCGATCGCGGGATCACCTACACGCCGACGCTCTGGATCGACGACGCTCTTCATCCCGATAGTCGGGACAACGTCAAGAAGGTCGCCGATGCTGGCGTCACCATCGCGTTGGGAAGCGACACCTTCAGCGGCCGAGGGCTTTTCGGCGCCAATACACTGGAGGAGGCCGAGCTGATGGTTGCGGCCGGGCTGTCGCCCGTTCAATCGCTCGTCGCCGCCACCAGTGCCGCAGCGCGGCACTGCGGCCGCCCGGATCTCGGTGTGGCCGCCCCCGGTAAACGCGCCGACCTGATCGTCCTGACCGCCGACCCCACCCGCGACATCAGCAATGTCCGAGAACTCGCCATGACGATCTTCGACGGCCGGATCGTCGTCGACAACCGTCACGCGACGATGCGGCACCGCGGGGGGTGAGCCCCGTGACGACATGGTTGATGTTGCAGTCCACAACGGCTTAGGGCGCGTGTTGACGAAAAGCTGCCACCCGGATTTTCCGCCCTGATTCGGTGCAGCTCTGCCAGAATTGGTGCCGCAATGACCGACACACCCCGGCCCGCACGCATCGTCGACACCCATGTCCACCTATGGGATCCGGCACGATCCGACTGGTATCCCGAGCAGGCGCAACTCTTCCTGGGCGACGTCGGTGCCATGCGCCGGTTCGACGTCGCCGACTATCGCGCCGAGACAGGTGACTGGATGGCCACTTCCCCATTCCGCGGTGTCCGCCCGACGGGCGCCCAGCAGGGAGCACTTCTAGCACCGGAGGCGCGAGAGAAGTCATTCGCCACCAACGCCGAACGGATCCACCGATGCTGACACGCACCGCGGTGGTCACCGGCGGCAGTGGAGGAATCGGCAAGGCCTGCGGGCGCCACCTCGCCGCGAGCGGTTACGACGTCGTCCTCATTGCCCGCCGGGAGGCTCCGCTGCGCGCAGCCGCCGACGAGATCGGCGCACGCCACATCGTCGCGGATGTCACTTCACCGGCCGCGTTCGGCGACGCGGTCTCCAGCTTGTCCCGCATCGACCTGCTGGTGCACGCCGCGGGCGTCCTCGACGGCACCTACGCCCGCAAACAGACCTTCGACCAATGGCGGACGACGATGTCGGCCAATCTCGATTCCTGTTTCGTCGTGACCCAGGCCGCGCTTCCCCTGATGCAGGCCGGTTCACGATTCATTTTCATCTCGTCGTCCGCGGCACACGAACCCATGCCCGGACGGACGGCCTATTCGGCATCCAAAGCGGGCATGAATGCCTTCGCCAGAGCCCTGGCTCTAGAGGTCGACCGAGACGGGATCAACGTCAACATCGTCACACCGGGACCCGTGGAGACCGACATGCTGACCGATGTCCCCTTCGCGATGTACGCCGTTACCCCTGACGATGTAGCGCAGGCCGTGGTGTTCCTCGACACGGTTCCTGCCGCAGTGGACATGCCGGAAATCTGTCTCAACGCGATCACCCGAGGTCCCCACGCCCGTCCACCTACCGTCCCGAAGGATCGGACATCACCGGGATCCCGTACGACTCATTGACTTCATCGTCCGCGACGGCACAGCGAAGCTCACGAACCAAACCGTCGCGCAGCCCATCGTGAATCATCTTGACCTCCAACCCGCTTTTCTCCGGCGGAGGCAGGTTTATAGCGGGGGCCACTACTGCCTCGGCAATGATGGACCGAACCGTGGACCACGCCCCGAGAGTCGCAGAACTCGCGAACGAAGACCACAGTTCCTGTCTCGCGACATCAGGAAGACTCCGGTAGCGTCGTAGCCATCGCGAAAATCGACCGATCAAGCGGTCGCCGACACGGTGCTTAGGCCAAAGGTCTCAGCCGCCCAGCGTCTTTTCATCGGAGCTCGACATGTGTCGTGCCGTAGCCGGGGAGCGCCTGATGTCGTTGATAGTCATCGTTGGGGCTGGACTTGGAGGCCTCACACTGGCCCGCACTCTGCACGTCCACGGCGTCGCCACTACCGTTTACGACGCTGAAGAATCTGACGCCGCGCGTGTTCAGGGCGGCCTGCTCGACATCCACCCACACACTGGACAGGCGGCGCTGCGCGACGCGGTGTTGTTCGAAGACTTCCAGGCCCTCATCCGTCCAGGTCACGACGCCAAACGTATCGCCGGACGCGACGGCACCATCTTGTTCGATTGGCCGGGAAGCAGCCTCGGCACCCGCCCTGAGGTGGACCGCGGCGATCTTCGCCGCATGTTGATTGCCTCGCTGCCTATAGGCACCATCCGCTGGGGACGGAAGGTGAGCAGGGTGACCACCGCTCCGGGGCAGCGCCCTCAGGTGAACTTCGCCGACGGCTCATCGACTGCAGCCGACCTCGTCGTGGGTGCTGACGGCGCGTGGTCGAAAGTGCGCCGGAGCGTCTCCGGCGTCGATCCGGTCTACACGGGCACCTGCTTCATCGAGATTGGTTCTGCCCATGGACAGTTGCTGTCTCGTGAAGGCGCAGCGCTTATCGGTCGCGGCACGCTCATGGCGCTAGCGCCCGGTCAGGGCATTCTCGCTCACCACAACACCAACAACACGCTCAGCGGCTACGTCGCCATCATCGCACCACTCAACCTCGTTGAATCTGTCGACATCGGCGGCCCAGCGACCATGCGAGCATTTATCGGGCAGCGCTTCGAGGATTGGACGCCTGCACTCTCCTCATTGGTGTCCGACAACATCCAGGATCCAGTGCTGCGTCCCATCTATGCGCTACCCACGACGCATCGCTGGAAGCGGCTGCCGGGCGTGACGCTGATCGGCGACGCCGCGCATCTGATGTCACCGTTCGCCGGCGAGGGCGCCAACCTCGCGATGTTCGACGGCGCAGCGCTGGCCGCACAGATGATCGCGTGCCGCGGCCACATTGAGGAAGCGTTGTCGGCGTATGAGGACGCGCTTTTCCCGCGCGCCGCTGAGGCGGCCCGACGCAGCGCAAGCAATCTGGAACAGTTTTTCGGACCTGACACGCCCGACAGTGCGGTACGCCTGTTCGCCGGCCTTCTCACTTGAACCAGGCCTGATCGTGGCCCTGGCGGGCGGAGACCGACGGCCACCTGGCCGGCCTCTCTGGTTAGGAAATCGGATGCGTGTCAACGCTTATGCCGCCTTCGCACTAGGTGCCGCGCAGACTGCACTACCGGACTGAAGGCCGCGATGTACACGCGATGACCGACCCGGACGCACCCTCGACAATCGGGCACCGGCCCCGCCGTCGGGCGGAGGCCGGCGCCGCAGTGGCGTGGAGTCAGACGGACAGCAGGCGGTCGAAGAATTCCCGGTACCGCTTCAGCGCGATCCGCAGATCTTCGGTCGATGCCTCCTGGCCGCGGGCCCATTGCCCCTCGAGACGTGAACGGGCATGGGCGAAACTGGACGTCAGTTGGTCGACGACATCGGAGACCAGGCCGTCGGCCTTTTGCACGCATTCCTTCGGGTCGTCGACGAAGCTGGCCTGGACGCTGTCCCACCGGGCGCGAAGTCCCACCCTCTCATCGTCGCCGAAGAGTTCCTCCCCCGTCGCCGACGAGCTTCCGCCCGCCGCGTCGGTGGTGGCCGTACTCGATGACACGCCCTGGACGGCTGACGGATCGGTAGCCCGTCCCTGCTGCGAGAGGTGGTCGCCGGTCGGCCCGGTCGTCGGGTCGTTCGCCGAACGGCTCATACGCTCGTCCGTCGGCTGGGCGAGACGCTCCCCACTCGGTGGGGCCACCGTCTCAGTCAACGGCGGCTCCGACGGGGAACGAGCGCCAAGGCCCGCTGACCGATCGGCGTAGCCGGAGTTCTGGTCGTACCCCGGTGCGGCGCCCTGATCGGTGGGATAGTCCTGCCGGTCGGCGGGATGCTGTGCCGTCGCCGCGTCGAGATCCCTCCGCGTGGGGTCGTAATCGGTGTGCTGATCGTGGGCGGTCATGCGCGTGCCTCCTGTGAATTGTCCTTCTCCGATTCGAGCAACTTCGTAAACAGTGCGCGGTAGTGCACGAATGCCTGACGCTGCTGCTCGGTGCCGACGTCCCCCTTCTGCTGCGCGAGGTGGATGTCGTGTGCTGCGCGATAATCCGCGACCACCGTGGGGTGGTCGACCGAGATGTCGGCGGCCCGGCGGTCGAAGTCGTCCACCGGATAGCCACGCTCCCGCATCACCTCCGTGACGAGCAGATCGGCTTCCCCCACCGCGCTCGACGGATGATCGACGAACGCGGTCTGTACGGCCCTCCACCGGTTGGCGAAGCCGTCCAGCGCCGCGGGGCTCAGGGGCCGGATGTCGAGCTTGTCCCGCTTGCGCTCCCGCGCGATGAGCTCCTTCTCGGCAGCCCTCTCGTCGCCGGCCTCGGACACCGTACGGTCGTACTCGGGACCGAAGCGCTGCTTGAGCCGGTCGGAGTCGCGTCGACCCCGAGTGGCGATAAACGCCACCGCCGCGATCACGATCACGACGGCGATTGCGACCAGTATCCATATCCAATTGGGCATTTCGATGTACCTCCTATGCTGAGCAGGGCGTACCCCGCGGCTTTTCAACACAAACGTCAATACTTCTGGATTGAGTCCAGACTATTCTGAAACTGTTGTCGCACAACATAATACGGCCGGGTGAGTGTGGGCCGCGCCGAAGCGCGTCGTGCATTACTCGGCAAGTGATCATGGCGGTGCCCTCGCGAGGTCCGGCATCGCTGAGATGGGTTCTCGGCGCCCTTCCCTGTCGACCCGGTGCTCTCGGCGCGCACTCAGTGGACCACCGTCGGGGGGTAGCGCACTACACCCCTAGGGAGGGGTTTGAGCGCCCGTGTGCGGGCACCCGCACCCGACGTTGGCTGAACGAACGGGTGCGAACAGGACGCCCGGTTACCACCGCCCGCTCCCCTGGCCCGACCGACAGATTCAGGCCATGCGATTCTGGCGATATTGCGCACGCCGGCAACGGATTTGGATTGTCTGGCTCAGTCGCGCCTCGCAGGCCGCACTGTTAGCGCATGCAGCGCGGAGCGCCGGAGTAGGCTGCTCAGGATTCCACCGGGAACTGACCGCGCCATCCCGGTCGCGCTCACGCGGCTCGACCCGGTGAACATTTTCGGCCGCTGATATTCGCGAATGTCCTGCATTCAGCTGACTTTTCCCACAGCGGTGCACCGCGGCCCCGCCCGCACACGTAACTGCCTGGTTCCCTGAGGAAACGAACCAGGCGCCCTGCTCCCCGACCCTGAGTTCCACATCGGCCCTCTCATGTCGAGGCGGCGCCCGCGCCGGCGGTCAGACGTCGGTAGTGACGTACCGGGTCTTGACCGGGGGTGCGGCCAGTAGCGGCGGCAGGTCGACGATCTTGCCCTCGCCGGCGCGGAAGGCACGATATGCCTCGTCGTCGGCGACGCTCTCCCAGACTTCGTAGATGACCCAGTGCGCCTCGTCGTCCTCGTCGACAAGCACCTCGACCGTCAACGCTCCCTGGAACGATCGTGTCTTCTGCAGTTCGCGCACGAACACGTCGCGGGCATCGGCGAGGGATTCGGGCTTGAACCTCAGCTCGAGTAAAACGGTGACGGACATTGGTGGTCTCCTGTCGTGTTGCTGTGCCCTTCAACTGTGTCAGACGAGTAGGTGGACGGTGACGTCACCAGTCTTGTCAAGCCTCGGCCCGTTCCAATTCGGCTATCCCGTGGCGGCGACGCCCAGAGGTGACGTTTCTCTTAGCTCGCCCACGACGCCAACAGGGCCAGATTGTCGGCGGACGCCGATCCTGCGGGTGCGGTATAGATGTTCAAATGCAGGCCGGGGTCGGTCGGCAGATCCATGGACTCGAAGTTCAGATCGAGCCGGCCCACCACCGGATGGTTCACCTGCTTGCTCCCATATCCATGCACCCGCACGTCCTGTGACGCCCAATTCTTCCGGAATAGCTCGCTGTGCGTTGCCAATTCGCCAACCAAGGCGATGAGCTCATCGTCGTGGGGATGAATGCCCAGCTCCATGCGCAGCACCGCCGCGGTGTTTCGCGCTACCTGGTCGTAGTCGACGAAGAACTTCTCGGCCGCGCCGGCGTCCAAGTACACGAACCGCGCGGTGTTGGCGGGCCGTCGGGAGTCTGCCAGCACCGGGGCATACAGTGCGCGACCGAGGTGATTCATGGCGAGCACGTCGTGGCGACCGTTGCGGATCAACGCCGGCGCTCCGGTGATGGCGTCGAGCATCTCTTGCAGCGCCCGGCGTACCGTCGTCGGAGGTGTGCAGCGCCGTCGGCCGGCGGATGCTCCGGATTGCCGCGCCAGATGCACCAAGTGATCACGCTCCGCGTCGTCGAGCTGCAACGCCGTGGCGAGTGCGTCGAGCACGGCCTCGGAGGTGCCGGCGAGGCTGCCGCGCTCAATCCGTACGTAATACTCGACCGACACCCCGGCAAGGAGGGCAACCTCCTCGCGCCGCAGACCCTCGACGCGACGTTTCCCGCCGTAGGAGGGAAGGCCGGCCATCTCTGGCGCGATGCGGGCGCGACGTGACCTCAGAAACTCTCGGATCTCGGTGCGCAGATCAAGCGTGGAGTCCATCCCCTCACCGTAGGCCTGCACCGCACGGGAAGGGAGGTACCGCCAGTACCCCCGGGGGTCACGCCGTCGTGGCGATCCCGCCGTCGACGGGGATGATGGTCCCGGTCAGGTAAGCCCCGGCCCGGCTGGCGAGGAAGACCGCGACCCCCGCCATGTCGTCGTCGCGGCCGATCCGCAGTAGCGGAGCCGACGCTGCGATCGCTTCACCGAATTCGTCGAGGGTGGCGGCCATCATCGTCGACGGGAACGGTCCCGGTGCCACCGCGTTCACCGTGATGTGCTGCGGACCGAGTTCCTTGGCGAGCACCCGGGTGAGTTGGTGTTGTGCAGCCTTGCTGCTGGAGTACGAGTAGTTGGGACGCTGGGGGATGTGGATGGCGGCAATGCTGCCGATGTTGATGACCCGCGCTGGATCGTCGACGGTCCCCGAGTTGCGTAGGGCCGGCAGCAGCGCTTGCACCAGCCAGAACGGCGACTTCAGGTTGAGGTCGATGACGGTGTCCCAGGCCGCGTCGGGAAACGTCTCCAAGGGCTCGTCCCACATGGCACCTGCATTGTTGACGAGGATGTCGAGGCACTCGGAGTCGGCCGTGACGAGGTCCGCGAGGCGTTCGCATTCCGCGTGCCGGGACAAATCGGCGGGGACCGCCCAGACGTCGCCGTATCGGGAGAGCTGTTCCTGCGCCTGAGCGCATGCGTCTGCGTTGCGCGAGCTGATCGCCACGCGGGCCCCGGCCTGCGCAAGCCCCCGCGCGATCATCATCCCGATGCCCCTCGTGCCACCGGTGACGAGGGCGCGCTTGCCGTTCAAATCGAAAAGTTCTGTGTGCGTCGCCAATTGGGTTACTACCACGTGTCGCCTTTCTCGCGCTCCGGTTCACCGCTTCCCTCTCAACGCTAAACAGCACGCCAGGCACCGAGGAGATCCTGAGAGGAGGGGTACCACGAGGGTCCCCCTCCCTGATGCGTGCGCCCGAGGATCCCTCGATGAATCGGTCTGCCGTCAGGCGATCGGGCGCAGTGCGTCGAGCGCCTGCCGGTGGAGGCCGGCGGCGTCGCCCAATGCGGCCTGGATCGTCCGGTAGTACTGCGTCCCGACCCCCCGATTGCGCTTGAGTAGTTGCGGGTTCTGCGCCAGCGTCGCCGCCTGCACATGGTCGCCTGTGATGCCGTGCTTGCGGTACGCCTCGAGGAACCGGGTGATGAACCGGGTGATCGCGGAGTTCGGATCCTGACGTTCGGCGACAGTGCCGAAGCTGGCCTTCTCCTGGAACAACCCGATGACCTCGTCAGCGGCGGTCCCCCGACCGCCATAGGCCTGCACCCCGCCCGACACCGCCGGACGGAAGCTGGACTCGATCTTGGCGGTAGCGATGACGGTCGTGATCTGGTCGTCGGTCAACCCCGCGTACCGGCCGTGGCTGACGATGGCCTTCACGATGTCGTGGGCGTCGGATTCCTTGGTCACCACGACCACCGGCGGGCGGACCGCGACCACCGGTGCTGCGGCCACGACAGTCGGCTTCTCCGGCGCAGCGGCTTGGGGTGCCACCTCCGCGGCGTCGGCTGAGCCGTGCTCCACGGCGATCTCCGCATGCCGGTGCGTCGGCGCCAAAAGCACAGACACGCCGCCGAGACCAGCGGCCACGAGGAGGGCCGTGACAAGTGCTGTCGAGTGCTTGCGGCGACGGAACATCGTCGTGGGGCGGCCGGTTCTCGGCATGGTCCTGCTCACTTCTCTACGCGTTGAACATGCGGGGCCGGGTCGGACACGGCCCCTCCCCTCGGTGGCGAGCGAAGGCAGCGGGCAACTGCCGACATTTGGGCAGCCGCGAGCGCGGCGCAGCCAGACCGAGAGGTTTGCTGTATGCGTCAGGGCGGGAACGACCGCACGTCGACCCGGCGCTGACATATTGTGCGTGTGGCAAGCGACTCATCTATTGCCACACTGTGATTTCGGCCATCAGACTGGCCATAACCCGAGTTATCAAGGTTGCCAGCACTGTATGCGATCGGCCGAGATTGGCCAAATCCGAAGATCTGGGCCCCGGCAGGCTCCCCGCAGTGGACCGGGGCTATACCCCCCAAAAATTTGCTGGTGAATTGCATGCAGGCTCCGACGGGACAACGGTTTCCCTGTTGACACGTTCGGGACGGTGCTGCACTCGAATACGCTGCGTCAACCAAACTAGGCCGAATAGCCCTGTTGCCCAACGGGTCTCGCTTCCCGCGCAAGATCCGGCAATGCCCTGTCGCCCGCTCGACTTCATCTCGCGTTCCCGCGTTACCCGGCATGCGACACCCACCCCGGTACGTAAAGAAATCAGCGGTTTTCCCTACTCAATCGGGAGGTCATCCCCCGCGACACTCGAATTTTTGAGGGGCATCCTGTGGTCTATGCCCCGTGTTTTGGTAGCCACATTGTCAGCGAAACCCGTTTCAAGCGAAAGGGCTGTACCGAATTGGACAATGCAACGGCAGAGCAGGCTGATATGAGGACGAGCATACAACCCCTGCAGGAATTTTCGACAAGACGCCGCAATTTTATGATCGGCGCCGCCGCATTCGGCGTTGGTGCCGGATTATCGGCATGTGCCGCCGGCGCCAACGAGTCAACGCGAGAGCCTTCACATGTTTCCGCGCGGGACCAGGACCTACCCTTCATCGCCACGGAAGAGACCTATACCACCGATGAGCTGATTGCCCTGAACGCGATTAACGATGATCATACCGAGTACCTCAAGGAAATTGGCCTTGCCGAACTCGGGCCCAGCCGCATCGCCGCAATGGATGAGGCGAGAATAAATGTTCAAGTTCTTTCAGCACATACACCGGGCGTGCAGAATCTCGTCGGTCAAGAGGGCAACGATTTTGCGTATCGTCTCAACAAGATGATCGCCAGCGGCCCGATGGCCACCCATCCGGGACGCTACCAGGCCTATGCGACCCTGCCTCTGCAGGACCCTGAGGCCTCTGCGGACGAACTGGAACGCGCTGTCCGCGAAGACGGCTTCGTAGGCGCCATGACGAATGGGTTCGTTGGTAACAAATTTCTTGACCACCGGGATTTCGAGCCCGTTCTGGCACGTGCCGAGGCACTTGAGGTTCCGATATACCTACACCCGGGCTTTCCGCCGAAGCAGGTCTTCGATATCTACTACGGTATCGAGCGCCCAGGATACAACGATCAGTATCAGGATTACATTTTCAGTGGCTCAGGATATGGTTGGCACCAAGAGGTGCTGACCCAAAGCCTGCGATTGATCCTGACCGGTGTCTTCGACAGATTCCCTGGACTGCAGATGATCGTCGGTCACATGGGCGAGGGTCTTCCGTTCTACTACGAGCGGATCGTGGAGGATTTGGGAGATTCGACCGAACGTTCTCTGAATAAGCCTATCGACAGGTACTTCGATGACAACTTCTGGTTCACAACCAGCGCATTCTTTCAAGATGAATTGCTCGAGCTCTTGCTGAAGTACATCAGTGTGGACCGGGTGATGTTTGCGACCGACTATCCGTTTGCGAATATGAAGGAAGGAACCGACTGGTTTCGGTCTGTAGATCTGCCTCGTGAGACCAAGGAGAAAATCGCCTTCCGAAACGCAGAAAAGTTGTTTGCGATCAACGTGTGACGCGCCGACGCGGCATGGCGGACAGTTGGACGCCCAGTTGATCATCTCGGAGACCTCTCCGGACGTGGAGATCTTCACCTCCACTCCCCGCACCGGGGTGTGGCGCCTCCACGAGGAGGGCGGGGTTTCGTTCGCCCGGCCAGGCAACGACTGGGCGACCCTGCTCGATGAGTCCGAAGCCTTCTACATGCGCGTCGCCGCGCCCGGTGAGATCCGTTGCGCCGGAGCGCAACTCGGCGTCCTTGTGACCCGTGGGCATCTACAGACCGAGGATTATCAGCTCACCGAGCGGTGCAGGCGCTGGATTTTCGGCCTGAAAGCACAGTTCAGGTCGATACCGCTGGTATCGACCAACCCGATGGTGTCGCGACTCGTCGCACGAGCATGACCGGCGCCCCGGCGAGTATCTCGCTGGCCAACTGGCTGACGCAACCCTATGCGCACTGGTCGTTGCAGCACGTCGATGACTTCGTACCCACCGCGGTGATCCCGCGCGGCACCGGGGATATTGCCCGGCTGGTCCTCGTGGAGGTGCCGCTCGCCGACATCCGCCTCACCGACAGCGCCGGTGCGCCGGTGACAGTCGGAGAGGTGCTGGCCCGCACCACCACCGACGGATGGGCCCTCGCCCAGCATGGAGCGCTGCTCACCGAGGAGTACTTCGACGGCTTCGCCCCGCACACCCGGCACCTGCTGTTCTCGGTGAGCAAGTCGCTGATCGGTGCGGTCACCGGCGCCCTGCACGGCGCGGGCGTGATCGACGTGGACGCCCCCGTCACGGCTTACGTTTCCGCCCTGAACGATTGCGGATACTCCGGGGCGACGGTGCGGCACCTGCTGGACATGAAGTCGGGGATCGCGTTCAGCGACGACTACATGCATCCCACCGCGGAGGTGCACCTGCTCGACCAGGCAGTCGGATGGGCGCCCAGAACGAGTCCGGATGTGCCGGCGACGCTCTACGACTTTCTCCTCACCCTTCAGCAGAAATCGCCACACGGCGGTCCCTTCGAATACCGCTCGTGTGAGACCGACGTGCTCGGCTGGATCTGCGAGGCCGCCACCGGGCAGCCGATGCCGCAACTGATGTCCGAGCTGTTGTGGAGCCGCATCGGCGCCGAATGCGACGCCTCCCTGGCCGTCGACGCCGCCGGTACCGGGTTCTTCGACGGGGGTGTCAGCGCGTGCCTGACCGACCTCATCCGGTTCGGTTCGCTGTTCCTCCGCGAGGGCGTCTCGCTGACCGGTGAGCAGGTGATTCCGGCCGCGTGGATCACCGACACTCTGCTAGGCGGTCCCGACTCGAGGCAGGCGTTCGACGCCGGGCCCGGCACCGATGACCTGCCGGGCGGGATGTACCGCAATCAGGTGTGGTTTCCCTACCCCGGTGACACCGTCGCCCTGTGTCAGGGCATGCGCGGGCAGATGATCTACATCAACCGGGCCGCCGACATGATCGCCGTCAAGGTGTCGACCCAGGACGACGCCGGCGTCCCGCGGATGTTCGCCGACACGCTATGCGCGTTCGACGCGGTGGCCGCTGAATTGGGACCGAGCCCTGGGGGCTGCGCTATGCGGTGACGCCCCGGGCGGCCGCGTCGAATTCGCAGAACATCTTGGTGAAGAACTCAGGCTGCTCCTCGGCTACCCAATGGCCGCAGTCCGGGACAAGCTGATCCGTCACCCGATCAGCTACCTCCTCACACATCGCCCGGAAGTTGTGCGCGAGTGGGCCGGATGCACCTCCGGAAGCCAACACCGGGATGGTGAGCTTGCCGTGTTCCCCCAGCGCGGTGCGGTTGTCGGCGGCGTCGCGGTCGAGTTCCCGGTAGATCTCACACATCGCGCGCATGGCTCCTGGCGCTTCGTACGCGCGGGCGTACACGTCAAGGTCATCATTGGAGATCGCATCCGGCTGGTAGGCCAGTTCGTCGAAGAACCGGCTGATGTACCAACGTTCACGTCCGTGCGTGAGGTACACCGCGATGTCCGGGTTGGCGTGAAAGGCGAACTGCCACGCCGACTTCTGAGTCACTCGCCACTCGTAGTAGGCCGTGCCCGGCAGCGGAGCCTCCATGAAGGTGGCGCTCACGACATCCTCGCGGAACCGCAGCGCGAAACTCAGAGCCAGCATCGACCCCAGGTCGTGGCCGACGAGCGAGATGGGCTCCGCCACGCTCAGGGTCTCGCGCACCAGGCTGTGAATGTCACCGGCCATCGTCCACTTGTCGTATCCGTCACGAGGTTTGTCAGATGCGCCGGCGCCGCGGTAGTCCGGCATGATCACCCGATATCCGGCGGCGGCCAGTGGCATCATGACCTTGCGCCACTCGTAGCGGGTCTGGGGGGCCCCGTGGAGCAGCACGACCGTCTTGGTGGGCTGCGGTGGAGTGGCCACCGTATAGCCGATACGAACCGTCTGCTGCGGGTCAACCCAGGCCCGACCATGGTGGACATCGACATCGCGTGCTGAGGTCATGTTGTGTCCCTGTCTGTGTGCATGCCGGTCCGCGGCCAGTATCCCCTGCCGCGGCCTGATCACATGGTCAGCGTCACCAGAGTGGACACTAGGGCGTGGCCCTTTCCGCGACAGTGTTCAAAGTCGAACTCGGCGTCTCCGACGTCGACCACGGTTACTACGCCGATCACGCACTGACCGTGGCTCGTCACCCCAGTGAGACAGATGAGCGGATGGTGGTGCGGTTGCTGGCTTTTGGGTTGCGCGCCCACCGGCTCGGCGAAGTCGACGGTGAGTTGGCGTTCGGGGCAGGCCTTTCCACCCCCGGCGTACCGGACTTGAGGCTCTCGGACTACACGGAGCGGATCCTGGAGTGGATCGTCGTCGGCCAGCCCGACGAACGGGTCTTGGGCAAGGCGGCCAGTAAGGCCGACCAGGTGCTGCTGTTCCCCTTCGCCGCCGGCGTGGCCACCTGGTGGCGCACCGTGGGGCCCAAAGTGTCGGGCGTGCCCAATCTGTCTGTCGTGCAGATTCCGCACGCGCCGGTGCAACAACTGGCCCAGAGTGTCGATCGCCGAGTCTCGGCGCAGGTCATGGTGATGGAAGGTCAGGTGACGATGACCGTGGGTGGCATCGACGCCACCTTTACGCCCGAGCCGTTGCAGTAGACCTCGAAGCCCGAGCTATTCGGCTCCACGGCAATGGCCTCCGGGGCGGATCGTGGGGCATCATATGGGCCTGGACGTGCACGTGGGATGACTTCTGACACAGGGGGGCCCGCTTGGCAGCGAACGACGAGCTGATCGGACGCCGCGACGAATGCGCGGTCGTCGACGGCATCGTCGACGCGTTGCGCGCCGGAGAGAGCCGGGCATTGGTGCTGCGCGGCGAACCCGGCATCGGCAAGACTGCGCTGCTGGACCATCTCGCGCGGGCCGCCGACGGGTTCCAGGTGGTGCGTACGGCCGGTGTGCAAGCCGAGATGGAATTGGCCTTCGCCGGCGTGCACCAGCTGTGTCAGCCGTTCCTGGACCACCTCGGGAGATTGCCGGCGCCGCAACGCGACGCCCTCGGCACTGCACTCGGGATCGCCGAAGGCCCGGTGCCGGACCGCTTCCTGGTCGGCCTGGCGGTGTTGAACCTATTCTCGAACGTCGCCGCCGAACGACCGCTGATCTGTCTCGTCGACGACGAGCAGTGGCTCGACCGGGCCTCGGCGCAGGTGCTGGCTTTCGTGGCCCGGCGGTTGGGTGCGGAATCGGTGGCGGTGGTGTTCGCAGCCCGGGAACCGACCGACGCGGTGTCCGGACTGCCGACGCTGGTCATCCGCGGCCTGCACGCTCCTGACGCGCGGGCACTGCTCGAGGCGGCGCTGATCGGTCCACTCGACGTGCGGGTGCGCGACAGGATCGTCGCCGAAACCAGGGGTAACCCGCTGGCGCTGCTGGAACTGCCCCGGCAGATGACCGCCGAGGACCTTGCCGGCGGATTCGGATTCTTTGGGGCCGCGGGGATTTCGACGGGTGTGGAGCCCGCGTTCGGGGCACGCATCGCCGGCTTGCCGCGACCGTCCCGGCTGCTGTTGCTACTCGCCGCGGCCGAGCCGACCGGCGATGCCGCCCTGGTCTGGCGGGCCGCCGAACTCCTCGAGATCGCCGCCGAGTCGGCGGTGCCCGCGGTCGAGGCCGACCTGGCCGGATTCGGCACCTGGGTGCGATTCCGGCACCCCCTGGTGCGCTCGGCGGCCTACCGGGCAGGCACTGCACAGGACCGCCGGCGGGTGCATCGAGCACTGGCCGAAGCGACCGACCCCGAACATGATTCCGACCGTCGCGCTTGGCATCTGGCGCATGCGGCGACGGGGCCTGACGAGGATGTCGCCGTCGCGCTCGAACAATCGGCTGACCGCGCGCACCGCCGCGGCGGGGTGAGCGCGGCGGCGGCCTTCCTGGAGCGGGCGGCGGCAGTGACCGCCGACCGGGACAAACGCGCGGAACGGGTGCTGGCCGCGGCGGAGGCCAAGGCCGAGGCCGGGGCGTTCGACGCCGCGGTCGATCTGTTGGCGCTGGCCCGCTCCGAACATCTCAGCGACCTGCAGTGGGCACGGGCAGATCTGCTGCAGGCACGGATCGCTTTCGTCTCCCAGCGCGGCAGTGACGCTCCCCCGCTGTTACTGAAGGCCGCCGAGGGGCTGCGGGCGATCGACACCGACCTGTGCCGCACCACCTACATCGAGGCCTTCACCGCGGCGATGTTCGCGGGCCGATTGTCCGTCGGCGCCGACGCCGAGGAGATCGCGCGATCCGCGGCGGACGCGCCACGTCTCCCGGGCGCGCCGCAGTTACGAGATCTGCTGCTGGACTGGCTGGTCGAGTTCTTCACGCACGGTCACGCCGCGGCCCTACCGGCCCTGAACCGGGCATTGGACGCTGCCGAAGGGGATGTCCCAGAGTGGGAAGGACGCCGGTGCGCCTGGCTGGCCACCGTCGCTGCGCTCCGGGCCTGGGATGACCGGCGCTGGCATGAGATGTCCAGCGGCTACGTCGATTATGTGCGGGTCGCGGGCATCCTGAGCGATATCCCGCTGGCGCTGAACACCCATGCTTTCATGACCATGTTCACCGGCGAGTTATCCGCTGCCGCAGCGTTGGTCGAGGAACTGGCGACGGCCCAGCACGCCGTCAAGAGCACCATCGCGCCCTACGCCGCGCTCGGCCTCGCGGCGCTGCGCGGAGCCCGCGACACCGCCCTGGCATTGAGCTCGCGCACCATCTCGGAGGTCACCGCTCGAGGCGAGGGCAACGGCATCTCGGTGGCGATGTGGGCAACAGCGCTGCTGCACAACGGTTTCGGTGACTTCCAGGCCGCACTCGACGCAGCGCGTCAAGCCATCGAGTATCCGGCAGGGCTGAGCTCAGCCAACTGGGCCTTCACCGAACTGGTCGAGGCGGCAGCTCGGTTGGGTCTGCAGGACGAGGCCGAATCCGCATTGCGTCGATTCAGCGAGATCAGCCGGTCGAGCGGGACGGACTGGGCGCTGGGCTCCGAGGCGCGGGTGCGGGCGTTACTTGCCGACGATGCTGCGGCCGAACGCTTGTACGTCGAGGCCATCGATCGGCTCGGCCGCACCCGGATCCGTACCGAACTGGCCCGCGCGCACTTGGTGTACGGCGAATGGCTGCGGCGGCAGCGCCGGCGCGGCGAGGCCCGCACCGAGTTACAGACCGCGCATGACATGTTCATCGCGATGGGGATGCAGGCCTTCGCTGAGCGTGCCGGACGTGAACTGCGGGCCACCGGTTACGGTGTCGCGGCCGATGAACCCTCCGCCGTCGGAGGCGCGGCGCTGACCGCACAGGAGGAACAAGTGGCCCGGCTGGCCCGCGACGGGCTGTCCAACCCGGAGATCGGCGCCCGGCTTTTCATCAGTGCCCGCACGGTCCAGTACCACCTGCGCAAGGTGTTCACCAAGCTCGGGATCAGCTCCCGCAGCCAACTTCCCCAAGTGCTGACGTAACCGGGGCAGACATCTCAGGCGGCCGGAAAGTCGACCGGGTACGGTTCGCCGAAGTCCGCCGACCGGCCCACCGCGGCCCACCTGCGGTCCTCGCCGAGCAGAAACTCGTCCTGGCGGATGGATCCCTCCACGGCGTTCACCCCGAGGGGCAGGTGATACGGGATGTCGGTGTGCCGGGCCAGACGCACCAGAATCTCGGCGGCCCGGACCGGATCCCCGGCGGTGACGGCCGCGCTGCGCCGGACCTCCGACATCGCCCCGACGGTGTCGGTGTAGACGTCGGGGATGTCCTCGACGGCCATCGAGGAGCCGGCCCAGTCGGTGGCGAAGCCGCTGGGTTCCACGACGAGCACCTTGATGCCGAACGGCTCGGTCTCGGCCTGCAGCACCCGGGAAAACCCGTCGATGGCGAACTTGGCGGCCTGATACGAGGCGATACCCGGCGAGCCGCCGACACGTCCGCCCATCGAGGAGAACTGGATGACCAGCCCCCCACCCTGGCCCCGCAGCACCGGAATCGCTGCTCGCGAGACGTGGTAGACGCCCCAGAAGTTGGTTTCGAATTGGGCGCGGAAGTTCTCCTCAGCGCCGGTTTCGATCGGTGCGACATCGGCGTAGCCGGCATTGTTGACCACCACGTCGATCCGGCCGAACCGCTCCGCGGCAGCCGCGACGGCCCGGTCGACGGCAGCACGGTCGGTGACGTCGAGGGGCAGCGCCACAAACCGGTCCGGGTGTTCGCGTCCCAGATCGGCGACCTGCTCGGGGCGACGTGCGGTCGCTGCGACCAGGTCGCCGGCGGCCAGGGCGGCCTGGACCAGGGCGCGTCCGAAGCCACGAGAGGATCCGGTGATGAACCAAACCTTGTTGGCGAGTGCCATGAGGGATCTCCTGTCAGTCGAAGGTGAGGACGAGGCGTCCGCGGATGCCGCCGGCTTCGAGGGCTCGATGCGCCTCGGCGGCCTGGTGCGCCGGATACGTGCGGGCCACTCGCAGCGTGAGTGACCCGTCCTCGGCGAGCTTGCGCAGTTCGTCGAGTTTGTCGTGGGCGTGGGTGTATTCCGGTACGAACACCTCCCGGACGGTGATGTGATGGTCGGCGCCCAGCGCAGCGGGGTCGGGCAGTTCCCAGCCGCGGACGGCGGCGATCTGGCCGCCGGCGCGCAGGGCCGGGACCACCTCGCGGCCCTGTAGCGCCGCATCTACTACCGCGGCGACGCCGCCCGGCCACCATCGGCGGATGCGCTCCCCCACTCCCGGACCGCGCGCCACGATTTGATCGGCGCCGAGCGCGGCGACAAGCGCCTCGTCGGACTCTGCAGCGTCGGCGATCACCCGCAACCCGTCCGCCTTGGCCAACTGGATGGCGTATCCGCCGACCGCGCCGGCGGCGCCGGTGACCGCCACCGTTTCCCCTGGCTCCAGCGCCAGTACGTCGAGCGCAAGCCGGGCGGTGAGTCCGTTCATCGGTAGCGTCGCGGCCTCGGAGTGCGTGCTGCCCGCCGGGGCGCGGGTGACCTGATCGGTGTCCACGACCAGATACTCGGCGTAGGCGCCCCCAGTGGAGTCGATCGGCATGACGACGGTCATCACCCGGTCCCCGACCGCGAGATCGGTTGCGGCGCCGGGTTCGATCTCGTCGACGACGCCGGCCGCCTCCATACCCGGTCGGTACGGCGGGTACAGCGGGCCGGCGCGCAACACCTCGTCGAGGTCGCCGATGCGCAGCAGGGTGTCACCGGGGTTCACCGTCGCGGCGTGCACCCGGACCCGGATCTTCCCCGGCCCGGTGTCTGGACGGGGCACCTCGACGAGTTCCAGCACCTCGGGGCCGCCATAGCGGGTGACGCCGACGGCCCGCATCATCGCGGGCACAGTCCCGGCCCGCTGCGGCCGGGACGATCGACGGATGGCGCCGTCATGTTGACTCCTCGGCGGTCGCATGGCTGATCGAAGCTTCAACCGATGGTCACGCGGTGCCGGTGTGTCCCGCATCCGCCAGTGCACAGTGCAGGTGCGCAGTCTGCCGCCGGCTCAGCGTCGGACGAATCCGCGCCCGTCGTAGGCTCACGCCATGCGCACTGTGACACTGGCGGCCAGCACCGCGCCGGCGCTGACGGTGGGGCTGGCGGTCTACGCGGCGTTGATCCTCGGCATCCTCGCGGTGGCCGTCGACGGTGCCCGTCGGCGCCGGCGTCGCCAGGCGATCGCCGCCGCGGTGATCGTCGGGGTGTTGACGCTGGGCGGGCTGGTCGTCGCGATCATCAGCAGCGTCGCATAACCCCGGGTCACCCGAGCCGCCGCGTGCTCCACCGCGACAGATCCGCCTCCAGGACCGCCGAATCACGTTCGGGGAACACTTCATCGGTGATCTCCAACTGCCGGATGCGGTCGAGCTGGAATCCGCGGATGCCTTCGCGCAGCCGGCACCACCCGACGAACAACCAGGCGGCACCTCCGCGCAGCAGTCCCATCGCCTCTACGTCACGGATGGTGTGGGTCGCACCGTCTTTGGCGGTATAGCTCAACCGGACGACCCGGCGCGCGGCGATCGCCTCCGGAATCAGGGCGACCGCTGCCTCGGTCGGCGGCTGGGCGTCGATGACGAACATCGACGCCAACGCCTCGTCTATCGGCGCGAGCTGATCCTCGCGGCTGATTGCGAGGATCTTCGCCCGCGCCCGGCGTGCCGCGGCACCGTACGGTGAGGTCTCCACCAAGCCAAGCCCGGCAAGCACCGCCAGTGACTCCGGCACCGTGAGATTCAGCGGCGGCAACGAGTGCTCCCGCAGAATCGAGTATCCGCCCGACACCCCGTGGTCGGCATAGATCGGAACCCCCGCAAGCTGCAGCGACTGGATATCGCGCTCAATCGTGCGCTTGGAAACGTCGAACTCCTCGGAGAGCCGCGCAGCCGACAACGGCCGGCGCGACCCCCGCAGCAGATCCACCAGCGCGTACAGCCGCTCGGCTCTCCTCACGAGCTCAAGTCTCCCGGTCTCAAGTCAGGTGCGCGCGCGTTCCGTTCACCGACCACACCTCGCGGATCATCCCGTCCTCTGTGAAGTCGAAGACATCGATCCCACCCGCAACGACGTCCCCGGCTTGCATGTTCCACAGCATCCGCCCGTGCGCACCGTCCACCGCCCGCGCCACCTCGGTGAAGACCACACCCGGATGTCGCTCGCGCCACCGATCCAGAAACCGAACGAAACTCTGCGCGCCCAGCACATCGTCGCCAGGGTTCGATCCGTCGGAATCGGGGATCAAGAAGTGAATCCGGAAATCCTCACTGCAGATCCGACGTGCGATCGCACTGTCGCTGTTCCACATCTCCAACCACACCGCCAGCCCCGCATCCGCAGCAGCCGTGTCTGTCTCCACCGTGTTCAGGTTCTCAGTCATGACCTCAGCGTCGGCCACCGCCACGACAACGGTATGTCGGTGTTTTCCCTCCGCTTCCAGATGCGACCCGTTTCATCTGGCGATACGGTGACTCTCGGCAAGAAACCCTGCGTCGAAAAGAGAGTCATGACGAGCACGCTCGATCCCGACACCAGCACCGCGCCGCTCTACGCAGACACCTTGGCGCAGGCATTGCCCGACGACGCGAAAATCGCCGCCGTTCGCGCCGAACTGGAAGCCGCCGGGGTCAAGTACGTGCTGTCGTGCTGGATCGACCTGTTCGGCGTCCCGAAGACCAAGCCCGTGCCGATGAGCGACTTCGAAGCGCTCTGCAAGGGCAAGGGCCCGCAGTTCGCCGTGCACTCGGTGTCCTTCGTGCCGGAACTGAGCGCGGCCGACTCCGATCAGATCCCGGTGCCCGACCTCGACGCGGTCTATATCTGCCCCTGGGATACCAGCACCGCGATCATCTTCGCCGACCTGTTCTGGGAAGACAAGCCCTACAACGTCTGCCCCCGACAAGCACTCAAACGCGCCATTCATGAAGCGGCGCAACAGGGTTACATCGGCTACGCCGGAATCGAACCTGAGTTCATCGTCATGCGCTATGACGAGAACGGCAGGCCCGTCAAGGCTTTCGACACCGATCCCCAGCAGGTCGGTGGTCTGCGTCCGCGTCGGCAGGCCTACGGATACGACGTCGAACACTCCCTGGACGCGATGCCGTTCCTCAAAGACATGATGGACATGCTCGAGGAACTGGGCTGGAACCTGCACGACGTGGTGGCCGAGGGCGCCTACTCCCAGTTCGAACTCGACTTCCACTACACGAACCTGCTCCAGATGGCCGACCGTCTCGTCTTCCTGCGTCTGGCGCTCAAAGAGGTTGCCAAACGGCACGGCATGTTCGTCACGTTCATGCCGAAACCCACGACGGGTGACTGGCGTTCAGGTGCGCACATCAACTTCTCGTTGCGCTCCGTGGATGCCCCCGACGAGAACCTGTTCGAAAGCCCCGGCGGCGGCTGGAGCGACGAGTCCCGCTACGCCGTCGGCGGCCTGCTCGCCCACTCCGAGGCGCTGACCGCCATCACCTGCCCAACGGTCAACTCCTACAACGGGCTTGTACCCCGAGTGGGTGGCCTCGAAGGTGGAACGTTCACCTGGGCGCCCACCAACATCACCTACGGCCACAACAACCGAGCCGCCCAGTTCCGCCTGCCGCAGAGCCGCTACTGCATCGAGAACCGCGCCGCCGACATGTGCATGAACGTCTACCTGGCCCTGGCCTGTACGCTCGCGGCCGGCGTCGAGGGCATCGTCACCGGCACCGACCCCGGCGAGCCCACCGATCGCGACCTGTACTCGATGACGGCGGAAGAGGGTGAGGCCTTGGGCATCCGCCGGCTCCCCCGGAACCTGCTCGACGCCGTGACCCATCTCCAGAAGGATGAGCTGATCGCAGGCGTCCTGGGACAGACGATGCTCAAGTCCTACGTCGACTACAAGCTCGACGAGTGGGAGCGCTATCACCAGACCGTCACCGACTGGGAGGTCGAAGAGTATCTACGCCTCTACTGACCATGACAACTTCGACCTCGGCGATGTGCCCCTGCTCAGCGGTGAGACGCTGTCGAATGCGGTACTGGCGTACAAGACCTATGGTCGACTGAACGAGGCAGGCGACAACGTCGTCGTCCTGCCCACGTTCTACACCGGAACCCACATCCGCAACGAAGGCTTCTTCGGTCCGGGGCGGGCCATCGACCCCGCACGTCATTTCGTGGTGTCGGTCAACATGTTCGGCAACGGGCTGTCGACCTCACCGTCGACCGCGGCCCCGCCGCAGCAGGGCGCGGCATTCCCGCACGTGACGCTCTACGACAACGTTCGGTGCCAGCACCAGCTGCTGTTCGAGGAACTCGGTGTGCAGCGGATCGCACTGGTGGCCGGCTGGTCGATGGCGGGTTGTCAGGCCTACCACTGGGGTGCGATGTATCCCGAGGTGGTCGACGCGATCGTCCCGTTCTGCGCCTCGGCCAGGACCTCACCGCACAACGTGGTGTTCCTGGAGGGCATCAAGGCGGCGCTGCGGGCGGACCCACTCTGGGAGCACGGGTCACCGATCCGAGGTTTGAAGGCGTTCGCCCGGGTCTACGCCGGGTGGGCGTACTCGCAGACGTTCTACCGGGACGGGCACTTCCGCTCCCTCGGCTACGACACGGTCGAGGACCTGCTGGTCGACTGGGAGCACGACCACGTCGACAACTGGAACGCCCACGACCTGCTGGCCAAGATCTGGAGTTGGAAGACCAGCGATATCAGCGCAAACCCGCTGTACCACGGCGACTTTCACACCGCGCTCGCAGCGACCACCGCGCGCGCCATCCTGATCCCGTGCACCCAGGACCTGTACTTCCCGCCAGAGGACAACGGACTCGAGGTCGTGCAGATGCCCAACGCCGAGCTTCGGCCCTACGATTCACCGCTCGGCCACTGCGTCGCCAGCCCCGGCAACGATGCCGGGTTCGCCGAGTTCCTGGATGCCGCCATCCGCGACGTACTGGTCTGATCAGCAGGCGCCGGGGCGTCACGACCGCGGCACGCGACCTGCGCTACTCCTCTACTGAGCCGCCGTCGCGCACACTGGGACGCGCAACGGAGCGCAATGGAGGAACGGTGCCGGAAACCAGCCCTAAGCCCGAATACGACGCCGAGTACGACGCCGAGTACGACTACGTCATCGTCGGCGCGGGAAGCGCGGGGTGCCTGCTCGCCAACCGGCTCAGCGCCGACCCCGCTCACCGTGTGCTCCTCGTGGAAGCCGGCGGCAAGGACGACTGGTTCTGGATCAAGGTGCCGGTGGGCTATCTGTACACGATCGCCAACCCCCGCACAGACTGGTGCTTCACCACCGAACCCGACCCGGGTCTGGCCGGGCGCAGCATCAATTACGCGCGGGGCCGCGTGATCGGCGGTTGTTCGTCGATCAACGCGATGATCCACATGCGCGGGCAGGCCAGCGATTACCAACAGTGGGCACAGGCCACCGGTGACGACCGGTGGCTCTGGGGCGGCCCGGACCGTATGGGCCAGACCCTGGCGATCTACAAGGAGTTGGAGAACTACTTCGGCGGCGCCGACGACTGGCACGGCAGCGCCGGCGAGATCCGGGTCGAGCGACCGCGGGTGCGCTGGAAGATCCTGGACGCCTGGCAGGATGCCGCCGCCCAGTGGGGTATCGCGCCGATCGAGGAGTTCAACCGCGGTGACAATTCCGGTAG
Source organism: Mycolicibacterium parafortuitum (assembly GCF_010725485.1). Lineage (NCBI taxonomy): Bacteria > Bacillati > Actinomycetota > Actinomycetes > Mycobacteriales > Mycobacteriaceae > Mycobacterium > Mycolicibacterium parafortuitum. The sequence continues at coordinate 4,458,262 of NZ_AP022598.1, read as the reverse complement.
CGCGTACTTCCACGTCAACCAGAAACGCGGCCGACGCTGGTCGATGGCCGATGCCTTCCTGCACCCTGTCGCCCACCGCCCCAATCTCACCGTCTACACCAAGACCCAGGGGCTGGGGCTGCTGCTGGACGATCAGGTCAGCGACAACCAGCGTCGCGGTGCCTGGACCACGGCCCGGCACCGCGCGTCCGGGGTACGGCTGTTGAAGGACGGTCAGATCGTCACGGTGCGAGCCCGCCGGGAGGTGCTCCTGAGCGCGGGAACGATCGGCTCACCACATCTGATGCAGGTGTCCGGCCTGGGCCCGGCCGAACTCCTCACCCGCCATCAGGTGCCGGTCGCCGTCGACCTACCCGGAGTGGGCGAGAACCTTCAAGACCACCTGCAACTGCGAACGGTCTACCGGATCCGAGGAGCGCGCACCGTCAACACGCTGTACCGCAACTGGATCACCCGGGCGGGGATGGGCCTGCAGTACCTGCTGCTGCGATCGGGACCGCTGACGATGCCCCCGTCCACCCTGGGGGCCTTCGCGAAAAGCGACCCTGCGCTGAGCAGTCCCGATCTCGAGTGGCATGTGCAGCCTCTGTCACTGCCGAAGTTCGGCGAGCCGCTTCACCCGTACAGCGCCATCACGCCGTCGGTCTGCAACCTGCGGCCCACCTCGCGCGGCCATGTCCGGATGGCCGACGCGGACCCGTTGGCCCACCCCAAGATCCTCTGCAACTACCTGTCCACCGACGCCGACCGGGAGATCGCCGTGCGCGGGCTTCGTATGACCCGGCAGATCATGGCGTCACCGGCGCTGGCCCGCTACCGCCCCGAAGAGATGCTCCCCGGCCCAGACCTACAGAGCGACGACGACCTGCAGGCCGCGGCTCGCGAACTGGGGACGACCATCTTCCACCCGGTGGGCACCTGCGCGATGGGCGCCTTCGACACCCACGGCGTGCCACGGTCGGCGGCCACGGTGCTCGACACCGACTGCCGCGTATTCCGCGTCGCGGGCCTACGGGTGATCGACGCGTCGGCGATGCCCACCATCACGTCGGGGAACACCAACGCGCCGGTCATGCTGATCGCCGAGCGCGCGGCGCGGTCGATCCTGGGATGAGCCGTCACGCAAGGCGTTCATGCAACCACTCCTGCGCCGTGGTGGTCGGGATGCCACGAGATCCGTTGAAGCTAGCGGCTTTCGGCCACGCGACGCCCCTGCCCTGGGCGAACACCGCGCGGTACTTGCGCATGGAGTCGTCGGGGTGTCGGGTGAGGTCGTCGAGCAAGCGCGCGACCGTCCACTCCCTGCGGATGACCGGCACGCCCCGGGCCCGTTCGACGATGTCCGCGAGTTGTCGATAGGTGATCGTGTCACCGGCGACATAGACGACCTGGTTCGCGATGCGTGGCCGGGCCGACACGATCTCCGCGGTCAGTATGCCGATGTCCTCCGGGGTGGTGACAGTGACCGCGTTGTCCCATCCGCCCAGCGCATTGACCGTACTGGTGGCGAAATCGACCACACCGAAGTCCGGCTCGAAGAGAAAGCTGGTGAACATTCCGGTGGACACGATCACCCAGTCGGTGACGTCCTGTGCGCGCAGCAGGTCACGGACATCGAGTTGCTCGTCGAACAGATCCTGCGGACTTCCGCGCCCGATCGCGTCGTAGTCGGCTCCGAACTGCCACGGCAGATATCGGCGGACCCCGGCCTGCAGGACGGCCTCGGTGATCCTGCGTTGGGTTCCCGGCCCCGCTGCGAATCCGAGGCAACTGATCACCGTGTGGAACCGGGCAAAGATCCCCGCCAGTTCACCGACGGTCGCCGTGCCGATATCGGCCTCCACGACAGCCACTCCTTTGGCGGCGAGTCCGGCACGTAGGGCGACGTGTCTCGGGTTGTTCGTCGGTCGCAGCAACACCGTCACTGGCGGCGGGTCGTCCCGTCGTGTCAGCGCGCCTACCACGCTGCCGCCGAGCTCACCGGCGCCGATGACGAGAGTCGGGTCTCCACCCGACGGGTGTTCGGTCGTCATGACCCGGTGGAACAGCCCTCTGCGGTCGGGCATTCCCGCACGAAGGGTCCGGAATAAACCACGCGCCCGATGCCTTGGCTGGAGAGTCGCCCTCCCCCGACCCAGGAGCAGCCATGACCCGTCCCATCCGCGTCGCCGTACAGATCCAACCCGGCGGTACACCCGATTACGCCACGTGGCGCGACGCCGTCCTGGCGGCCGATGACCTCGGCGTCGACGTCATCTTCGGCTACGACCACTTCCACCGCCCGGCGATGAAGGCCATCGTCGACGGCAAACCCGTCATGTATGACGATCAGCCCGACGTCTCCAACTTCGAGGGCTGGACTGCACTCGCGTCGTGGGGCGAGATCACCTCACACGCCGAAATCGGGCTCCTCGTCACCGGCGTGGGTTACCGCAACCCCGACCTGCTGGCCGACATGGCGCGCACCGTGGACCACATCAGCGGCGGACGGCTCATTCTCGGCCTAGGTGCGGGATGGTACGAAAAGGACTACACCACTTACGGTTACGACTTCGGAACATTCGGTTCACGCTTCGATCTGTTCGACGAGAGTCTGCTCCGTATCGAGAAACGGCTTGGCGCACTGATTCCGCCACCGGTGCGTAAGCTGCCGATTCTCATCGGCGGTACCGGACCCAAGCGTTCACTGCCGGCCATCGCCAGGCACGCCGACATCTGGCACGCGTTCCAGGATCTCGATGCGTTCCGCAGATCCAGCGACCGCGTCGACGAGTTGGCGGCGACGTTCGGCCGCGACGGCGCCGACATCGAACGGTCAACGCTCTGGGAGAGCGAGGACAGCGCCGATGCCTTCCGCGAGGCGGGTGTGACACTGTTCCAAACTGAACTCACCGCCGACAACGGTTACGACGTCGCCTCGCTCAAGCAGGTGATCGCCTGGCGAGACAACGGCTGACCACTGCAGCTGCGCGCGCCGGTGACGTCAGTCGTCCTCGTTCTCGTCCTCGTTGTTGCGGCGCGCGGCTTCGATGATCTCTGGCGGTGCCGGCTTCTGCAGCCAGGCCCGAATTCGCAGCAATCCTCCGACGACGGTCCCGATCGCGAAGACCGCAATGACGATCCAAACTGCAGTGGACATCTACCCAGTGTCCGCCCGCGGGCCCCTCCACGGGAAGAAATTATGGCGGGGATGACCTGAGAGGTAATGGTCCGGCGCTCATCGGACTGAAAGACTTGTTTCTGTGAACACCCGCGAGACAGTCAACGAGCTGCTTCGCCGTATCGCGTCCGGTAACCAGGCATACATCGCTGAGCTCTACGCCGAACAGATTTCGTGGAAACTGAACTGGCCGGCCGGCGACTACGCCAACGTCATCCCCTGGATCCAGCAGCGGTCCACCCGTGGCGGGATCGAGGAACACTTCCGACTCATCGCCGACTACCACGTCGCGAAACTGAGCTCCGCGGAGGTGATTTCGATTCTGGTCGACGGTCACGACGCGGTCGTCCTCGGGGAACTGCACAACACCGCCGAACCGACCGGGCGCAGCTACGACGCCGCATTCGCGCTGCACGTGACCGTCGAGGACGGACTTATCACGCGACACCACATCTACGAGGACAGTCTGTCGGTGTTCCGGGCGTTCGCAGGCTGAACCTTGACCTTCGCGCCGGCGGCGGCGCCGCCGATACTCAGATCCGATGCCTATCGGACTGGACGCCCCGGACGGCACGACGCTCGTCGCAGAGGTGACCGGCTCCGGCCCGCCGGTCGTGCTCGTCCACGGAACAGGCGGCGGTCTGGGGACTTGGCAGCAGGTGGGTTCGCGACTGCGCGGCCACCAGATTGTGCGGTACGCGCGCCGTAATCATCCGCCCAGCGATGTCGGGACGTCGCCGAACACCTTCGCGGCAGAGGGCGACGACCTCCGCGAAGTGTTGAAGTATCTCGACGCTCCCGCGGCGCGCGTCGTCGGCGGCTCCTACGGCGCCACCGTGGCGTTGCACGTGGCCGCCGTGGACAGCGAACGAGTCGCGTCATTGGCCTTGTTCGAGCCACCGATACTTCTGGTGGGCGAGCACCTGTCTCCGGTTCTCGACCGGTTCCGAACACTGTGTGCAACAGAGAAATACGATGCTGCTCTGGAGATGTTCGCACGTGAGGTCGCGCGTATTCCCGAATCCGTGCTGGCTGGCACAGGCCCCACTGGATGCTGCCGATCCGGAAGCAAGCCGGATCGCCGCCGACGCTGTCCGGGCCGACCTGGAGAGCATGGCGGCTGAATCCACCGATACGCAGCGGTGGGCGTCAATCGATGTGCCGGTGCTGCTCATGGAGGCGGCCAGAGTTGGCCACCCTTACCCGAGGGCATGGACCGCTTGGCCGCCGTGTTGCCGCACGCACAGCGCATGTCCTGGCCCGGACAAACCCACTTCGCTATCGACGTGGCACCGGACGTGGTCGCCGAGGCGATCCAGCTCTTCCTCGACCAATAGACGCTCTGTCGCAGAGTGTTTGACTGCTCGTCAGCATCGCAGGTTGCCCCTCGAGAACTTGCCCCTTCTGAGGGACCTCTCTCTGATGTGGTCATACGCTTGCGTCTCAAACGATTGCTGTGTGCCCACCTCCCCGCGCTGAGTTACGGCCTGACCGCCAGCCCCCACGACATCCTCGACGATGGCGTCGTTGGGCGACAACATCATCGACGACCTTGGGCGAGGTATCGTCGCGCTCCCTCAGCCCTCGAATCTTCGCTTCGTCGAACACAACATTCGTCGACAGGGTGGAACAACTCGTTGCGAGAACCTATGCCCGAAACGGCGTCGTCCGAGATTTCGACGGGTCCAGGCGTGCTGACAGCCCGGTCAGAGCCCGAGTTCGCTCAGCCCGGGATGACCGTCGGGGCGCGGCCCGGAGTCGTCCCAGTGGAACAGTCGGTCCGACTCGGTGATGGGCACGTCGTTGATGCTGGCGTGCCGGGTCTTCATCAGACCGTCAGCCGCGAACTCCCAATTCTCGTTGCCGTACGCGCGGAACCACCGGCCATCGGCAACGTGGTATTCGTAGGCGAATCGCACCGCGATCCGGTCGTCGCCGTAGGCCCACAGCTCCTTGATCAGCCGATAGTCGAGTTCGGCTGCCCACTTGCCCGCCAAGAACTCGATGATCTCTGCACGACCCCGCAGGAATGTGGACCTGTTTCGCCACCGGCTGTCCGGCGTGTAGCCCAGCGCCACCCGTTGCGGGTCGCGGGTGTTCCAAAGGTTCTCCCCGGCACGCACCTTCGCGGTGGCGTCCGCCAGGGTGAACGGCGGAACGAGTGGTTGTGACATGACGACTCCTCGACGATGTACCGAGAACCTCTACCGGTCCCCGCATCAAGGATGGCCCGTGGCGTCGGGCTTCCGCATCACCCGACAGCGGTCAGGATGACACCTCTTCGGCGAGCCGAGCGAGGGTGTCGCTCAGCTGATCCTGCGTGACCAGCGGAAACTTCACCTTCTCGAGCAGTTTCTTGTCGGTGACCTTCGACCAGTCGTAGGTGTGGCGCACCAGGGTCTCGTTGGGGCCTTCGGACTCCAACTCCCACAACCACTCCCAACCGGGCGGTGTGGTGCCGGCCGGGGCAGTCTGCCAGGCCAGCAGCTTGTCCTTCGCGTAGCCGGTGACGTGATTGTCGGTCTTGTACTCGCCGCCCATGTGCGGGCCGTGCATGTTCATTGTGAACACGTCGCCGACTTTCTGAATGCGGTCGGCGTGGTCCACGCTGCGGATGAATCCCGAGCCGTCGAGGGCGGGATGCCGCTGCGGATTGGACAACACGTCGAATACCGTATCGACGGGGGCTGTGATGGTTCGTTCCACCGTGACTTTGTTCTCGTCGCTCATGTCTTCACACTGCCCCGACTCGGCCACCGGGAAACGTCGACGCGGTGTGCGCTGGTCTGGTGACCCGCCGGGACGAGGCCACGGTAGCGTGGCGACGATGACCAGCCTTCGCCTGCGCCACACCGTCCCCGCCGCCGCAATCGTTCTCGCCCTGACGGCATGCGGTTCCGGCACGGTCCCGTCGTCGGAGGCCCAGACACCCGCACCCGCCAGCCCCTGCCCGACCGGAGCGCCGCAGGAAGGCGGGACGCCGGACTGGACGCTGCCCGGAGCGACCGGCAGCGTCGAGGTGACCGGGCCGACCGACACGGCCTCTCCGCTGGTCAGCGTCACGGCGCCGTTCAGCGTCGACGAGACCACGGTGCACACGCTGCAGGCAGGCGAGGGCCCTGTCGTCGCCCCCGCCGCCACCGTTTCGGTCTGTTACCTCGGGGTCAACGGGCGGGACGGATCGATCTTCGACAGCAGCTATCAGCGCGGTATGCCGGTCGACTTCCCGCTCGACGGTGTCATCCCCGGATTCCAGAAGGCCATCGCCGGACAGAACGTCGGCTCCACCGTCGCGGTCGCGATGACCTCCGCCGATGGATACCCCCAGGGCCAGCCCGGCGCCGGCATCCTGCCGGGTGACTCCCTGATCTTCGCCATCAAGATTCTCGGCGCCACCGGCTGACGGAGCCAGGTACCCGGGGGGGACTGCACGACGAACGTGAGAACTCACCAGTGACGACCGTCCATGCCCGCAACGGCGTCCTGATGGCGATCGCCGCCCAGATGTGTATCCAGCTCGGCCTGGTCGTCGCTGTCGGGCTGATCGACCAGATCGGCTCCGACGGCACCGCGTGGCTGCGGCTGTCGCTGGCCGGCGTCATTTTGCTGATCGCCGTGCGTCCCCGGCCGTCGGCCTTCACCTGGCGCACATTCGGCATGTGCGTGGTCCTCGGCTGCGTCACCGCCGCGATCTCGCTGCTGTTCATGGCCTCGCTGGATCGGCTGACTCTGGGAACCGCGACTGCGCTGGAGTTCCTCGGTCCTCTTGCCATCGCGATGCTCCACGGCCGCGGCCGGGCCCGCGTGCTGTGGCCCGCGCTCGCCCTGCTCGGTGTCGTGCTGCTGAGCCATCCGTTCGGCGGCGGCATCGACGGGAAGGGCGCCTTCCTTGCCCTGGCGGCAGGCGTCTGCTGGGCGATCTACATCCTGCTGACTCAGCGGGTCGGCGACCAGGTCGCCGGCATCAACGGGCTGGCGATCTCGATGCCCGTGGCGGGGCTGGTGTCGACCTTCTTCGTCGACAGCATCGGGTTCTCGCTGCTGACTCCTCAGCTGTTGCTGATCGGCCTCGGGATGGCGCTGTTGCTGCCGGTGATCCCGTATGTGCTGGAACTGCTCGCGCTGCGTCGGCTGACCACTGCGACCTTCGGTGTCCTGATGAGTCTGGAACCAGCCTTCGCGGCCCTGGTCGGATTCCTTCTGCTCGACCAGAATCCGGGCGTTGCGGGCTTGCTCGGCATCGGTGCGGTGGTGGCCGCCGGTGTCGGCGCCGCCCGCGCCGGCGGCCGCGAGATGGCCGTGCCCGTCGAGGTCGGTTGACCGACGGGTAGCCCCGATACGGGCACGCGGTTCATGATGTCCCCATGGAATCCACCCGCGTCGATCGATGGCTCTGGGCGGTCCGCCTGACCAAGACCCGCCCGGATGCCGCCTCGGCGTGCCGGGGCGGTCAGGTCCGGGTCAACGGTCGCCAGGCCAAGCCCTCGACGCTGGTGTCCCCCGGCGACGAGGTGCGGGCCCGCGTCGGCGACGTCACCCGGATCGTCCAGGTGTCCCGGATCATCCAGAAGCGGGTCGGAGCAGCCGACGCGGTGACGTGCTATCTGGACCGCACTCCCCCGCCCCCGCCGACGGTCGCGGTGCCTGTCGCGGTGCGCGACCGTGGCGCCGGCCGGCCGACGAAGCGGGACCGGCGGGTCCTCGACAAATGGCGCGCACAGCACGGCTGATCTCCGGTGAGCCGCCTCGTCCACGTCATCGCCGTCCTGGCGATCGTCGCCGTTCCGTTCGTCGGGTGGTTCGTCGACGGCTGGTCCGGCGGCACGACACTGGTGGTGTACTGGTTCGAGACCCTGGTGGTGACGCTGCTCATCGCGGCGCGCGTTCTGGTACACCGCCGTCTGGCCCCGTGCCGCGGGCACTACCGGTATCAGGCCGCCGGCTCGACGACGCAAAGCCCCACGAGGCCGTCGTTTCTGGCCGGGTTCCTGATCACCAGCCTCGCGTTCACCGCGGCGCACGGGGTGTTCCTGGTGGTGATCGTCTTCCTGCTGGGCCGAAACGGCCAGCGGAACCTCGCCGGAATCGACTGGCACAGCGTTAGATTCGGATGCCTGTTGGTGCTCGGCTTCCTGTGTGTGGACCTCGCAGTGGATCTGGTCACGGTGCGCCGCTGGCCGTTCCGCAGACTCGAGCTGATGGCAAAGCAGGGATTCAGTCGTATCGTCGTCGTCCACCTCACCTTGATCCTCGGACTCTTTGCAATCGCCGTCACCGACGCCCCGAATGCACTGTTCGGCGTATTCGTCGTCCTCAAGAGTCTCGCCGCGCTCAGTTTCGCGCTCCCGCAGTGGGAGCCGCAACAGCCACCAGCCTGGTTCAGCCGTGCGATGAACCGGCTGCCCAACGTGCATCCGGGCCAGCGGTTCGAGGAGCACTGGGCCAAGGACCGGGCCGACGAACTGGCGCGGCTCGCTCGCAACGAAGAGCCCTGGACACCTTCGACACGCTGAGGCGCGGCCTCAACCGGGCTGCTGGGCCCCTGAGAACACCTGGTCGACAACACGATCGACGTACTCGTCGGTGAGTCCGGCTTCGGTATAGGGCACGAGCAGTCGGTGATAGATCGGTCCGTACAGCGTGTCGAGCACGACGTCGGGATCCAGGTCGCCGCGAAGTTCCCCGCTCTCCATACCGTGCCGCACGAGTTCGCGCGCCACGGCTCTGCGCGGCTCCACCCACCGGTTCCGGACCTCCTCCCGCAGAACGGCATCGACCTGCGCGCGGCCGATCACCGCGCGCAGAAGTTGTCCGGTCGGGCCCCGGTAGGCTCGCGCCAGCGACCTCATCGACGACTGGAAGCTCTCACGGACGGTGTCCTGCTCCCGGATCGGCGCCAGCGCGCTCACGTCCTCCAGAAATGCGTCCACCACCAGCGCCCATACGTTCGGCCACCGGCGATACACCGTGGTCTTACCGACCGCGGCGCGCGCGGCCACCTTCTCGGCGGTGAGCGAGTCCAGCCCGTGCTCCTCGATCAGATCCCTTGCTGCGCGCAGGATGGAGCCGGTCACCGCCGATCCCCGTGGGCGCACCCCGGTCGATGCCACGACCACCCCTGTCCTAGTTCGGAACTGCCACGCTCATGCCACCGTCGACCATCCATACTGCCCCGACGGCATAGCTCGCCGCGTCGGAGGCCAGGAACGCGATGGCGTCGGCGATCTCACGGGGATCCGCCGCGCGGCCGATCGGCGCACCCTTACCGTGCGCGCTGAGCGCATCCGGGTCACCGAGGATGTTAGTGACGGTGTCCCCGACACCGACGGCGTTGACGCGGATGCCGTTCCCGATTCCCTCCAGGGCGGCGGTGCGGGTCAGTTGGGCGAGCGCGCCTTTGGATGCGGCGTACGCGGAGATGGTCGGAAATGCCTGGAAACAGGCGTAGGAGCCGACGTTGACGATGGAGCCGCCGCCTTGCGGAATCATCGCCTTCATCGCTTCCCTGGTGTGCAGGAACGCGCCTGTGACGTTCGTGGCCATCATTCGGTTCCAGTCCTCGAGCGTGGTTTCGACGACGGTCTTGTTCACGATCGTGCCGGCGTTGTTGACCAGCGTGTCGAGCCTGCCGAACCTCGCGACGGCGGTGCTGACGGCCTCGGCGGCGGTGTCTTCGGAGGCCACGTCGCCCACCACTGGGACGACGGCGTCGATGTCGGCGAATTCGTCGACCACCTTCGGGTCGATGTCTTCGGCGACGACGGACATTCCGCGCTCGACGAACAGTCGGGTCGTCGCGCGTCCGATGCCGCTCGCCGCGCCGGTGACCACGGCGACCTTGCCGACCTCGTCACGAAAATGTGGGGTAGTCATGACTCTCCTCTATCGAAACGGTACGTATCGTCACGATAGCAATGTCACGGCGGATGACAAGTCCGCACGAGAGTGTGGCCAGATTCCGGCGACGGCTGACCATCTCGCCACTGTTGGCAAGCGTCCCGATCGAGCATGGTGGCAGGCATGACCGATGCCGCCGTCACCCGATGGAATCTGCCCGACTCCGACATCTGTTCCGCCGCAATGCGATTGCTCTACGACGTATCGCCTGCCTTTCTCGCCGACCACTGTGTCCGCAGCTTCGTGTTCGGTCGCGAACTGGCCGCCGCCAGAGGCCTGCGCGGCGGCATCGACTACGACGAAGAACTCGTCTTCCTGGCCTGCGCGCTGCACGACCTCGGTCTCACCGACTACGGCGAGGGCGACCAGCGCTTTGAGGTCGACGGCGCCGACGCCGCCGCCCGGTTTCTGCGCGACCGTGCCGTGGCCGAGGATCGGGTTACGCCGGTGTGGCAGGCGATCGCATTGCACACCAGCCTCGGGGTGGCGCACCGGTTCGGACCCGTGCAGGCGGTCTCATTCCTCGGAATCACCCTCGACATCGACGGCCGCGAAAGGGATGCGCTGCCGCCCGGGTTCGCCGACCGGGTGCACGCGCAGTGGCCCCGCGACGATCTCGGCTACGCCATCGCCCACCGCGTCGCGCGCGGCATCGCGGCGAAGCCGGACAAGGCACCGCCGTTCAGCTTCCCTGCTCACATCCACCAACTCGTCAACGGCGGCCCACCGATGACTTTCTGGGACGTCGTCGACAACGCTCCGTGGGGCGACCGCGCTCGGCCTCTCCCCTGTTAGGGTCCGCCCATGCACACGGTGGCGATCCTGGCGTTGCCGGACGTGATCGCGTTCGACCTGAGTGTCCCCGTCGAGGTGTTCGGCCGCGTCGTACTCGGCAACGGCGACAACGCTTATCGCCTGGTGGTGTGCGGTACCGAACCCGCCGTTTCCGCCGGGCCGCTGCTACGCATCGCGACAGATTACGGCCTGGACGCACTCGCCGGGGCTGACACCGTGGTGATACCCGGCCGCAACGACGCCGACGCCGAGGTCCCGGCAGAGGTGACGGCGGCGCTGCGCGGAGCGTTCAACAGCGGCGCCCGCATCGCGTCGATCTGCACCGGCGCATTCATCCTGGCCGCGGCAGGGCTTCTCGACGGCAGGCGGGCCACCACCCACTGGATGGCGGCCGACCTGTTCCGCGGCGCCTTCCCCGCGGTGGATCTCGACCCGGACGTGCTCTATGTCGACGAAGGACAGATCCTGACCTCCGCGGGAGCTTCGGCGGGCCTGGATCTCTGCCTGCACATGGTCGCCAACGACTTCGGTGCCGCCGCCGCGGCCACCGCCGCCCGCATCGCGGTCACACCGCTGCATCGCAGCGGCGGCCAGGCACAGTTCATCGTCCGAAACCAACTGCCGGCCAACGGCATCGGCGAGCGTACCGAACTCGACTCGGTGCTGGCCTGGATCGAGGAGAACGCCCACCGAGACCTGACGCTGATGGATATCGCCGCGGAGGCGGCCATGAGCGTGCGCACCCTCAACCGCCGATTCCAGGCCGAGGTCGGGCAGACCCCGATGCAGTGGCTCACCGGGGTGCGGGTACGCAGGGCTCAGGAACTGCTCGAGCGCTCCGCCCACGGCATCGAACGTATCGGCCGCGACGTGGGATTCACGTCGGCAGCCAATTTCCGGGAGCAGTTCCGCCGGCTCAGTGGTGTCGCACCACAGAGCTACCGCAACACCTTCCGTGACAGGCACGCCGGCTGATCCACCGCGCCGGTGGCCGGATCGCGGCGCTGATTGGCCGAAATGCGGTTTCGCCGAACATGATCCGCCATGCACGCTGAAGTGATGGATGCACAGATCGTCTTGTTCGACGGGTTCGACCCGCTCGATGTCGTCGCGCCGTACGAGGTCCTCGTCGCCGGCAGCGACTACGTCGGCGGCGAGCTCGGGGTCCACCTGGTCACCGCGGAGGGGCCTCGCACGGTCGTCAGCGGCTCTCGCGGACTGACCCTGCGCGCGACAGACCGGCTGGATCCGGCCAAGCCCGGTTACGTCATCGTGCCCGGCGCCGTAGGTCCGCTGGCGGGTGACCCCGACGACGGTGTCGAGACCATCCCGGTGCTACTGGCCCGCTTCGGCGAGACCGCGGCCGTCGACCTGATGCGTGCGGCGATGGGCCACCCCGATGTCACCGTCGCGACGGTGTGCGGCGGCTCGCTGGCCCTGGCGATGGCCGGGCTGATCGACGGCCGGCGCGCGAACACCCACCACCTCGGCGTCGACGTCCTCGAGGCGACCGGCGTCGTCCCGATCTCGGCCAGGGTCGTCGACGACGGGGATCTGATCACCGCGGGCGGGGTGACCTCGGGACTGGACCTCGCGCTGTACCTGCTCGAGCGCGGGTACGGTCCCCGCATCGCCCACGCCGTCGAGCAGATGTTCGCCTACGAGCGCCGGGGAACCGTCTGGTCGGAGTCCGGCAGGGAACCGAAAGCGTGGTGAGCGCAGGGCTCGTCGGCGACTGGGATGTGCGGATCAAGACGCCGATCGGGACCCTGGCGGTGGCGTACACGTTCACCGAGCGGAACGGGGTACTCAGCGCGACCGCGACCGGCGCCCACGAGACCGTCCCGGTGACCGACATCGTGTGCACCGGCGAGCACACCGTGACCTGGCGCCAGACGGTGACGCGACCTATGCGGCTGCACCTGCGGTTCGACATCCGCGTCGACCGTGACCGGCTCGAGGGGTACTCCCGCGCGGGGCGGCTGCCGCGTTCGGTGGTCAGCGGAGTACGCCGAAGGTAGCGCGGGCTATCCGCCGAGCTCGTTGACCGAGACGTCCAGGGTGGATGCCTGGGCGGCCAGCTGGTCCTCGCTGGGTTGCGCGCTGCCGATCCGCTCCATGAGTTCGCCGCGGGAGATCACCTCGAGCGCACCGCGATAAGCGTCCTCGTGCTTCTGTTCGGCGCTGATCACCTCGGTGCGGCCCTCGATCAGCACAAGCGCTGAAGTGTCGTCGGCGTCGAGGAGTCGGCGGAGGTCCTGCGCTGAGATCGTCATCGCCGTCGTATGCCCGCCGAGCGTAACGCCGAATCGTCACATGACGAAGTACCTGATGCGGCGCACCGGTTCGGGGGGAAGCCGGTGCGCCGCGACCAGGCACGCGCATCTCTCGGATGCGCACGAAAGACAGGCAGTTCACATGGATCTGATGCACAACGTGTTGCGACGATTCTTCGCCGGTGCTGTCGCGGCACTACTCGTTTCCGGCCTCATCACGATCGCGGGCGCCGCGCCCGCGGGTGCGTACTCGCGGCCCGGGCTTCCGGTGGAAACCCTGATGGTGCCGTCCGCGGCGATGGGCCGAGACATCCCGGTGAAGTTCCAGGGCGGTGGACCCAAGGCGGTCTACCTGCTCGACGGGATGCGGGCGCGCGACGACAACAGCGGCTGGGACATCGAGACCGCGGCGTTCGAGACGTTCTTCGAGTCCGGCCTCTCGGTGGTCATGCCCGTCGGCGGCATGTCCAGCTTCTACACCAACTGGCAGAACCCCGCCGTCGGCAACGGCGCCACCTACAACTACCAGTGGGAGACCTTCTTGACCTCGGAGTTGCCGGCCTACCTGGCCGCCAACAAGGGCATCTCCCCAAGCGGCAACGCGGTGGTCGGCCTGTCCATGTCCGGCAGCGCGGCGCTGATCCTCGCGGCCTACCACCCCAGCCAGTTCAGCTACGCCGCGTCGCTGTCGGGCTACCTGAACCTGTCCGAGGGCGTCTGGCCGCTGCTGGTCAGCGTCGCGATGCGCGACGCAGGCGGGTTCAGCTCCATGGCGATGTGGGGGCTGGGCGGCGGCCCGGCGTGGAAGCGCAACGACCCCACCGTCAACGTCGGCAAGCTGGTCGCCAACGGGACCCGGATCTGGGTGTACTGCGGCACCGGGCGGCCCGGCGACCTCGGCGGGGGCGGCGACGTCCCGGGCCAGGTGCTCGAGGCCATCACCCTGGACAGCAACCGGAACTTCCAACGCCAGTACCAGCGCGCCGGCGGCGGGAACGGCGTGTTCAACTTCCCGCCCAACGGTACGCACGGGTGGGGTTACTGGGGCTCGCAACTCAACGCGATGAAGCCGGACATCCAGCGGGTGCTGGGCGCCTGAGCCCGTCCACGACATCCACAGACCCACGACCCGGAAAACCCGAAGGCCACCCCAGACGATGTCTGCGGTGGCCTTCGGCGTCGCGGGCGATCAGTACGTCGGAACGAACACGCCGTTCAGCCACACGCCCCAGTGCTGCCAGCCCTCGTCCCAGACCTGCGGCTGGCCGTTGGCCCAGGACGGGTCGACCGGCTTCGGGGGCGCCCCCGCGGGCGGGGTGCCCTCGTTCGGGCCGGCCGGCGGGGCCGGCGGAGGCGTCCAGCCCGGCTGGGCGGCGGCCGTCGACGCGACTCCCATCGCACCGGCAGTCAGCCCACCGAACACCGCTGCACTGGCAAGGACCTGGCTCAACTTCATCGTCAACACTCCATTCCCGGGTTGGCACCCGCAGTCGTCGAGTACGGCTCACTGTTAGCCACAAGACCGCACCGGTAAACCCGGCAGCGTTGTGGGCTGCTGCACACTGGGCGTATGACCGACCCGCTTCGTGCCGAGTTGCAGCGCATCGCACAGGGTTCGGGTGCCGATTCTGCGTCGGCACGCATCGCGCTCTCCGACGGTCGCGTACGGGAACGGCTCGAGGCGGCGATGAGAGCCCTGGCCGCACATCGAGGGCCCGACAGCAGCACCTGTCCGTCGGATGCCGCGCGCGCCGTCGGGGACGAGGACGGATGGCGGGCGTTGATGGACGATGCGCGTGCCATCGCACGGGAGCTGGCCACTGCCGGAGTCGTCGAGATCACTCAGCGCGGCAAGGTGGTCGACCCCGGCGCCGAGTGGCGCGGTCCGATCAGGATCAGGATCCGAACCTAGCGCCCAGCACTTCTAGGCTGCAGGGCATGGCCGACCACGACCACGACCGCTGGGATCGCCGGTACCGCGAGATCGCCGCGCCCCGCCTCGACGACGTCGGACCGCCTGCGGTCTTCGCGCCGCACGCCGACCTGTTCCCGGTAGCCGGCCGCGCGCTCGAACTGGCGTGCGGCGTCGGCACCGCCGCCGTCTGGCTGGCCCGCCGCGGGCTTGCGGTGCGCGCCTACGACGTGTCGCCGGTGGCGATCGCGCACGCCGACGAACTCGCGCGGCGCTGTGGCGTTGCCGGCCAGTGTGTCTTCGACGTGGCCGATCTCGACCTCGGTCTGCCCTCGGGCAGCCCGGTGGATGTGCTGCTGTGCAACAGGTTCCGCGATCCCCGACTGTACGCTCCGATGATCGCGCGCATCGCGCAGGGCGGGTTGCTCGCGATCAGCGTGCTCAGCGAGGTCGGCGCACAGCCGGGCCGGTTCCGAGCCGAGGCCGGCGAACTGGTGCGTGCGTTCGGAGCCGCCTTGCAGCCCATCGCCGCGGACGAATCCGACGGTGAGGCATGGCTGCTCGCCCGGATGCGGTGAGAAAGCCTATTGTGCAGCGTGATTCGTCGTCCCGGGGCGGCGCAGCGCGCCCCAGAGGCCGACGCTGATACCGATCACGGCGCCGCCGAGACCGATGTACCGCTGGGACGGCCGCATCTTGTCGTGGACGCTCATCCCGCCGAGGAGATCCGACGCGTCGGCGCCACCGGAGGCGAGGAACCAGCCGCGGCTGTCGGCGCCACGCAAACCGGACGCGACCAGCAGACCTCCGATCAGCGCGTCCCGGTAGCCCATCGAGCGCAGCAGAAGCCGCGCCGTCGGCGGCGGCTCATCCGGGTCGCCCCACAGCTTGTTGGCCCGCAGCGGGTCGATGAGGAACTGGACACCCGATGCCAGACGGATGCCGCCGACGATCAGGGCTGCGCGGTCGACTGCCATGGCTGGCACCCTACGCCGACATCGGCACCGCGAGTTGCCGTTTCGCGGTGGATTCGTGCTCACACACCGGTGGCGCCGTCGATGCGCTCCCGGATCAGGTCGGCATGACCGTTGTGCCGGGCGTACTCGCCGATCATATGGAGATAGATCCAGCGCAACGACACCTCGGTGCCCATGAACGGGCTGGTGCCGTCGAGTTCGTAGAACGCACAATTGGCGCGTGCGGCGTCGATCTCGTCCTGCCAGATCCGCACCGCGTCGGCGAAGGACATACCGTCGACGAGGTCGAATCCGCCGTCGTGGCCCGACGTGTCCGCCGACGGATCGAAGATCGGCGGCGCGTTCTCACCGGTGAGGATCCGCCGGAACCAGTTCCGCTCGACCTCGGCCATGTGCTGGACGAGGCCCTGCAGCGTGATCGGCGACGGCGGGACCGAGGCCCGGCGTACCTGGTCGTCATCGAGACCGGCGCACTTGAGCAGCAGCGTGTGCCGGTGAAAATCCAGCCAGGACTCCACTGTCGTCCGCTCGTCGCTGTTCATCAACGGCGTCGCGCGTTCGGATCCGGTCATGCTTGACGATCCTGCCACCGGAATCCGACACCAGCGGTCCGGAATTGGGGAAGATCAGACGGTGGAGCACGCACCCCTGACCATCCCGGCCCTGCTCGAGCGGGCTGTCCGCGAATCCGGCGACCGCACCTATCTCGTCTCCCCCACCGAGCGCCTCACCTACGCCGGCGCCGACCGGCGCTCGGCGGCACTGGCCGGCTGGCTGCTGGCGCACGGCGCCGGCAAAGGAACCAGGGTGGGGTTGTTCTTCGCCAACGGTGCGGAATGGGTGATCTGGTGGCTGGCGGTCTCGCGGATCGGTGCCGTCGCCGTGCCGCTGAGCACGCTGTACCGGCCCGCCGAGATTGCGAAGGTGGTGCGGTTGGCCGATGTCGCGATGCTGGTGGCGCCCGAACGGGTGCTCGACATCGACGTCGCGCGACGGTTGGAGGTGGCGTTCCCTGACCTCGGCGGGCACCGCCGCGACCGGCTGCAGATCCCGGCCGCGCCGTACCTGCGCACCATCGCGCTCACCGGAACCGGTGACCTTCCGTGGGCGACGGCGATCGACGAGGCCGACGCGGTGTCGGAGGCCGTCCGGCGTGCCGCGGAGGCCGAGGTGTTCCCCTCCGACCTGGCCTTGATGGTGCACACATCCGGGTCCACCGCCGACCCGAAAGGGGTAATGCACACCCACGGCACGTTGGTCCGCCAGACCTCGACGTGGCCCGATGCGATCCGCGCGGTCACCGGTTCGCCCGCCGATCCCGTCATCCTGTCCGCGATGCCGTTCTTCTGGATCGGCGGGGTGCTGGCGGTGATGGGCGCATTGCACTCACCGGTCACGCTGCTGGTGATGCCCCGCCTGGATCCCGGTGTCGCGCTGGACCTCGCCGAGAACGAGCGCGCCACCGGCATCGTGGGATGGCCGGCCTTCACCCAGCGGCTGCGCGACCACCCCGGCTTCGCCGACCGCGATCTGTCCAGCGCACCGATGTTGCGCCACGGCCCGCTCGACATCGCGATGACCGATGTGCCCGACGGGTTTCCGGTGCACCGCACCATGACCGAGACCGCGGGCGGGTTCGCCTACACCGATATGCGGATCGTCGATGCCGACGGGGCCCTCGTGCCGGACGGTGTCGTCGGCGAGCTGCTGGTACGCGGGATCGGGGTGATGGCCGGCTACAACAAACGCGAACGCGCCGATACCTTCGACCCCGACGGCTGGTATCACACCGGAGACCGGGTGTATCGCCGCCCCGGCGACCCTCGGCTGTTCTACGTCGGCCGCACCACCGATCTGATCAAGACCTCCGGGGCCAACGTGTCGCCGCTGGAGGTCGAGGCCGTGATCGAGGGTTTCGCCGAGGTGGCCCAGTGCGTGGTCGTCGGGGTCGAACACGCCGAACGCGGCGAGGAGGTCTGCGCCGTGCTCGTGCCGACGGGCGCGGCCGTCGACGTCGCAGCGGTCGCCGGCCGCACCCGCGAGGTGTTGTCGCCGTACAAGGTCCCGACCCGATGGATCACCGTCGACAGCGCGCAGATTCCGACCCTGCCCAGTGGAAAGCTGAACCGGAAAGCGCTGCGCGAGTGGGTGATCAGTTCTCCCGGGGTAGAAGCTCGGTGACGAAGCGGTCGAGGAAACCGTCGATGTTCCGATTCCCCGCGGGCCGGATCACGAACTTCGTCAAACCGGCGTCGAGATAGCGATCCAGCTGCCGGTGCAGTTGATCCCAGTCGCGGGCCACCAGCTCGTCGGGGTCCAGATCGGGCCGGCGCTTGCGGATCGCGTCTGCGACGGGAGCGGGCAGCGATCCGTCGCCGACCGCGAGGTTGATCCCGTAGTGGTCGTCGGGCACGGTCCGGCCCACGGCCTCGGCGGCCGTGCGGATCGAGTGCACCGCCGCGCGCGCCTCATCGGGGGTGACGAAGCTGCCGAGCCAACCGTCGCCGTACGCGCCGATCCGACGGAAGCCCGCATCGCTGGCCCCTCCGAGCCAGATGTCCACGCGGGCCTGTGGTTTCGGCAGCACCCGAACGTCGCGCACGGTGAAGAACTCCCCGGCGAACGACACGTCGGAATCGTCCAGTGCGGTTCGCAGCAGTCGCAGCGACTCGTCGAACACCGCGGCCCGGCGCCCGGCGGGAACCGGGAACGCATCGCGTTCGGCCGTCATCGCGGAGCGCAGCCCGAACACCGGCAGCACCCTCTTCGGCGCCAACGCCGCCAGCGATGCGAGCTGTTTGGCGACCAGCACCGGGTGACGGCCCGGCAGCACCGCCACCGAGGTTCCGACCTTGAGCCGGGTGGTGCGCGCCAGCGCGTATGTCATGCCGATGAACGGCTCCACCGCCGGCGAATAGACCAGTTCGGAGAGCCACAGCGAGTCGACCCCGTCGCTTTCGAGCCGGTCGACGATGGCGGGCAGGTGCCCGGGAGACACGTCGGCACCCAGGCCGACTCCGAACCGGATCTTCACGCGTTGGTCCCTTCCGCAGAGCATTCTCGATGCGCAACGTATCCCGGTCCGCCTTTGTGCCCGCGAATCTGAGGATCGTGCGAGAAACCGGTCGGCGGGTTCCCACCGGCACCAACGATGCGTGACGATGACAGGATGTGGCGGTGGCTGAACGCGTCACCTTCCCCAGCAGCAGCGGCCCGACCCTGGCCGGCCTGATCGACCACCCCGACGGAGAGATCCGCGGCTGGGGTGTCTTCGCGCACGGCTTCACCCTCGGCAAGGACAGCCCCGCGGCGAGCAGGATCTGCAAGCAGTTGGCCAGCGAAGGGATCGGCATGCTCAGGTTCGACAACCTGGGCCTCGGCGACTCCGAAGGCGACTGGGGCGACGGATCGTTCTCGCACAAGGTTCAGGACACGATCCGGGCCGTCGAGTTCATGGACGGACGCGGCCATGACATCCGGCTTCTGGTCGGTCATTCCTTCGGCGGCGCGGCCGTGATCTCGGCGGCCCACGGCTGCCCTTCGGTGGCCGCGGTGGCCAGCATCGGCGCGCCGTTCGAGCCCGCCCACGTCGAGCGGAGTTATGACGCGTTGCTGAGCCGGATCGAAACCGACGGTGAGGCACCGTTCCGCGTCGGAGGCAAGGCGCTGACGCTGCGCAAGCATTTCATCGACGACGTCCGCTCCGCCGATCTGCGCGACTGCATCACGACGTTGCGGCGGGCGCTGCTCGTCATGCACTCACCGATCGACAACACCGTCGGGATCGAGAACGCCAGCGAGATCTTCCGGACGGCCAGACACCCACGTAGCTTCGTGTCGTTGGAGGGTGCCGACCATCTGCTCACCGGCAAGAACCAGGCGGCACGGGCGGCACGGATCATCAGCGCGTGGGCCGACCCGTATCTGTAGCGGAACCGTTCGGTCGCCAGGGTCAATACACTCGGACGTCGTGAAGATCGTCGCCATCCACATCGCGCCGGGGCGCAAGATACCGACGCGCTCGGTCACGTCCGTCGAGGCCGACGCCGGCAAGGGACTGGTCGGGGATCGCTATCACGGCACGCGTCACCGGCACGTGACCATCCAGTCCCGCGAGATGCTCGACCTCGCCGCGGCCGACCTCGGCCGTCCCATCGACGCCGGTGCCACCCGCCGCAACCTGACCGTGGACACCGGCTCGATCCCGACCCGGCCCGGCAGCCGCCTCCAGATCGGCGCGGTCGAGCTCGAAGTCGTCCGCATCGCGGCGCCGTGCCGGCTGCTCGACGACTGGATCGGCAGCGGGGCGGCGAGGGCGATGAGCCAACGCGGCGGCTCGGTGTGCCGGGTGCTCACCTCGGGCTTGATCGAGGTGGGTTCCGACGTGACGGTCCCGGCGGCCTGACCGTCAGCTACCCTCGTCGCCGCCGACCTCGGCGGGCAGCGGCGGCGGCAGCGGGGTGGACGGCGCCGCGCTGGTCGCCGGTGCGGACGACTGCGTCGACGGTGTCTGGGTCGAGGTCGTCTCGGCGCTACCGGAGCCGGTGCCGGCGGATCCGGCGCGGTGGAAGTCCAGCATCGCCTCGTCGCGGATCACCTTCTCCCCCAGGCTGATCACGAGTGCCTTCGACGTGACCAGGTATTCGACGCCGTCCTTGGTCGCGGTGAACGCACCGTCGGAGGACTTCGACGCGGGCACGATCAGGCGGGCGCCGTCGCGCACCCGCACCCCGCGATACTGGTAGCCGCCGTCGCCGTCTTGGCAGATCGCGACCCGCGAGCCGGCCGTGCTGCCGAACACGACCACGGTGCTGTCACCCGTGCAGCGCGCCGTCGAATCGACATAGCCACGGCTGTCATAGGCCGGTGCGGACGAAGCCTGCGGCGCGGATAGCAGAACCAGGGGCATGGCGGCGAGCGCGCCGGCCCCGGCCAGCACTCCCGCGCGTGATATCGATCTGATCGGATACATCGCCATCCACCTGACCACGCCGAGGTGACAACCGAGGATCGCGACCCGCGACGATCACGCATCGTTGACGTTTCGAGACCGGTCCGTAATGACCGGCGCCCGCGCGGCGATGAACCGAGTGATGACTCAACGATCTGCCCCGACCGCCGGTCTCTCGGCGGCCCGCTGCGCGGCGCTGATCGTGGCGCTGATCCTGGCGGTGGTCCCGGTGGCCGCCGGTCCGACGATCGGCACCGCGCAGGCCGCACCACCGATCGTCGCCAAGGACTTCTCGAAGCCGGCGATCGTGATCCTCGGCTACGGGCTCAAACCGAACGGCACCATGAGGCTGATCCTGCACACCCGGGTGCTCGCCGGTCTGGCGGTGGCCCAGATGTTCCCGCAGGCGCCGATCATCGTGACCGGAGGCAACCCGCGCAACGGCAACACCGAAGCCGGACAGATGGGCAAGATGCTGCGGCTCTACGGCATCCCGGCCGAGCGCATCATCGTCGAGGACAGGGCCAACAGCACCGTGCAGAACGCCGCCTTCTCGGTGCCGCTGGCCGAGAAGGCGGGAACGTCGGGGATCATCCTGGTGACGTCGTCGTCGCATCAGGACCGTGCGGACACCGTCTTCGCGAACGCCGGCGCCAATGTGCTGGCCACCGTGAGCTTTCCGGACAACAATCCGAACACCAACATCGCACAGTTCGTCCGCGACGTGATCAGCCCGTTCACCCCGATCACCTAGCGTGCGTTAGCGTTCGGCGGTGCCAACCGACCTACACCTGCCCGCGCGACGGCACCGCTGGGGTATCGGCGCGTTCGTCGTTGTCGAAGCGGTCTATCTGCTGACCGCCATGCTCGTGGCGCTCGCGGCCGCCGGACCACAGCCCAACCACATCTCGGTCGTACTGATCGCCGTCGGTGTGCCCACTCTGCTGGCCGCGGCGCTGGCCGTCGTGATCACACGACTGCGGGGCAACGGCCCGCGGATCGACCTACGGCTGCAGTGGTCTTCGCGGGCGGCTGGAATCGGCGTGCTGTTCGGCGTCGGCGGCCTGTTCGTCACCGTGCCCGCGTCGCTGCTGTGGATCCGCGTCGTCGGCGACGACGCGACATCGGCGGCCGGCGAGGTGTTCGGCGGGCTGCGCGGCGGCTGGGGGTGGGCGATCGCGGTGTTCGTGCTCATCGCGCTTGTCGCGCCGGTGTGCGAGGAGATCGTCTACCGCGGCCTGCTCTGGGGCGCGGTGGACCAACGCTGGGGCCGCTGGGCCGCATTCGGGGTCACCACGGTCGTGTTCGCAGTCGCCCACCTCGAATGGAGCCGGATCCCGTTGCTACTCGTGGTGGCGATCCCGATCGGGCTCGCGCGCCTCTACAGCGACAACCTCTGCGCCGGAATCCTCGCCCACCAGGTGACCAATCTGCTGCCGGGTCTGGTGTTGATGTACACCGTCGCCGGGGCGATGCCGGCTGTGTGACAGTCCCCGCTGAAGCGCCGAGTGACCGTGATCGGCAGCCTATTCGGCGTTCAGTCGCCGGAGTCGTCGTTGTCCGACGACGCTCCGGAGCCGGACGACGACCCGGTGTCGGTGTCTGCCGCGTCGCGGTCGTCGGAGCCGTCCGCGTCAGTGCCGTCGCTGTCTTCGGTGACGGGCGAGTCCTCGGCGAGGGGGGTGTCGTCTGACGTGTCGGTGCCGGTGTCGGTGGGCGCGTCGTCCACCGTGTCGTCCACCGCGTCGTCCGGCCCGATGTCGACGGCCTCGTCTGATTCGCCTGAACCGGAGTCGGTTTCGACGTCCACCGGATCTGCGGAGTCGTCAGGGACCGGTGAGTCGTCTGGTGCAGGTAGGTCTTCGAGCGCCGACTCGGAGACGTCTGCGCGCAGCGCGACCGGGGTGGTCCGGGCAGCGGCATTCGTCGCGGCGGGGCCACCGACCTGTGACCACACGGGATTGAACGGCGCCAGCACAGCGCCGTGCTGCGAGGGATCCACCATGTTCGGATAGCTGCGGTCGTACGCGGAATCGATGATCGGCCTGAGTCGGCTGTCGAGTTCGTCGGCGAGTTCGGTCAGCCCCATCCTGCGCAGCGGTTCCAGCAGCGGGAGATTCCCACTCCTGACAAGAACGTAGGTGGTGTTGCCCTCTTTCCAGATCAGCTTTTCCGCTGCGGCGATGTCGACGTCGTTGTAACCGTAGATGTGGATGTACTGCGCTCCGGCAAGTGCATTCGCCACGGCCAGCAGATTGAAGGGATTGTCGGGGAAATCAGCGACGCCGTCGTATTCCACGGCGATATCGAGGATCTGGTACTGCGTGTTGTCGGGGGTGGGCCGGAATCCGATGTCCGAACGGATCCCACCCCACTTGCGCAACGGGTTGGCCAGCAGGACGAAATTCAGGTCCTGCGGTTTCGGCGCAAAGATGCTCTTGGCGTCCTGCTGGAGCCAGTGGGTCGAAATCGTGGCGCCCTGGGAGAACGCCACCACCGTCTTCGGCGACGGCGTCGTCGCGATCACCCAGCGCAGCGCCAACAGGCCGGCCGGTTCTGCAAGTTCGCCGGGCATTCCCGCCAGGTAATCGACCGACTTGCAGGTGTGCCCGGACTCCGGCGAGCAGAAGTCGCCTTTGAGGATTTTGCGCATGTCCAGATCGATGAGACCCCCGGCGGTGTAGCCAGTCATCGTCAGGACATTTGCTGCCAGGGTGTAGGCAGGCGGCGCCGTGACGGACATCGCAGCAACTGCTGCGACACCGAGGGCAGCGAGGATCTTGCGCATGGAGGGTCCTTCGGGTGGGGCAGTCCAGAAATCCCGGATGTCCAGCTAACAGGCAGGTCGAGATTAAGTTACGGCCGTGAATCCCGCAAAAGTTAGCGGAAATTCGCCTCACTTAATCAATGTTCTGTTCAGAACAGTGACCAGTCGCATACATCGCAGACGCCATGAGCGCTGTTACACCTTCTGGTTTTCGGCCTGTCCCGCCGTCAGTTCAGCAATCTCCTGAGTTCGCTCGCCATGCTTTGTAGTGCCACAACATATCGGTTTGCTTCACAGAGCTACAGAATGTGCTGGGTACTTGACTGATCACAGATGTCAGGTGCGGATGGCGCGCGGGGCGCCGTCCGCCGATTCGCCATCGCTGCCGGCGTCACGGCGTCGCAGCGCCCGGGCATCTGGGCCCGACCCCGCATCGATCGCACGGCGGTGGAGCAGATGCCGGAACGGCAGAAGAAGCGTCCTGAAGGTCAGGCGATGATGCGGACCAAATACGGCGTCATGTCCTTGGTACGCACCGGGGACACGGCGACACCGGAGTCGGTGGTCTCGACCATCTGCCCGTTGCCGATGAACAACGCGACGCTCTGGGTTCCCTCAGGGCCGTAGAAGATCAGGTCACCGGGCAGCGCCATCGCGGGCAGCACCTTCTGGCCGACCTTGTACATCTCCCCCGAGGAACGGGGCAGCTTCACGCCGACACCCGAGAACGCGTAGACCATCAGCCCCGACGCGTCGAATCCGACGACCTCGACCCGCGGCGGGGGAACCGCCGACGGAAGGCTCGGCACCATCGGGTTGGGCGCCACGCTGGGCAGGTTCAGGCCGGGCGTCAGGTCCAGTGCCTGCGTGTCGATCTCGCCGCTGTCAGGCGAGGATGCGGGCTCGGGCAACGCGACGGTGCCCTTGCTCGGTCCGGACGCCCCGCCGCCACCGTAGGCGAACGGGACTCCGCGCTGGGACAGCGCGCGGGCGATCACGGCGTCGACGGCTTTCTGATTGGTCGCCGAACGGCTGGGCTGAGCCGCCGCCAGGCCCGGTGTCGCCAACAACAGGGCGAAACCGATCACGAAGACGAAGACGCGTCGCATGGCACTTTCCCGCTTTCCGCAAGCCAGCGCCGCGTTCGACGCTGGACTCATTGGTTAACAACAGTCACTATGACCACTTCTACACCACCCGATGGGGTGCATTTCCGTCGTCGCAGGACTGCGGATCAACCAGATGCGGTACCGGAACCGAACGGTGACCTATACCGGCGCGTCGCCCTCTAAGGTGTGTCGCGCGTTACGCCTTCACCGCGGCGAGCGCGGCATCGTAATCGGGCTCCTGGCCGATCTCGGGGACCAGTTCGGTGTAGGTGACCTTGCCCTCGGCGTCGATCACGACGACGGCGCGGCCCAGCAGACCGGCCATCGGGCCGTCGACGATCTTGATGCCGTAGTCGTCACCGAAGCTGTCGCGGAAGCCGGACGCGGACGTCACGTTCTCGATGCCCTCGGCACCGCAGAACCGCTTCTGCGCGAACGGCAGATCGTTCGAGACGTTCAGCACGGTGACGCCGCTGGATGCGGCCGCCTCGTTGAACCTGCGGACGCTCGCCGAGCACACCGGGGTGTCCACCGACGGGAAGATGTTGAGCAGCAGAGGCTTGCCGCGGAACTGTTCATCGCTCACCGCGCCGAGGTCGGTACCGGTGAGGGTGAAGTTCGGTGCAGCGGATCCGACGGCGGGCAGTTCTCCGACGGTGTTGATCGGGTTTCCACGCAAAGTGATCTGTGCCATGGGCACAGTCTGCCAAGCGCGTTCCGTCCCGTCGCGCCGGGGTCAGGCGCCGTACCAGAGCGCCACGTCCGGAGAATCCAGCCACTTCGAGTAGGTGGGACTCTGCGGCCAGCCGTCCGGGGAGTCCTGCCACACCTCCTGACGGCCCCACGGCAGTACGTCGACCAATGCGAAGGTGTGGCTGAGTTGTTCTGTCCCACGGCCGTTGGTGTGCCAGGTGCGGTACACGGCGTCGCCGTCACGCAGGAACACGTTGACCCCGAACCCGGTCCCCGGAGCTGCGTCCACGTCCGCCGCGAACGAACTCTGCGACGACGAGTACCACTCCATCTGGTTGCCGACCTTCTTCCGATAGGCCAGCGCCTCCTCGATCGGTCCCGCCGTGACGATCACGAACCGGGCGTCGTAGTTGTCGAGGAACTCCAACCGGGTGAACTGGCTCGTGTAGCCGGTGCAGCCACCGCACTGCCATTCCGCGCCGTCGGTCCACATGTGGTTGTAGACGATCAACTGGGACCTGCCGTCGAAGATGTCGACCAACCGGACCGGTCCATCGGCGCCGATCAGGGTGTAGTCGGGCATCCGCACCATCGGCAGGCGGCGGCGTTGCGCGGCGATCGCGTCGAGTTCGCGGGTGGCGGCCTTCTCGCGGACGCGCAGCTCCGCGAGGGCGGCCCGCCAGGTCTCGGCGTCGACGATGGGCGGCAGCGCGGCGTTGTCGGTCATTACAGTCACCTTCCAGCATGGTCGGTTCGGCTGAGCGGATGCGTTCACCGGTACCGACCCGGCACCCGACGGAAACTCATCGCTGAAAGGACCTCGGACATGCCCGTGGCCCCGCGCATCGGCGCGCACGAACCCGGATCCTGGACCTCGCGCCTGTGGACCGACATCGCCGCGATCTTCGACGCGACCCTCGCGCACCCGTTCCTCACCGGGCTGTGCGACGGCAGCCTTCCTCGCGACGTGTTCGCCGAGTACGTCGCCCAGGACGTCCACTACCTCCGTACCTACTCACGGGCGCTGGCGGTGGTCGCTGCCAAGGCGCCGACACTGGCCGACACCGCGATGTTCGCCCGGCACGCCGCAGAGGTCTTCGACGTCGAACTGTCCCTGCACGAAGAACTGCTGCCCGCACTCGGCCTCTCCGCCGAGTCCGTCGACGCGGTCCCGGTGTCGCCGACCACGCAGGCCTACACCAGCTACCTGCTCGCCACCGTCTACGGCGGCAGCTTCGTCGACGGGCTGGCAGCGGTGCTCCCCTGCTACTGGATCTACGCCGAGGTCGGTGCGGCGCTACTGACCCGCGGCTCGGTCGACGAGCGATACCAGCGCTGGATCGACAGCTACGGCGGCGACGAGTTCGCCGCGACCGTCGCCGAGGTGCTTTGCCTCGCCGACCGGATCGGCCCGACCCTCACCGCGGCCGACGAGGCTGTTGCCCGATCACATTTCGTGACGACGTCGCGCTACGAATGGATGTTCTTCGACGCCGCGTACCGCCGCGAGTGCTGGCCCGTCTGAGGCCCGTTCGCTCCGTCGGCGGGACCCGCCGTGCGCGACTATGCTGGCGGATTCCCTCCAGCGAGGAGTCCTATGACCGGCGGGCACATCAGGTTGACGTCCCACAGTGGCGGCGCCGACGCACCGGCGCTGTGCTGGGGCGCGCCGACCGCCGCCGAACGCGGCCCGGTCGTCGGGACCACCACCTCACGCGCACACCGCAACGTGATCGGCACCCACAGCGGCGCGTACGGCGTGTACCGCGCGCTGGCCGTCGCCGCGGGCGCGCTCTCGCGCGACCATCGCGCCGACCTGACCAACACCTCCCCGACCGACGCGATCGGCCCTTATCCGCAGTGGGCGGATCCGGCGACCATCGTCAGCCTCGATCCGTGGGGCGCCACCGTCGCCGACGCGTTCGCCGGCGAGATCGCCCGCGGTGTCGACATCCGCCCGACCATCGCGGTCACCAAGGCGCAGGTGATCCTGCCCGAGGTGCACGATGCCCTCGCCAAGGCGCGGCTGATCCCCGACGGACGGGTGCTGCTCGACACCGGTGCGGCACAGGTGACCAAGGCCGCGCTTGAGCCTGTCTGGCACCTTCCTGGCGTGGCGAAACGGTTCGGTTGCAGTGAATCCGATTTGCGCCGTGTGCTTTTCGAGGAGACCGGCGGGATGTACCCCGAGCTCGTGACACGCTCTGACCTCGAGGTGTTCCTGCCGCCGATCGGCGGTCAGACGATCTACATCTTCGGCGATCCCCGCGCCCTCGCCGACCCCTCGGTGCAGCTGACCGCCCGCGTCCACGACGAATGCAACGGTTCCGACGTGTTCGGCTCCGACATCTGCACCTGCCGGCCGTATCTGACCCACGCGATCGAGGAGTGTATCCAGGGCGCCCAGCGCGGCGGCGTCGGCCTGATCGCCTACTCCCGCAAGGAAGGCCGCGCTCTCGGTGAGGTGACGAAGTTCCTCGTCTACAACGCCCGCAAGCGCCAGGCCGGAGGCGACACCGCCGACCAGTACTTTGCCCGCACCGAGTGTGTGGCCGGCGTGCAGGACATGCGGTTCCAGGAGCTCATGCCCGACGTGCTGCACTGGCTCGGGATCCGCAAGATCCACCGGCTGGTGTCGATGAGCAACATGAAGTACGACGCGATCACCGGTTCGGGCATCGAGGTCGGTGAACGGGTCTCGATCCCCGAGGAGTTGATCCCGGCCGACGCCCAGGTCGAGATCGACGCCAAGACCGCGGCGGGCTACTTCACCCCCGGCGCCGTCCCGGACGCCGAGGAGCTCCGCAAGGTCAAGGGCCGGGGGCTGGGGTCCCGATGAGCGCTTGCGCGAAGAGCCGAGGATCCCGATGAGCGCTTGCGCGAAGAGCCGAGGGTCCCGATGAGCGCTTGCGCGAAGAGCCCGATGACGGACCCGGTCGACGGTGATGTCTTGGCCGCGTTGCGCAGCACCGTCGCCGTCCGGGAGCGTGCGCATTTCCTCCTCGCCCGCGCCCGCGCCGGCGAATCCCGGTGGTTCACCGTCGACGACGAGGCCCTCCCCGGGGCCGCCGACGACGTCGCCACGGTGACCCGCGGCCGCTATCCCGATCTGGACATCCCGTTCCACAGCCGATGGCGGCATTTCGAGGCAGGCGGGATCGATCGCAGGGCCGAGCTCGACACTCTGCTGGCCGGCGCAGACCCCGGCGAGCGGGCGCGCGTGATGGTCGACCTGACCGTGATCGCCGTGCTGCTCGACGCCGGCGCCGGCCCCGACTGGAAGTACCGGGAGGCGAGCGGCGCACGGTACACCCGCTCCGAAGGCCTGGGGGTGGCCAGCTGGCATGCGTTCGTCTCGGGCCTGTTCTCCTGCGATCCGGCGCACCCGCTGCAGGCCGACGCGGACGGCCTGCGCGCGCTGACCGAGGCCCAACTCGCCGACGCGTTCCAGGTGACCCCGGACAACCCGGTCGTCGGGCTGGCAGGCCGGGTCACGCTGATGCACCGGCTCGGCGACACCCTCGCCGCGCAGGCCGGCGGGACAGGACGACCCGGGACGCTGTTCGACCGGCTCGGGGGCAGCGACTCGGTGCCCGCACACGACATCCTCGACGAAGTCCTGGTGTCGCTGTCGCCGATCTGGCCGTCTCACAACATGATCGGCGACATCCCCCTCGGCGACTGCTGGCGGCACGACGCTGTGCCCGGCCCCGGTCTCAGTGCGGGCTGGATGCCACTGCACAAACTGTCCCAGTGGCTGACCTATTCGCTGATCGAACCGTTCCGGTGGGCCGGAGTCGACGTGACCGACCTCGACGGACTGACCGGCCTGCCCGAGTATCGCAACGGCGGATTGCTGCTCGACACCGCGGTGTTGCGGCTGCGCGACCCGGCGCTGGCCGAGCGAGACTGGACCCCGGCCGACGAACTGGTGGTCGAGTGGCGCGCGCTGACCGTCGCACTGCTCGACGAACTGGCACCGCTGGTGCGCGAACGGCTCGGGACCGACGCACAGAGCATGCCGTTGGCGCGGGTGCTTGAGGGCGGGACTTGGGCGGCCGGGCGGGTGTCGGCACAACGGCTGCGCGGCGGATCGCCCCCGCTGCGCGTCGTCAGCGATGGGACGGTGTTCTGATGACAACCGGCGGCGTGCACCTCGTCGACCACCCCCTGGTGCAGCACAAGATCACGCTGATGCGGCGGAAGGAGGCGTCCACCAACAGTTTCCGCCGCCTGGTGCGTGAGGTGTCGGCGATGATGGCCTACGAGGTGCTGCGCGACGTCGCGGTGCACGAGATCGCGGTGGAGACCCCGATGGAGGCCACCACCGGCACCGTGATGGACGGAAAGAAGCTGGTGTTCGTGTCGATCCTGCGGGCCGGGACCGGCATCCTCGACGGGATGCTGGACGTGGTCCCGTCGGCGCGCGTGGGCCATATCGGGCTGTACCGGGATCCGAAAATCCGTGTCGCCGTGGAGTATTACTTCAAGATGCCAGGTGATCTGCACGAGCGCGACGTGGTCGTGGTGGACCCGCTGCTGGCCACCGGGAACTCGGCCGTCGCGGCGATCGACAGGTTGTGCGAATACCGGCCCAAGTCGATCAAGTTCGTGTGCCTGCTGACCTGTCCGGAGGGCATCGCCACCCTGTCCGGCGCGCACCCCGAGGTGCCGATCTACACCGCGGCGATCGACCGCGGCCTCGACGAGCACGGCTACATCCTGCCGGGGCTCGGCGACGTCGGGGACCGCATCTTCGGCACCAAATAAGTCCCCGTCCGGGCTGCCCAACCCCTCCCCGGCGCGCCGTCCTCGCCGTAGGGTGGGGCATGGCCATCATCGAAGCTGACCTCCAGCCTCAGACCCCGTTCGAGCGGGACGTCGCGGAGACCCAACGCTATTTCGACAGCCCCCGGTTCGAGGGCATCACCCGCCTCTACACGGCCCGCCAGGTCGCCGAGCAGCGCGGCACCATCCCGGCCGACTACCCGACCGCACGGGAAGCGGCCGCCGCGTTCTACCCGCACCTGCGGGAACTGTTCGCCCAGGGCCGCAGCATCACCACGTTCGGGCCGTACTCCCCCGGCCAGGCCGTCGTGATGAAGCGGATGGGCATCGAGGGCATCTACCTCGGCGGCTGGGCCACCTCGGCGAAGGGGTCGATCAGCGAGGACCCGGGGCCCGACCTGGCCAGCTACCCGCTCAGCCAGGTGCCCGAGGAGGCCGCGGGCATCGTCCGCGCCCTGCTCACCGCGGACCGCAACCAGCAGTACCTGCGACTGCAGATGACCGAGGAACAACGGGCGGCCACGCCACCCGTGGACTACCGGCCGTTCATCATCGCCGACGCCGACACCGGCCACGGTGGAGATCCGCACGTGCGCAATCTGATTCGGCGCTTTGTCGAGGCCGGTGTGCCCGGATACCACATCGAGGACCAGCGTCCGGGCACCAAGAAGTGCGGCCATCAGGGCGGCAAGGTGCTGGTGCCGTCCGACGAACAGATCAAACGGCTCAACGCGGCCCGCTTCCAGCTCGACGTCATGCGGGTGCCCGGCATCATCGTCGCGCGCACTGACGCCGAGGCGGCCAATCTGATCGACAGCCGCGCCGACGAGCGCGACCAGCCGTTCCTGCTCGGCGCCACCAACCTCAAGATCCCGTCGTACAAGTCGTGTTTCCTGGCCATGGTGCGCCGCTTCTACGACAGGGGCGTGACCGAGTTGAACGGCCATCTGCTCTATGCGCTGCCCGAGGGTGAGTACGCGACCGCCGAGGCCTGGCTGGACCGCCAGGGCGTGCTGTCACTGATCGACGACACCGCCGCCGCCTGGCAGGACGGCGCCGAATCCTCCCTCGACGCCGCGTTCGACAAGGTGGAGTCGCGGTTCGTCGAGGCATGGGAGAACGACGCGGGTCTGAACACCTACGGCGAGGCGGTCGCCGAGCTGCTGGAGTTCCGCGAGCGCGAGGGTGAACCGTCGGCGATGAGCGTCGCCCAGTGGCGGGAGTTCGCCGAGCGGGCACCGCTGTACACCGCACGGGAGAAGGCCAAGGAACTCGGTGCCGATGTCGCGTGGGACTGCGAACGGGTCAAGACCCCGGAGGGCTACTACCAGGTGCGCGGCGGTATTCCGTACGCGATCGCCAAATCGCTGGCGGCTGCGCCGTTCGCCGACATCCTCTGGATGGAGACCAAGACCGCCGACCTCGCCGACGCCAAACAGTTCGCCGACGCGATCCACGCGGTGTATCCGGACAAGATGCTCGCCTACAACCTGTCCCCGTCGTTCAACTGGGACACCACCGGGATGTCCGACGAGGAGATGCGGGCGTTCCCCGAGGAGATCGGCAAGCTCGGGTTCGTCTTCAACTTCATCACCTACGGCGGGCACCAGGTCGACGGTGTGGCGTCCGAAGAGTTCGCGACCTCGCTGCGGCAAGAGGGCATGCTCGCACTGGCCCGGTTGCAGCGCAAGATGCGGCTGGTCGAATCCCCCTACCGCACACCGCAAACCCTCGTCGGCGGACCGCGCAGCGATGCCGCGCTGGCGGCCTCGTCCGGCCGCACGGCGACGACGAAGTCGATGGGCAAGGGCTCCACGCAGCATCAGCACCTGGTGCAGACCGAGGTGCCCAAGAAGCTGCTGGAGGAATGGCTGGCGCTGTGGAGCGAGCACTATCAGCTGCCGGAACGGCTGCATGTGCAGCTGCGTCCGCGCCGTGCCGGCTCGGATGTGCTCGACCTGCAGATCCTGGGCGACGGAGACGAACCGCTGGCCAACGTCGTCGTCGACCCGATCAAGGACCGGCACGGTCGCAGCATCCTGACGGTGCGCGACCAGAACACTTTCGCCGAGCACCTGCGCCAGAAGCGGCTGATGGATGTGATCCATCTGTGGCTGATCCACCGCTTCAAGGCCGAGATCGTGTACTACGTGACGCCGACGGAGGACAACATCTACCAGACCGACAAGATGAAGTCCCACGGCATCTTCAGCGACGTCTACCAGGAGGTCGGCGAGATCATCGTCGCCGACGTGAACCAGGCCAGGATCGACGAGCTGTTGGCCCCCGATCGGGAGGCGCTGACCCGGCTGATCACCAAGCAGGACTGACCCGTCAGAGCAGTGCGGCGGCGCGGTGCAGCAGGCCGCGGCAACGTGCGGTCGTCTCGGGATCGGTGACCTGAAACCGTGCCAGCCGCTCCGGATCCGGGGCGGCCGGCATCGGGGCCGCCGGCAGGAACCCGTCGGCGGGTACGAGTGACCGTGCGGCAGAGACGATGTCGGCATCGTGGAGCCACGGCGGAACCGGGCCGCAGGCGTAGGGCAGCTCCGGCAGCGCCGCGGCCAGCGCCACGTCGGCGGCCAGCCCGATGCTCGTCGTCCCGGTGAAGTCGACGACCGCGGGCAGCGCCAACCGCTCGGCGCGGCGCAGCGCCCGGCGCACTCCCCCGAGCGGGCCGCACCGCAGCACCACGACGTCCGCGCACGCCCGGTCCGCGGCCAGCAACGCGGCGTCGGCGGCCACCGGCACGCCGACCCGGGCCCGGACCGCCGCGGCGTCCTGCGGTGTCCGGCACACCAGCTCCACCAGTTCGACCGATCCCAGCGCGGCGATGCGCGCCACGGCGTCGTCGACGTCGTCGATCACGACGATGGGCCGCGATCGGCCCTCGGACACCGGAACCCGGCCCCGCCATACATCGGGCCAGCCGACGGTACTCGGCTCCATCGCCGCGGTCAGCCACAGCGCCGCTCCGGCGTCGTCGGCATCAGGGGGCGGACAGAACTCGCCCCAGCCCTGCGGTCCGTCGAGCAGCACGCCCTCGCGCACCCCCGTCTCGGTCGGGATGGCGAAGACCGGGGCGTCGTCGAAATCAATCAGCGTTCTCACTGTCGGACAAGCTAGCCGCCCGCGACATGATTGAGTGTGCGCCATGCCGACCGACGAGTTACGACACCTCGCCGACGCCCTGCGCCACCTCGACGCGGCCGCCGCGGCGGCGGACTGGGATGACGATGCGGCGCTGGCGCGGGAGGAAAGTCGGGCGCACGCCGAACTCGCGGCGGTCGACGGCGGTCCCGACATCGCCGCGGCGGCGGCGAATCCGTGGTGGCGGACCCGCGCGCAGAGTCGCGCCGGCGACGCTCCGCGCGCGGCGACGCCACAGGAGGCGCGCGCGAACGCCGTCGTCGCCGTCGGTCTGGCCCGGGTCGCACTCGCCGAAGCCGTGATCGCCGTCGCGGCGGCCCGGCGCGCCACGGCCGAGGCCGCCGGCGCGCCGGTGCGAAGCGCCGCGGCGCGGAACCTGCTGACCCAGCTCGGGTCGCTCCGCGGCCCCGTCGTGCAAGAGGTGCGCCACCTGCTGGCCGACCGGCCCCGCGCGATCCTGGCGCGCATCGTGGTCACGTTGGCGATCGCGCTGTCGATGGTGACCTTCTATCACCTGACCGGCCTGACCCGATACGACGACGCCGGACGGTTGACGCTGTACCTGTTCTCGGCCGTCGTGGGCAGCGTGATCTGCACCAACGCGCTGTGTTTCGAGGCGGCTCGGGTCCGCGAGATGCTGGAGCGCGGCGAACCGCTGTGGCGGATCCTGGTGGCGAAGAACCTGGCGATGGCTGCGATGATCACCGCGGCGGGGCTGCCCGTGATCGCGCTGCTCGCGGTGGCCGGTGAGGTCAACCCGGTGCCGATGATCGACCAGTTGGTGACGATGGTGTTCATCTGGCTGGGGGTCGGCAACGTGTTGTCGGTGGTGTATCCCCTACGGCACGAGCCGGTGTCGGCGCGTTGGCACGATGGCACGTGGCGGCCCTTCCTGTTGTCGTTCGCGATTTCCTACGGCGTCGGCCTGACCGTGAACCTGATGATCTATTGGCGGCTGTGGGCGAAATACAAGGCGTCCACCGAGCTCACCGGCGGAGCCTGGGCGGCCTTCACGATGGTGTTCGCCAGTGCACTGCTGAGTTGGATACTGCTGACGGTGTTCGCGGTGGCGTGCAGCCGCGACCCTCGGGTACGGCGGGTGCTGTCACGCGAGATGGTCGTGTATCGCAAGCCGGAATGATCCGGCCGGCAGCGCCGATCTCGTTACGCTTACCGCGTGGCCGACGCCCCGTTTCTGCTGCTGTCGATCCGCGCCGAGGACGAAGCCGCAGACGACGAGTACGCGGCGATGATGCAATTCGGCGGGCTCGACGAGTCCGGGATGCGCCGCATCCGGTTGACCCAGCAGGAGCTCGGCACGGTGGACCTCGCGCAGTGGTCCGGCATCATGCTCGGCGGCGGGCCCTACAACGTCAGCGATGACGCGGCGACGAAGTCCTCGACCCAGACCCGCGTCGAGGGCGAGCTGGTGGCGCTGCTCACCGAGGTCGTCGCCCGCGACTTCCCGTTCCTCGGATGTTGTTACGGCGTCGGCACTGTCGGGGCGGTGATCGGCGCCCAGATCGACCGGGTACACAGTGAGCCGGTCGGCGGGGTCACCGTGCATCTGACCGACGAGGGCCACCGCGATCCGCTGTTCGCCGGGCTTCCGGACACGTTCGACGCCTACGGCGGGCACAAGGAAGCCGCGGCCCGGTTGCCCGCGGGAGTCGTCCGGCTGGCCAGTTCGCGGGACTGCCCGGTGCAGGCGTTCCGTGTCGGCGCGAATGTCTACGCCACCCAGTTCCATCCCGAACTCGACATGGACGGCCTCTACACCCGCATCGACGTGTACAAGAACCACGGCTACTTCGCTCCCGAGACCGCGGATGCCCTCAAGGACGACGCCCGCCGATACGACGTCACGCACCCGATGACGGTGTTGCGCACCTTCGTGCAGCGCTACACGCGCAGCCTGTGACGCTCATCCGGCGCGAGCCGCGGCGTCACCGGTGCTGACGACCTCGTCCTTGAGCGGAGCCAGCTTTGCGCCGATCTGTTCGATGATGTCCGTGCTGACCCCGAGGTCGGTCAGCGTGTCCGCCAGGTGGGCCACCACGCGGTCGAAATGTTCGGCGGTGATGGCCAGGTGCGAGTGGACTTCGCGCATGGAGCGGCCGAGGTAGGGCTCGGGCCCGCCCAGCGCGGCGGCGATGAAAGAGCGCTGATGCGTTTTGAGGCGGTTCATCGCGACACCGTCGAAGTAATGCGTCAGGACGGGGTCGGCGATCAGCCTGCGATAGAAGTCGTCGACTGCGGCCGTGACGGCCGGCGGGCCACCGATGTGGTCGAAGATACTCATCACGAGAGGTTGGCCGACCCCGGTAACGCGCCGCGTCGCGCGGCTTTGAGAGCGCGTTAACTTGTCCTCACCGCCCGCGGTCGGCCGCGGTGAGGTCCGCGTCAGGCGTCAGGGATCTCGAACTGCGCGCGGGCGATCTGCTCGACGAACGGCGCCAGCCGCGCGCGCAGCGCATTGTGCGCGGCGTCCTCGTCGTAGTTCCGGTAGGAGTCCACGTCCTCGAAGTCGGCGACGATGACGTAATCCCAGTTGCCGTCCCGTAGCCCGGCGTCGATGCCGATCGTGTAGCGCACCGTGCCCGGGGTGTTCAGATTCCGCAGCCCGTCCTGGATCGAGGACAACTCGGCGGCGTCGTAGCCCGCCTTCAACTTGGCCAGCACCACGCTTCGGATCACCGGGGCACCCTAACAGGACAGAATTACTCCGCGCGTCAATCTTGACTGAGTCCAGAAAAGGGCGTACAACGTCTGTGTGAACTCGGACTACGCGCAACAGCTGCGCGGCGCGCACCTACGCGTGACGCGTCCGAGATTAGCTGTGCTGGAGGCCGTCAGCGGTCAACCACACGCCGACACCGACACGATTTTCGGTACCGTCCGCGCCGCACTGCCCGATGTGTCCCGCCAGGCGGTCTACGACGTGCTCGCCGCGCTGACCACGGTCGGACTGGTGCGCAGGATCCAGCCCACCGGTTCGGTCGCCCGCTACGAATCGCGTGTCGGGGACAACCACCACCACATCGTGTGCCGGTCCTGCGGGGTGATCGCCGACGTCGATTGCGCCGTCGGTGACGCACCGTGTCTGGTGCCGTCCGACCCCACCGGGGAACTGGACGGTTTCATCGTCGACGAAGCCGAGGTCGTCTACTGGGGCTTCTGCCCCGATTGCGCGGCCGCACAAGGTACTTCGATCACGACCCCGTGATCGCAGCCCGATTCACCACCACCAACATCACCATGGAAGGAAGTCGCAGTGCCTGACGATCGTCCTATCGAAGACAGCCCCCCGGTCGGCGAAGCCCAGTCGGATGTGGCCGAAGGCGGTTGCCCCGCAGGTTTCGGTCGGCTCAAGCCGCCGGTCGCCGGCGGCGGCAACCATGACTGGTGGCCCAACCAGCTGAACCTGAAGATCCTGCAGAAGAACCCCGATGTCATCAATCCGCTCGACGAGGACTTCGACTACGCCGAGGCGGTCCAGTCGCTGGACATCGACGCGCTGCGCGCCGACATCGTCGAGGTCATGCACAACTCGCAGGACTGGTGGCCTGCCGACTTCGGGCACTACGGCCCGCTGTTCATCCGCATGGCCTGGCACGCCGCCGGCACGTACCGCGTGCACGACGGCCGTGGCGGCGCCGGCGCCGGCATGCAGCGGTTCGCGCCGCTGAACAGCTGGCCCGACAACGTCAACCTGGACAAGGCCCGCCGCCTCCTGTGGCCGGTCAAGAAGAAGTACGGCAAGAACATCTCGTGGGCCGACCTGATCGTCTACGCGGGCAACGTCGCACTGGAGGACATGGGCTTCCACACCGCGGGCTTCGCGTTCGGTCGCGAGGACCGGTGGGAGCCCGAGGAGGACGTCTACTGGGGTCCCGAGCAGGAATGGCTCGACGACAAGCGCTACTCCGGTGAGCGTGATCTGGAGAACCCGCTCGCGGCGGTCCAGATGGGCCTGATCTACGTCAATCCCGAAGGCCCCAACGGCAATCCGGATCCGCTGGCGTCAGCCCAGGACATCCGCGACACGTTCGGCCGGATGGCGATGAACGACGTCGAGACCGCGGCACTGATCGTCGGTGGCCACACCTTCGGCAAGACCCACGGCAACGGTGACGCGTCCCTCGTCGGCCCCGAGCCCGAGGCTGCCGACCTGGAGATGCAGGGCCTGGGCTGGCACAACCCGCAGGGCACCGGCCACGGCAACGACACCGTCTCCAGCGGCCTCGAGGTGATCTGGACCCACACCCCGACCAAGTGGGACAACAGCTTCCTGGAGATCCTCTACGGCAACGAGTGGGAGCTGACCAAGAGCCCCGCAGGCGCCAACCAGTGGAAGCCGAAGGACAACGGCTGGGCGAACTCGGTCCCGGTCGCGCAAGGCGAGGGCAAGACCCATCCGTCGATGCTGACCTCGGACCTCGCGCTGCGGTTCGACCCCATCTACGAGCAGATCACCCGGCGCTGGCTCGACCATCCGGAGGAGCTGGCCCAGGAGTTCGCCAAGGCCTGGTTCAAGCTGCTGCATCGCGACATGGGCCCCGTCGTGCGCTACCTCGGCCCCGAGGTGCCCAAGGACACCTGGCTCTGGCAGGACCCGGTCCCGGCCGGCAAGCAGCTGTCCGCCGACGAGGTCGCCAAGCTCAAGAACCTGATCGCCGAGTCCGGCCTGACGGTGTCGCAGCTGGTGTCGACCGCGTGGAAGGCCGCCTCGACATACCGCGTCAGCGACAAGCGTGGTGGTGCCAACGGCGGCCGGATCCGGCTGCAGCCGCAGCTCGGCTGGGAGGTCAACGAGCCCGATGAGCTGGCCCAGGTGATCAAGAAGCTCGAGGCGATCCAGCAGGCCTCCGGCACCGGGGTGTCGTTCGCCGACCTCGTGGTCCTCGGCGGTGTCGTCGGCGTCGAGAAGGCCGCCAAGGATGCGGGCTTCCCGGTCGAGGTGCCGTTCACGTCGGGTCGCGGTGACGCCACCGCCGAGCAGACCGATGTGGAGTCGTTCTCCTACCTCGAGCCCAAGGCCGACGGCTTCCGTAACTATCTGGGCAAGGCGGGTGTGCTGCCCGCCGAGTTCAAGCTGGTCGATCGCGCGAACCTGCTCGGTCTGTCGGCGCCGGAGATGACGGTGCTGGTGGGCGGCCTGCGCGTGCTGGACACCAACTTCGGTGGTACCCAGCACGGCGTGTTCACCGACAAGCCGGGCGCGTTGACGAACGACTTCTTCGTCAACCTGCTCGACATGGGTGTGGAGTGGAAGGCGTCGCCCGCCGACGACGGCACCTACGTCGCCACCGACCGGGCGACCGGCGCGCAGAAGTGGACCGGCACCCGCGTCGACCTGCTGTTCGGTTCGAACTCGCAGCTGCGGGCGCTCGCCGAGGTCTACGCCGAAGACGATGCGAAGGAGAAGTTCGTCAAGGACTTCGTCGCCGCCTTCACCAAGGTGCTCGACGCCGACCGTTACGACATCGGCAAGGGACTCGAGTAACAGCCCGACCAGAAAGGGGCGCCCGGATTCCGGGCGCCTCTTTTTGTCGGCTCCCTCAGAACGGGTTCAGCCGCGAACTGATCAGCGGGGCGATCTTCTGCGCCATATACGCGTGCCCGGCATCGGTGGGGTGAACACCGTCCTTGCCGATCAACTCCGGCCGTCCGGCGAACCAGCCCGCCGCGATCGGATCGACGAAGTCGGCGCCGGCCAGTTCGGCCTGATAGCTCAGCACGTCGCGAATCCGCAGCACCTCCGGCGGCGGGTTCGGGGTCGGCCACGGCGGGCCGATCACCAACAGGTCCGCCGACCGAGCGATCTGCTTGGCCAGCCGCAGCGTGCCGTACATCGAAATCGACAGCCGTGACGGATCGACGGGTATGTCGTTGCGGGAGCCGAAGAACACCACCAACACGTCATCGGGTCGCACAGCACGGACGACCAGGTCTTCGAACACCCCGCCGCGGTTACCCCGGACGCAGTACCCGGCGCCGCCCTCGGCAGCCACCGTCGGGGTCACCGCGATGCCGTGGTCGGTCAGCGCCTCCCAGACCTGCGGGGTCCAGCCCTGCGCGCCGTTGCCGCCCTGGTCACTGCCCGTCGTGTACGAATCCCCGATCACGGCGATGCGATTGCGGACGAAATCGGTGTGCCGCACCTCACGGTGCTGCGGTTCCGGACTCTGGGCGTAGCCGGCACTGAGAAGCACAGCGAGGGAAAGCACCACTGACAGAAGGCGACTCACTGCACCAGCCTAGGGTTGCCGCTCTTTGTTGGCCCGACGACGCGCCGCTCGCCGACCGTCACCCGGCCCGCGCCGCGACGGATTGCAACCGCCCGGCGGTGTGCTCGGCCGCGTCGGCGGACCTCGCCGGCGGCTCGATCATCCGTCGCATCCAGCGCCGCGCCGGTTCCTCGACCACGTGGTAGAGCACCGCCGCGCCGACGCCGGCCACCAGGATCAATCCGAGGACCACGAGTTTGGCCCACCAACTAGGCACCAGTTCGATGCGGAACTGCAGCACCGCCCAATTCCACACCGTGTGCACGATTTCGTGAATCATGTACAGCCCGAACGAGATATGCCCCAGATAGACCATGACCCGCGTCGACAGGAAAGCCGGTAACGTGCCCGCACCGATCGACAGCGCGATCACGAACGGCACGAACAGCACGTCGACCAGCCCGCCGGCGTCGAGCATCTCGCCCGGGGGCCACGTGTCCAGCGCGTAGAGCCCACCGACGATGGCAGCGCCGAGCAGCAGCGACGCCAGGCCCGCGGTCCGGCGGTCGCGATCGGTGAGGACCAGCTTGCGCACCGCCGCGCAGGCCAGCGCACCGGCGGTGAACTGCATGATGATCCGCGGCAACCAGCTCCACGGGGTGTAGAAGACGCCGTGGGCGAGCAACAGCAGTGTGGGGGCGAGCGCGGCGGCGACGGCCAGCCAGATGAGTCCGCGCGCCCGGGTGGCCGACGCGATCCGGAAGATGACCAGCACGAGCCCCCCGAACAGCAGGTACGCCAACCATTCCGCACTGATCGACCAGGCCGGCCCGTTCCAGCTTGAGCCGTCGAAGTACGGCTGGAACCACAGCTGGACAAGGAACACCTGCTTGAGCCAGCTCAGCGCGTTCAGCGATTCGATGACCGGCGGCGGCAGCGGAAACCCGCCGACATACAGCGTGAACACCGCGAACGCCGCGGCCAGGTGCATCGTGACCAGGTACACCGGCCACACCCGCGCCAACCGCAGCCACAGGAACCGCAGCGTCGAGCGCGTCGACCAGCGGTCCCCCATCCGATCCAGGTAGTTCCACGCCAACACGAACCCACTGAGGATGAAGAACAGGTCGACACCCTGTGCGCCGGCGTTGAGCATCGGCGCCAGCGCGCTGCTGAAGCCCGGCGCGGCCTCGGCGATCATCGGGCGGAAGTGGAACAGGACGACCCAGAGCGCGGCGACGATGCGCAGCCCGGACAGGGCCCTGATCTCTCCGGTACGCACGCGACTCATTTCGTCAGATCTCAGCGAATGGCCCAGAGTTTCGGTCGTGAAATCCCTGGCTTCTCATGCCGGTCCCCTCGGCAGGACGACGCATCCGGCCCCGGCCGATCTGCGCCTGTGAAAACCGGCGACGGGTCGCAGGTTACCAGCGAGCCCGGCGCCGAGTCGGCCCGCAACGCCGCGCGCCGCGGTGTGTCCGAGCACCCCGCCGCACGGGTATCCTCCTGGGGAATTGTCAACCACACACATAGGCCCGTGCCCCGTGCGCGCGCCGGCAAGGGTGCCAGGGGAACATGCTTGCCCCGAGTAACGGCGACACGTTGTCGCTGCTCCTGGTGGAGGACGATCGCGCAGACGCGATCCTCGTCGAGGAGTTGATCGCCGACGCAGGTGCCGATATCGACGTGGTGTGGGCCCAGTCGATGGCCAGGGCCGAACAGGAGATCTCGATCGCCCGGCCCGACTGCATCCTTCTCGATCTGCATCTGCACGACACCGACGGCATCGACGGACTGAATCGCATCTCCAAACTCGACGCGACCATCCCGATCGTGGTGCTCACCGGGTTGAACGATGAGCACTTCGGGGTGTCCGCGGTGTCGGCGGGCGCGCAGGACTACCTGATCAAGGACCGGGTGGACCCCGAGGTGCTGCGCCGCGCCGTGCTCTATGCGATCGAACGTAAGCGCGCCGAGCTCACCGCCGTCGACCTGCACGCCAGCCAGTTACGGGCCCGGGAGAACGCCCGGCTGGAGCGCGGCCTGCTGCCGTCGCCGCTGCTGCTCGACAACCCGGGCGTCGAAATCGTCACCCAGTACCGTCCGAGCCGGGAGAACGCGCTGCTGGGCGGCGACTTCTACGATTTCGTCCAGACCCCCGACCGCACGGTGCACGTGATGATCGGTGACGTCGCCGGGCACGGTGCCGACGAAGCCGCCCTCGGGGTGGCGCTGCGCATCGCGTGGCGCGCGCTGACGTTCGCCGGGTTCAAAGGTCCCGAGCGGATGAAGCAACTGGAACGCATCCTGCGGGCCGAACGCGCCGGCCGCGGCATCTTCGCGACGGTGCTGAGCCTGCGGATCCCGCCCGCCGGCACCGCGATCACCTCGGTTCGGGCCGGCCACCCCGGGATGCTGCTGCACGGCCGGGGCACCGTCGAATGGGTGGAACCGGCCAGCGGTCCGGCACTGGGCCTGCACGGCAGCGATTGGGCGGAGCAACAGGTCGAGCTTCCCGACGGGATGGGGCTCGTGCTGCTCACCGACGGCCTGTTCGAAGGTCACATCGGCCGCGGCAACGAGCGCCTCGGTGAGGCGGGACTGCTCGAACTGGCGCGCTCGCTGGCGCATCTGCCGGGCCCCGCATTCGTCGACGCGCTGATCGACGCCGTCGAGGAGCGCGCGGCCTCGCACGGCGGCATCAGCGACGACATCGCCGTCGTCCGGGTCGAGCGGACCCGGACCGCATGAGCCCCGACCAGCGGGGCATACGCGCCCTGACGGTGCAGGGCTGGCAGTACGTCGTGCTGGCAGTGACGGGCGTGGTGGTGCTGCTGGGCGGCATCGCGGTCGCGGTGCTGCTGCAGCGCACCGACCAGGTGTCCAATCAGCTGATCAACGAGATCCAGCCGGCCCGGGTGGCCGCCTATCAGTTGCAGGCGGCGCTTCGCGACCAGGAGACCGCGGTGCGCGGCTATCTGATCGCCGCCGACGAACAGTTCCTGCTGCCCTATGACGAGGGCCGGGTCACCGAACAGCGGGCCGCCGCCGACATCCGCCGGCTGGAGCAGGCCCGGCCCGATCTGCTCCAGGATCTTGACGCGATCGAGGAGGCGTCCGGCGCGTGGCGGGTCGAGTACGCCGAACCGGTGATGGCCGGCGTCCGACCGGGTACGCCCGGGCCGGTCGACACGGCGCTGACCGACATCGGCAAGCGGGATTTCGACACCCTGCGCGCGCTGTTCGACACCCAGAACGAGCATCTGAGCCAGGCCCGCGACGAGGGCGTCGCGGAACTGCAGAGAATCCGGACGTTGCGCAACGCGGTGCTGCTGGGCCTGGCTGTGATGTTCGCGGTGACCATCGTGGCGCTGGCGGTGCTGCTACGCCACGCGCTGGTGCGGCCGCTGTCCCAGCTGGCCGAATCGTGCCGGCGCATCGCCGGCGGCAACTTCGGCGAGAAAATCGTCCCGCACGGACCCCGGGACATCCGTCTGATCAGCGTCGACGTCGACAACATGCGGCAGCGGATCGTCGCCGAACTGGAGGCGTCGCGGGCTGCGACGGAGACCCTCGACCAGCACGCCGAGGAGTTGCGCCGATCCAACGCCGAACTGGAGCAGTTCGCCTACGTCGCATCCCACGACCTGCAGGAACCGCTGCGCAAGGTCGCGTCGTTCTGTCAGCTGCTGGAGAAGCGCTACGGCGACAAGCTCGACGAGCGCGGCGTCGAGTACATCGGTTTCGCCGTCGACGGCGCCAAGCGGATGCAGGTGCTGATCAACGATCTGCTCACGTTCTCCCGGGTCGGACGGCTCAACGCGACCGAGTCCGAGGTCGACCTCGGAGCCGCGCTGGACGTCGCGCTGGGCAACCTGTCGGCGGCGATCGAGGAGTCCGGCGCCGTGATCGAGCGCCCCGCCGTCGCGCTCCCGACGATCAACGGCGACCCCACGCTGTTGACGATGTTGTGGCAGAACCTGATCGGCAACGCGGTGAAGTTCCACCGCGACGGCGTGGCGCCGCACATCGTCATCGACTGCGATCGGGAAGCCGACGATGAGTCCTCGAACTGGACGTTCACCGTGACCGACAACGGGATCGGTATCGCACCGGAGTTCTCCGAGAAGGTGTTCGTGATCTTCCAGCGCCTGCACGGCCGGGACGCCTACACCGGCACCGGCATCGGGCTGGCCCTGTGCAAGAAGATCGTCGAGCACCATGGCGGCACGATCGGGATCGATACGTCCTACCAGGAAGGCACCCGTTTCCGGTTCACGCTGCCGGTCACCGAGGGTGACACCGCCGACACCGCCCTGGAAGGATCGGCGTCATGACACCGGCCGAACGCGCAATCGACGTCCTGCTCATCGAAGACGACCCCGGCGACGAGCTGATCACGCGGGAAGCATTCGAACACAACAAGATCAAGAACAACCTGCACGTCGCCCACGACGGTCAGGAAGGTCTGGACTTCCTCTACCAGCGCGGACCCTTCGAAGGTGCGCCGCGCCCGGATCTGATCCTGCTCGACCTGAACCTGCCCAAGTACGACGGCCGCCAACTGCTCGAGCAGATCAAATCGGACGCCGAACTGAGCCATATCCCGGTCGTGGTGCTGACCACATCGGCCGCCGAAGAGGACATCCTGCGCAGCTACAAGCTGCACGCGAACGCCTAC
Organism: Mycolicibacterium parafortuitum; assembly: GCF_010725485.1. Taxonomy (NCBI): domain Bacteria; kingdom Bacillati; phylum Actinomycetota; class Actinomycetes; order Mycobacteriales; family Mycobacteriaceae; genus Mycobacterium; species Mycolicibacterium parafortuitum. Next base: position 4,413,876 of record NZ_AP022598.1, on the reverse strand, counting down.
GTGACCAAGCCCGTCGACCTTGACCAGTTCATGAACGCGGTGCGCCAGATCGACGAGTTCTTCGTTCAGGTGGTCCGGCTTCCGCAGTACTGACCTGGTCCTGCCCATGGATCTACCGCGCCCCGACCACTCCGTCCCGCACCTCGCGGACGTCGCCCCGTCGGTGCTGGCCGCCATGGGGGTGGACGGCTTCGACCCGAGGATCGATCTGCCGTTCGATGTCGCGGGAGCCTGCGTCCTGCTCGTCGACGGGCTCGGCGCCGAACTGCTGGACCGTTACGCCGCCGACGCGCCGGTGCTGGCCGGTATGCGCGGAAGGAGTCTGCACGTCGGATTCCCGGCCACCACAGCCGCCGGTCTCGCCGCGGTGGGCACCGGGCGCCGCTCGGGAGAGCACGGCATGGTCGGCATGTCGTTCCGGCTCCCCGACGTCGGAGTGATCAACGCACTGCGCTGGACCGCGCACCCGTGGGGCCCGGACCTTCGGGAACAAGTGCCGCCGGAACAGATCCAGCCCGACCCGACCGTGTTCGAGCGCGCCGCGTCGGCCGGTGTCGCGGTCAGCGTCGTGTCCGCCGCGCAGTTCACCGGCTCCGGGTTGACGCGGGCGGTGCTGCGTGGCGGCAGATATATAGGTGTGCACGCGATCGGAGATCTGGCGGCGACCGTGCGTTCGGTGCTCGCCGATCGGGGATTCTGCTACGGCTACCACGGCGATCTCGACCTCGTCGGGCATCTGCACGGACCGGGGTCACAGGCCTGGCGAATGCAGCTGCGCCAGGTCGACCGGCTGGTCGAGTCGATCGTGGAGGGATTGCCGCTCGGCGGCCTGCTCGCGGTGGTCGCCGACCACGGCATGGTCTCGCTCGACGACACCGTCGTCGACATCGACGAGCGCGACGAGCTGCGCGCCGGCACCGAGGCGATCGGCGGCGAGGTCAGGGCACGGCACATCTACACCCGCGACGGCGCGACCGAGGATGTGCTCGCCGCGTGGCGCACCACCCTCGGCGACCGGGCCTGGGTGGTGAGCCGCGACGAGGCGGTCGCGGCCGGGTGGTTCGGCGAACGGGTCGGCCCCGCCGTGCGCGCCAGGATCGGCGATGTGGTGGCCGCGGCCCGCGGCTCGACCGGGTTGCTGCGGCGGGCCGCCGAGCCGATCGAATCTTCGCTGGTGGGTCAGCACGGATCTCTGACGACGGCCGAACAACGGGTGCCGCTGCTCCTCGCCCACCGCTGAGCACCCGCCCGGCACAATTCCCACGAGCTCACAGCAAAGAACTTTGCCAAAACGTGACTCGGCCGTGTCGCGCCACGTCCGCACGCGATAAGTGTGAACGACGCTGGTCGACAACGCCTTTCGGGGCGATCGGGTCACACCGCACACATCAGCCAAAATGGCCCTGATTCAACGCTTTTCGTGACGATGCGCATTGATCGGCGGGCAATGTGCCGACCGTCACAGATTTTGGCTGTATTAGAGACCCTCTGTTAACGTCCGTCGACATGTTTGCTATCGCCACGCTCTTGACACTTGTCAACCAGGTGTCAGGAACTCCGTATGTGGTCGGCGGTGACTCCCCCGCCGGCACGGACTGTTCAGGCCTCGTGTCGTGGGTGACCAACGCCGCGACCGGCAGACCGGTCTACGGCGACAGGTTCCACACCGGGAATATCGAAAGCGCGCTGCTCTCGCGAGGCTTCCAGTACGGCACCCAGCCGGGTGCGCTGGTCGTCGGCTGGAACAGCGGCCACACCGCCGTCACGCTGCCCGACGGAACCCCGGTCTCGTCCGGCGAGGGCGGCGGGGTGAAGGTCGGAGGCGGAGGCGCCTACCAGGACCAGTTCACCAACCACATGTTCCTGCCCATGCCCGCCGACATGCCGCCCCCGCCCGATCCGACGCTCGCACCGCCGCTGAACGTGCTGCCGCCCCCGCCCGGGGAACCGATCGTGATGGCCGGCCACGAGGTCCCCCCGCCGCCCGGCGCCCCGGTTCCTCCCCCGCCGCCCGGCGCCCCGGTTCCTCCCCCGCCGCCCGGCGCCCCGGTCTGAGCCCGGCAGACGATACGGTCTGTGCCGTGATCGTGCTGCTGCCGCCTTCTGAGACCAAGCGCCACGGCGGGGACGGACCCGCGCTCGACCTGGACTCGCTGTCCAACCCGGCGCTGACCGATTCCCGCCACGATCTGGTCGACGACCTGGTCAAGCTCGCGGCCGATCCGGCGGCGTGCCGCACAGCGCTCGGCCTGTCGAAGTCCCAGGACGCCGAAATCGAACGCAACGCGGCGCTGTACACCTCCCCGACGCTGCCCGCGATCCGGCGATACACCGGGGTGCTCTACGACGCGCTCGACGTCGAGACGCTGCGCGGTGCGGCCGCGGCGCGGGCCGGACAGCGGCTGGCGGTGGTCTCCGCGCTGTTCGGACTGGTCCGCGCAGGCGACCGTATTCCGGCATACCGACTGTCGGCCGGCTCCAAACTGCCGGGCCGCCCGACGCTGGCGGCCTTCTGGAAGCCCGCCCTGGAGCCTGTGCTGGCCGGAATCGCCGAAGGGGAGCTGGTGGTCGATCTACGGTCGGGCTCCTACGCCGCACTGGGCAAGGTGCCCGGTGCGGTGACAGTCGACGTGGTCGCCGAACATTCCGATGGACGGCGCAGCACCGTGAGCCATTTCAACAAGGCACACAAAGGCCGGCTGGCGCGGGCGCTGGCAGGCAGCCGGGCCGAGCCCGGCGACGCGACCGCGGTCGCTGCGGTAGCCCGCCGCGCCGGGATGCGCGTCGAACGCCGGGACAGCCACATCACCGTGGTGGTGCCGGCCTAGCACCCGGGGGTTCCCGGTAGCCATCCCCGTAGCCCACGCCTCAGTAGTCGAAGACGAAATCGCTGGTATAGAACTCTTCGGGCTTCTGCGTGAACTGTCCAGGACGGGTCATCGAGATCCAGGCGCCGGTGGCTGCGGGATCGACCGGCCCGCGCACCGTCACGGCCCCGCCACCCGCGCCGTCGGTGAACAGCGTCGCCACCCAGACCCCCGGATCGCCGGGATTGCAGGTGCGCGCGGACGAGCGCGGCAACTGGATGAGCCTGACCTCGTACGCGGTGTTGGGCACCCCGGTGGCGAACTGGATGTCGGCGACGACATCTGCACCCTCGATCCGCATGAAAGCGTTCGGCCTGCCGTAGTACCCACCGCCCGTATAGGCGAACTTCGAGAAATCACAGCGCCGCAGGGTCTGTGTGAACGGAATGACAGCCGCTGCGCCCGCACCGGTTTCAGCCGAGGCGCCTCCTGCTCCCGCAACCGCGATCACGGATCCGCTCACCGCGATCACCGCAGCCATTGAGGTACGTGCGATACGACGCATGTCGTCCTCGATTCTGATCAGCGTCCCCGGAGGCGCCCGCGGGTCGTCACCTGGTCAGATTAGTTCGCGTTGACGGACAGACCAAGACGCGGGACACTTCGCGCGATGTCCACACTGTGGGTGTACGTGCGAATTCAGCTGATGACGTTCGGCTTCGGCATCGTCGGGCCCATCTTCCTGTTCGTCTACTTCGCCGCGCAGCCAGATCCGACACTCCGTTGGATGTATTGGTGGGGGTTGCTCGTCACCTTCGCCGACATCTTGATCGCGCTGCTGATCACCGACGGCATCGTCGCCAAGCAGACGCGGACGGAGCGCTGAAGCGGTGGGTCATCCGCACGTCGCGCCGCCCCCGGTTCCGCCACGGCGCTCAGGCGCCGACATCGCGATCTCGATCGTCGTGCTGGTACTAACCGCGCTGCTCGGCCTCGTGGCCGCGTTCCTCGGGCTGTTCTCGTTGGCCTTCCTGGACCACTGCCCGCCGCCGCGGTGCAGCGTGGACGGTGCCGTGAACGCGGTCTTCACGGCGCTGCTCGCGTGCGCCGTCGTCGGCGTGGCCGGAATGGCGGTGACGATCGTCGCGCTGGTGCGGCGAAATACCGCGTGGCCCTTCGCCGTCGGCACGTTCGCACTGTGCATCCTGACCCTGGGCGCGGGTGTGGTGGCCTATTCGACCGCGGTCGGCTGAGGATCCCTTCGCTCCCTGAGTTGCCGGCGGGCCCAGGGAGCAGCATGATCCGCGTCATGGACACATCGGCGGCGGTCGAACTGGCGTCCCGGGACGCCGTCGGCCAAGCAGCCCTCGCCGCCGCCGGTGAGGTCACCGCGGTCGAACTCCTCGAGGCTGCGATCATCCGGCTGGAGAAGTCACGTGATCTCAACGCCGTCATCACCGACCTGTTCGAGCGCGGCCGCGACCAGGCCGCGGCCCTCGACGCATCCGGCACGCTGCGCACCGGGGACGCGGGCCCGCTCTGCGGAGTTCCGTTCCTGCTGAAGGATCTTGGCGCCTCACTGGCCGGCGCCCCGGAAGCGATGGGCTCCCGCGCGCTTCGCGGCCATGTGGCCGCCGAATCCGCGTGGATCGTCGAACGCTATCTCGATGCGGGGCTGGTGGTCTTCGGCAAGACCAACACCCCCGAATGGGGAAACCATTGCACGACAGAGCCGTCCCTGTTCGGGCGCACCGCCAACCCGTGGTCGCCGACGATGTCGCCCGGCGGGTCCAGTGGAGGATCCGCCGCGGCGGTCTCGGCGGGAGTCGTGCCCGCGGCATCCGGCGGCGACGGCACCGGGTCCATCCGGGTGCCCGCGTCTTGTTGCGGGCTGGTCGGCCTCAAGCCGAGGCGGGCCCGCACGTCGTTCGCCCCCGGCGGCGGACACGGCCTCGAAGGACTCGTCAACGAACACGCGCTGACCCGCACAGTGCGCGACAGCGCCGCCCTGCTCGACGCGGTGTCCGGCACCGGGATCGGAGACCCGTACTCCGCGCCCACGCCACCCCGGCCCTTCCTCGCCGCGATCTCCGAAACCCCTCCACCGCAACGGATCACGATAACCACCAAGTCACCGTTCCCCGGGCCCGCCACCCAACCGGCGGTGGTCGCGGCCGTCGAGTACGCCGGGGTGACACTCGAACGGCTCGGGCACGTCGTCGAACCGGGGTTCCCCGCCGTCGACCCGGATGCCGTGGCGTCGGCGGTCGCGGTACTGCACGCCGTCAGCAACGTGGCGCTCTACGAGCTTGCCTGCGGTGTGCTCGGCCGGGAACCACGGGAGGACGAATTCGAACCCAGCACATGGGAGATGGTGCGGGAGGGATTCGTCACGACCGGGGCGGAGTACGCCGGCGCCATCGCGACGGTGCACGCCCAGACACGCCGCTTCGCCGGCCAGATGAGCGGTTCGGACGTGCTGCTGGTCCCGACCCTGTTGACCGGCCCGCCGCCGTACGGGCTGCTCGACCGGCCGCGCGGCAGCGTCCGGGGGTTCTTCGACGTCGAGTTCGCCACCACCGGATGGACGTCGCTGGCCAACGTGACCGGCTGGGCAGCGGTGTCGTTGCCGCTCGGTACCACCCCCGAGGGGACGCCGATCGGCGTGCAGTTGATGGCGCCCGACGAGACGATCCTGCTGCAGCTGGCCGCGCAGTTGGAGCAGGCCCTGCCGTGGGCGGACCGTCGGCCCCCGGGGTGGATCGGAGGCGCGTGAGCCGCTGACCGGGTTTCGGCGGAGCCGAGCCGGGGCCCGATCGGGGCGTGGGACACTTTCGCCCATGGCAGTCGACATCGCTCGCCCGAAACTCGAAGGCAACGTGGCCGTCGGTGACCGCCGCAAGCTCGGTTTCGCCGAATTCGGAGATCCGCAGGGCCGGGCGATCTTCTGGCTGCACGGCACGCCGGGTGCGCGCCGGCAGATCCCGGTCGAGGCGCGGGTGTTCGCCGAGAAGAACGGTATCCGGCTGATCGGCGTCGACCGTCCCGGGATCGGGTCCTCCACCCCGCACGAGTATCAGAAGGTCATCGATTTCGCCGACGACCTGCGCACGGTCGCAGACACCCTCGGCATCGACAAGATGGAGATCATCGGCCTCTCCGGCGGCGGTCCGTACACGCTGGGATGTGCCGCGGCGATGCCGGATCGGGTGGTCGCGGTCGGCATCCTCGGCGGTGTCGCCCCGACCCGCGGCTCCGACGGCATCGGTGGCGGCGTGATGGGCAAGATCGGACTGCCCGTGGCACCGGTTCTCGAGCACGTCGGAACCCCGCTGTCGGCCGTCGCGACCGGGCTGATCCGGTTGATCAAACCAGTCGCCGAACCCGTGCTGTACCTGTACGCCAGCATCTCCCCGGAGGGGGACCGCCGGCTGCTGGTGCGCCCCGAGTTCAAGGCGATGTTCCTCGACGATCTGCTCAACGGCAGCCGCAAACAGCTGGCAGCGCCGTTCGCCGACGTCGTCGTCTTCGCCCGCGACTGGGGATTCCGGCTCGACGAGGTCAGGGTCCCGGTCCGGTGGTGGCACGGCGACTGCGACCACATCGTGCCGTTCGAGCACGGCAAGCACGTGGTGGGCCTACTGCCCGACGCCGAGTTCCATCCCCTGCCCGGCGAGAGCCACCTCGGTGGGCTCGGCGAGGCCGAGGCGATCATGCGGGCGATGACCGATCTGTGGGACGACGCGCAGACGCGGTGACGTCCCACCGCGTCAGCGCTTCAGCCAGCCCCTGACCGTCCCGAGGTCGTGGCTGTACGTCTGCATCAGATCGTCGTGGTAGAGCGTCCCCCCGCTGATCTTCGCGTCACCCTGCCAGACGATGTGGATGCGGACCACGCCCTTGTCGAAGTAGTCGTTGCGGTCTTCGACGCGGTGATTCCAGCCCGCCTCCTCGGCGAGCGTGGAGACCGCCTGTCGCTCGTCGGTGTCAACCATGTGTGTGTTCTCCAGGGGTGTGTTCGGATGCGTGTGCACGGGCGTGCGCCCCACCCTAACGGTCGCCGGTGAGGGCCCGACGAAGCAGATGCATCGCGACGGTCGTCGACCGTTCCCGGACATCGGAGCGGTTGCCGGGCAGCCGTGACGTGCGTGTCAGGAACGTGCCGTCGGCCAGCGCGACCGAGAAGCACACGGTGCCGACCGGTTTGGCCTCCGAGCCGCCCCCGGGCCCGGCGATCCCGGTGGTGGCGACCGCGGTGTCGGCGCCGAACCGGCGCAGCGCGCCGGCCGCCATCGCCTCGGCGACCGGTTCGGACACCGCGCCATGCGCGTCGATCAGCGCCGCGTCGACCCCCAGCAGCTCGATCTTGGCCGCGTTCGAATACGACACCACACCCCCGGCGACGTAAGCCGACGACCCGGGCCGGTCGGTCAGCCGGGCTGCCACCATCCCCGCGGTGCAGGACTCCGCGGTGGCGATGGTGCGGCCCGCCAGCAGCGTGGCGACCTGATCGTCGACGAAAGAGCCGTCGATCGAGAAGAGCTCGCGGGAGTGCTTGTCCCGCAGCACTTTCAGCAGTTCCGAATAGACGGCCGCATCCTCGGGTTCGTACCGGGTGACGATCTCCAGCTCACCGCGCCGCAGGCACGTCGTGATCTCCAGCCGGTCGAATCCGGCCACCCGGGTCTGCGCCTCGCGCAACGTGTCGGCCAGCCCGGACTCGGGCAGGCCGAACATCCGGATCGTCTCCTGCCGGTACGTGACCCGGCCGGCGATCGCGCGCTGTACGGCGTCGGTCGCGACCGCGGCGTCCCACATCGGCTGCAGTTCGCGAGGTGGGCCCGGCAGCACCACGACCGTCGGGGTGCCGGCGACCACGACACCGGGTGCGGTACCGACCGGGTCGAGGATTTCGGCGCCGGACGGGACCAGGGCCTGCTTGCGGTTGGCGGCCAGCACGGCGTCCTGATCGACCCCGGGGAAGCGCGCCATCAACCCGGTCACGATGTCGGCGATCTTGGCTTCCAGCCCAGGGTCGAGCACCAGATCGCGCTCACAGAACCGCGAGACGACCTCGACCGTCATGTCGTCGGCGGTCGGGCCGAGCCCGCCGCTGGTGATGATCAGGTCGACGCCCTGCCCGGCCAGGAAACGCAACTGCGCCTCGATGTCGGCGGGCCGATCCCCGCACAGGGTGATGTGGCCGAGCTCGACACCTAGTTCGAGCAGCCGGTCGGCCAGCCAGGGACCGTTGAGGTCCCTCACCCGTCCCGTCAGGACCTCGGTCCCCGTCACCACGATTCCGGCCCGTGCGCTCACGAGAGCTGACTCTACGCAGGGCCGTATGCGCTACTTGTGCGGTACGTCGTTGGTCAGCCCGCCGTCCATCACGTACTCCGCTCCGGTGGAGTACCGGGATTCGTCACTGGCCAGGAACACCACGAAGGTCGCCACCTCCTCGGGCTGGCCGGGCCTGCCCAGCGGGATGCGCAGCATGTTGTCGGGGAAATGCTTGGTCATCGGAGTGCGGATGAACCCCGGATGCACCGAGTTCACCCGGATGTTGTGCGCGCCGAGTTCCAGTGCGGCGGACTTCGTCAGCCCGCGCACCGCCCACTTCGACGCCACGTATGGGTGCACCATCACCGCGCCGCGCAGGCCCTCGATCGAGGAGATGTTGATGATCGAACCGCCGCCGGCGGCCTTCATCGCCTCCACCGACGCCTGCATACCGAGGAAGGTGCCGGTCAGATTGACGTCGATCACCTTCTGCCACTTGGCCATGTCGAACTGGCCGATCAAGCCGAGCGCCACCGTGCCTGCGTTGTTGACCAGGACGTTGAGCTTGCCGAAGTCCTGTACGGCGGTGGCCACGGCGGCCTCCCACTGGTCGGCCTGGGTCACGTCGAGGTGGACGTAGCGGGCCGAGTCGGGCGTCTCGGCGTTGATCTCGTCGGCGAGCGCCTGACCCTTGTCGTCGAGGATGTCGCCGATGACGACCTTGGCGCCCTCGGCGACCAGGGCCCGCGCATCGGCGGCGCCCATACCCTGCGCGCCGCCACTGATGAGTGCCACTTTTCCGTCCACGCGTCCCATGGGGCGTCAGGTTACCGCACCTGGTGCACAGAAATTAGAACCTGTTCCAATCCAGGTTCGGAGCACGCATACTGCTGCGCATGGCTATTCGTGTGGCACTCATCGGAACCGGTAACTGCGGCAGCCTGGCGCTGCGACAGCTGATCGAGGACCCGCGGTTCGACCTGACCACGGTCTGGGTGTCCTCCGCGGCGAAGGTCGGTAAGGACGCCGGCGAGTTGGCCCGCCTCGACGTGACCACCGGCGTCACGGCGACCGACGACTTCGACGCGGTGATCGCCGCCGACCCCGACTGCGCGGTGTACTGCGCGATGGGCGACGTACGTCCCCGCGAGGCGCTGGCCGACGTGCGACGGCTGCTCGAGGCCGGCATCAACGTCGTCGGCTCCTCCCCCGGGTTCCTGTCCTACCCGTGGGGTGTCATCGGTGACCACACCATCGAGAAGGTCGAAGCCGCGGCCCGGCAAGGTGATTCGAGCCTGTTCATCACCGGTGTCGACCCCGGTTTCGTCACCGACCTGCTGCCGCTGGCGCTGGCGAGCACCTGCCAGAGCATCACCCAGATCCGCACCATGGAGATCGCCGACTACGCGACCTACGACGGGGCCACCGTGATGTTCGACGTGATGGGCTTCGGGAACGAGGTGGGTGACCTGCCGTTCCTGTACCAGCCCGGCATGCTCAGCGCCGCGTGGGGTGTCGGGATCCGGCAGCTCGCCGCGGGACTGGGCGTGACCGTCGACGAGATCCGTGACTCGGTCGAACAGGAACCCGCCCCGGAAGACTTCGACGTCGCGGTCGGCACCATCAAGAAGGGCACGGTCGCCGCGGTGCGCTTCCTGATCGAGGGGCTCGTCGACGGGGAGCCGGTGATCGTGGTCGAACACATCACCCGGCTCCGCGGGGACCTGCGACCCGATTGGGCCCAGCCGGCACAGCAGGGCGGGTCGTACCGGGTCGAGATCACCGGCGAGCCGTCCTACGTGATGGACATCTGTCCGACCAGCCGCAACGGGGACCACAACTATGCGGCGATCCTGGCCGCCGCGGGGCGCATCGTCAACGCGATCCCGGACGTCATCGACGCCGCCCCGGGGATCCGCACCACGCTGGACCTGCCGCTGGTGACGGGTAAGGGCACCTACCGGCCTCGGTGATCAGCGGCGGGGAACACCCTGCCACTGCATCTTGACCGTGGTGCCGCTGGTCGAGGGTTCGATGACCGCGTGGTCGGACAGCGTCTCCATCAGCGGGATCCCCCGCCCGCGGGTTCTGGGGGCCGGTTCGGTCTGGCGCTTGCGCCACATGCCGCGGTCCTCGACGCACACCGACAGCGTCTGCGTGGCAGCGTCGTACTCGGCCTGGAAATCGATGGTGCCAGGACGGTCGCTCTGCACATAGGCGAACTCGGCCGCGTTGGCCAGCGCCTCGTTGACCGCGAGCACCATGTCGCTACGGCGCACATCGTCGAGGGTGAAGAACTGGCGCAGCCAGTCGGTGAACTCCTGGCGGACACGCGCCACGACTCCGGCATCGGCGTCGAGGCCGAACCGTTCGAAGCGTTCGGCGTTGGCGACCTCAGTCGGAGGCATGGCATCGATCATGGCAGTCGCTGGCTACCCCACCCGACACGTTCCTAAGCGGCTTTCCTACGTGTCGCGGGCCGCGAGGGCTTCGTCGAGGCTGGCGTACAGCGCGACGATGTCGGCGATGCCGACCAGCTTGAGCGGGCGGCTCGTGGCGGGACCGTCGGCGACCACGCTGATCGCGACCTCTGAACCGGCTTTATCGTGCGCGGCGACCAGAACCCCCATACCGGCCGACGCGAGGAACTCCACCTCGGTGAAATCGATCACGACCGCGCCGGGCTTCTGCTCCAGTGCCTCGTCGATCGCCGTCTCCAGCTGCGGGGAGGTCAGCATGTCGACGACGCCGGCCACCGCGACGACAGCCGTCCGGTCGACCCAGCGCTGCGTGACGACACAATTCGAAGCCGCTGAGGCGTTCGTGCCTTCGGCTGCTTGCTCGTCCAAGGTTCACCTTCCATGTCAGGCCGCTCGTCGCATTCTGCGAGAGCACAGATCAGTGCACTCGCGCAGGCTGCATCCTGAACCCGGCAAGACCAACCTACCGTGGCGGTTGCGGCGACCAGGCCACAGATTAAACCAGGACCCCTCGTGACGCCCGTAGCATGGCTTGTCACGTGGCGGGTGGCTACGCGATATACGCCGGTCACCGCCCCGGAGGCAGCATGGGGACCCTACGTGAGGAGCATATGGGCCCGTCAGACGCGGCGACCTCGATCGACCCGGTCGCCGAGATCGAGGCCGGTCCGGCCGGACCCGCGATCGGCGCGTTCTTCGACCTGGACGGCACGCTCGTCGACGGATTCACCGCCACCGCGCACGCCGGGGATCGCATCCGGCGCAGACAGGCCCGCATCGGAGAGGTCACCGGGGTGATCGAGGCGGCGATGCGGTACCGGCTGGGCAGAGTGAACTTCGCCAGGTTGCTCGAGCGCGCCGCCGGATATCTGCGCGGGGAATCGCTGGAAGATCTCGACGTCGTCGGCGAGCGACTGTTCACCGAGCGGGTCCAGTCGCGGCTGTTCCCGGCGATGCACGAGATCGTGCTGGCCCATCAGCGCCGCGGGCACACCGTCGTGATGAGTTCGTCGGCGTTGACCATCCACGCCGAGCCGGTAGCCCGATATCTGGAGATCGACCACGTGCTGTGCAACCACTTCGAGGTCGACGCAGGCGGCAGGCTGACCGGCCGTATCGCGCGTCCGGTGATCTGGGGGCGCCGCAAGGCCGCCGCGGTGCAGGGATTCTGCGAGCAGCACGACGTGACGCTGGAGAACAGCTACTTCTACGCCGATGGCAACGAGGACATCGCGCTGATGACGCTGGTGGGCTATCCGCGCCCGGTCAACCCGCGGCGCGAACTGGCGGCGATGGCGGCCGAACGGGGCTGGCCGGTGCTCAAGGTGGTCAATCCGGGCAAGGGCAATCACGGCGGCCTACTCGGTGTAATAAAGTAGAACACGTTTCAGTTTTCCTACTTGTGTTCCCCATGGCCATACCAGGAGCGGACTATGCATACTCCCCTGTGCGACCAACTCGGCATCGAATTCCCGATCTTCGCGTTCACCCACTGCCGGGACGTCGTCGTCGCCGTCAGCAAGGCGGGCGGCTTCGGCGTGCTCGGCGCGGTCGGCTTCACCCCTGAGCAGCTCGAGATCGAGCTGAACTGGATCGATGAGAACATCGGCGACCACCCGTACGGGGTGGACATCGTGATCCCGAACAAGTACGAGGGCATGGATGCCTCCGACATGGATCCCGAGGTGCTCAAGAAGACGCTCAACGACCTGGTCCCCGACGAGCACATCGACTTCGCGAAGAAGATCCTGTCCGACCACGGTGTGCCGGTCGATCACAGCGACGACGATGCGCTGCAACTGCTGGGCTGGACCGAGGCGACCGCCACCCCGCAGGTCGAGGTCGCGCTGCGGCACCCGAAGGTCACGATGATCGCCAACGCGCTCGGCACCCCGCCCGCGGACATGATCAAGCACATCCACGAGGCCGGCCGGGTGGTCGCCGCGCTGTGCGGTTCGCCGTCCCAGGCCCGCAAGCACGCCGATGCCGGCGTGGACATCATCATCGCCCAGGGCGGCGAGGCCGGCGGCCACTGCGGCGAGGTCGGGTCGATCGTGTTGTGGCCCCAGGTGGTCAAGGAGGTCGCACCGGTGCCGGTGCTGGCGGCCGGCGGCATCGGCAGCGGCCAGCAGATCGCCGCGGCGCTGGCGCTCGGCGCGCAGGGCGCGTGGACCGGTTCGCAGTGGGTGATGGTCGAGGAGTCGGAGAACACCCCGGTTCAGCACGAGGCCTACATCAAGGCCGGCAGCCGCGACACCGTGCGCAGCCGCTCGTTCACCGGCAAGCCGGCGCGGATGCTGCGCAACGAGTGGACCGAGGCGTGGGAGGACCCGAACAACCCGAAGCCGCTCGGCATGCCGCTGCAGTACATGGTCTCGGGTATGGCGGTGGCCGCCACGCACAAATACCCGAACGAGTCGGTCGACGTCGCGTTCAACCCGATCGGCCAGGTGGTCGGCCAGTTCACCAAGGTCGAGAAGACCGCGACGGTGATCGAGCGCTGGGTCCAGGAGTACCTCGAGGCAACCGGCCGGCTCAACGACCTCAACGAGGCCGCCAGCGTCTAGGCCGTCGGCCTGAAGTCGGCGTGGAGATCACCGCCCAGCGGAGATCTCCACGCCGACATCGTCAACCGCACGACTGGTCCGCCGTCGCGACCGCCGCTCGGCGACGCGACGCCCAATGGGAATTCGCGCCGGGGTTCGCACGGACGAAGTGCAAAAGGGCCACGATGACCCACGCGTTATGTAGAGTTCCATACATAGGCGCGCGACGAAGGGATACGTCGGTGGTGAGTCCCCGTGAGCGGATGGTGGTGTCCGCGGCCCTGCTCATCCGCGAGCGCGGCGCACACCCGACGGCCATCGCCGATGTGCTCGCCCACAGCGGAGCCCCTCGCGGATCGGCGTATCACTACTTTCCCGGCGGGCGCACACAGCTGTTGTGCGAGGCCGTCGACTATGCGGCCCAGTTCATGGCCGAGCGGCTCGAGGGCGCGACGTCCGCCGTCGAGGTCCTCGACGAGCTCTTCGACTTCTACCGGAACGAGTTGCGGCGCACCGAGTTCCGGGCGGGCTGCCCCGTGGTGGCGGTCGCGGTCGAGGCCGGGGACCCGGACAAGCCCGAGCAGACGACGCCGTTGATCGAGCGCGCCGCGGCCGCGTTCGAACGCTGGCGGCAGATCATCGCGCGGCGGCTGGCCGGCGACGGGGTCGCCGAGCCGGATGCGGCCGCGCTGGCGACACTCGTGTTGTCCTCGTTCGAAGGCGCGATCGTCGTCGCCCGTGCCTGCCGCGACGTGACACCGCTGGATCAAGTGCAGGCCCAGCTTCGCTCGTTGATCCAGGCCCAGACCCGCGGGGGAACATCGAGGTGACCGAGCCGGAATGGCAGCCCAGCGCCTGCATCCTGTGTGAATGCAACTGCGGCATCGTCGTCCAGGTCGAGGACCGCAGACTCGCACGCATCCGCGGCGACAAATCTCATCCCGCATCCCAGGGCTACACGTGCAACAAGGCCCTGCAGCTCGACCACTACCAGAACAACCGCAACCGGCTGACCTCCCCGATGCGCCGCCGTCCCGACGGAACGTACGAGCCGATCGACTGGGAGACCGCCGTCACCGAGATCGCCGCGGGGTTCCAGGGGATCGCGGCCGCGTACGGCGGGGACAAGATCCTCTACTACGGTGGGGGCGGCCAGGGCAATCATCTCGGCGGCGCCTACAGCGGAGCCTTCCTCAAAGCCCTCGGTTCCCGTCACCGGTCGAACGCATTGGCCCAGGAGAAGACCGGCGAGCACTGGGTCGACGCGCAGTTCTACGGCGGACACACCCGCGGTGAGTTCGCGCACGCCGAGGTGTCGGTATTCGTCGGGAAGAACCCGTGGATGTCGCAGAGCATCCCGCGCGCGCGGGTCGTGCTCAACGAGATCGCCAAGGATCCGCAGCGGTCGATGATCGTGATCGACCCCGTCGTCACCGACACCGCGAAGATGGCCGATTTCCACCTGCGGGTGCGGCCAGGAACGGACGCGTGGTGCTTGGCGGCGATGGCCGCCGTACTCGTGCAGGAAAACCTCTGCGACGAAACCTTTCTCGTCGAACACGTGACGGGGGTCGACGCCGTGCGCGCAGCGCTGGCCGAGGTTTCCGTCGGTGAGTACGCGCGCCACTGCGGCGTCGACGAGTTCCAGTTGCGCACCGCGGTCCGCCGAATCGCGGCAGCCCAGAGTGTGGCGGTGTTCGAGGATCTGGGTGTGCAGCAGTCCCCGAACAGCACGCTGTGTTCGTACCTGAACAAGATGCTGTGGATCCTGACCGGCAATTTCGCCAAACGCGGCGGACAACACCTGCATTCGTCGTTCGCGCCGCTGTTCCGCAGCGGCGGTGTCGGTCGCACCCCGGTGACGGGCGCCCCGATCATCGGCGGACTGATGCCGGCCAACGTCGTCGTCGAGGAGATCCTCACCGACCATCCCGACCGGTTCCGCGCGATGGTCGTCGAGAGCAGCAACCCCGCGCACTCCATCGCGGACTCCAGCGCCGTCGCCAGGGCACTGACCTCGCTGGAGCTGCTGGTGGTCATCGACGTCGCGATGACCGAGACCGCCCGACTGGCGGACTACGTGCTTCCCGCGGCGAGTCAGTTCGAGAAGGCCGAGGCGACGTTCTTCAATCTCGAGTTCCCGCACAACACCTTTCACCTGCGCCACCCGCTGATGGAACCGTTGCCCGGCACTCTGCCCGAACCCGAGATCTGGGCGAGGCTGACCCGTGCGCTCGGCGTTGTCGACGAGTCCGAGCTCGCGCCGTTGCGCTCCGCGGCGGGCCAGGGACTTCCCGCGTTCACCGACGCGTTCGTGGCCGCGGTCACCGCCAATCCCAATCTGAACAAGGTGCTGCCGTTCGTGCTGTACGAAACGCTCGGGACCGCGCTCCCCCACGGGTTGTCGGGCGCCGCGGCGCTGTGGGGGCTCGCGCAGAAGACCGCGATGGCATATCCAGACGCCGTGCGCCGCGCCGGGCATGCCGACGGCAACGCGTTGTTCACCGCGATCCTGGAGGGTCGTTCCGGGGTGACGTTCACCGTGCACGAGTACGACGACGATTTCGCGCTGATCGGCCGCCCGGACCACAAGATCGCGATCGAGATTCCCGAGCTGCTCACCGAACTGCGCGGACTCACGGGTGCACCGACCCGACTCACCGACGCCGAGTTCCCGATGGTGTTGTCGGCGGGTGAGCGACGCGCGTTCACCGCCAACGACATCATCCGCGATCCCGGATGGCGCAAACGCGACACCGGCGGGGCCCTGCGCATCAGCGTCGAGGACGCCGGGGAACTCGAACTCGCCGACGGGGACCGCGTGCGGATCACCACCGCCGCGGGCACCGCCGAGGCGACGGTCGAGGTCAGTGCCGCGATGCTGCATGGGCACATGTCATTGCCGAACGGCTACGGGCTGGACTTCGTCGGCCCCGACGGCTCTGCGCAGCGCCCAGGGGTGGCGCCGAACTCGCTGACGGCGACTACGTGGCGCGACGCGTACGCCGGGACGCCGTGGCACAAGCACGTGCCGGCTCGCATCGAAAAAATGGCTGAGGCGCAGCCCTAGGGGGCGGTGGCCGGCACAGGGGCCGGCACCGTGGCCGCCTCGGCGGCCGGCACAGGAGTTCTGAGCTGCTGCGGGCCCGAACTGAGAGGCCGCTGCGTGAACAGCAGCAGCGCGTCGCCGCCGCTGACCTCCTGGGTACGCATCGCATGCCACAGCTCGCGCAGGTAACCGAGTTTGCCCGGCGTTGCGGCAGGAGCGCCGGTGGTGCCGGGCGGGAGGTTGTCCGGGCTGGCCAGGTGCGGGACGCCTTCGGCGGCGGGAGCCGCGAGATCGATCCCGGCCGCGGGAGCCGCGGGGGCGGGCGCCACCGACGGCCCCGGCACGGGTTGCGGCGCCGGCGGCACCGCCGGATCGGCCAGCGCCGAAGGCGCGGCGGCGATCAGCGCTGCGAACGCGGCGGCCCCGATCACCGGCGCGACACCTGCGCG
This sequence comes from Mycolicibacterium parafortuitum, assembly GCF_010725485.1. Classification (NCBI taxonomy): domain Bacteria; kingdom Bacillati; phylum Actinomycetota; class Actinomycetes; order Mycobacteriales; family Mycobacteriaceae; genus Mycobacterium; species Mycolicibacterium parafortuitum. The sequence goes on along the minus strand of NZ_AP022598.1, from coordinate 4,397,265 downwards.
GACCATCGACACAGTGCTTGCGCGGAACCCGAACTTCACGATGCACCCTCCCGGACCGATCTCTTGTCACAGGATGCATCAGATCCCGCCCGGCTTTCGTTACAACGACGCGTCGACGTTCCCCGAACCTCGCTCGCCGGGCACGTCGCGGTGGTAGCAATGCTGTACGGCCACGTGACCATGAGGAGCGAAACGTATGGCGACTCCTACTCTGCCCCCCGGTTTCGACTTCACCGACCCAGACCTCAACCGCGAGCGACTCCCCGTGGAGGAACTCGCCGAGCTGCGGCGCAGTGCGCCGATCTGGTGGAACGAACAACCCGGCGGCGTCGGGGGATTCGGCGACGGGGGCTTCTGGCTGGTCACCCGCCACCACGACGTCAAGGAGATCTCCAAACGCAGCGACGTGTTCTCCAGCGAGGTCAAGACCGCACTCCCCCGCTACCCGGAAGGCTCGACCGGCGAGCAGATCGAGACCGGGAGCCTCGTCCTGCTGAACATGGACGCCCCCCGGCACACCCACCTGCGCAAGATCATCTCCCGTGGCTTCACCCCCCGCGCGGTCGAGCGATTGCGCGACGACCTCGATGCCCGCGCGCAGGCGATCGCCAAGGCCGCCGCCGCCGAGGGAGCGGGAGACTTCGTCGAGCAGGTGTCGTGCGAACTCCCGCTGCAGGCGATCGCCGGGCTGCTCGGTGTGCCGATCGAGGACCGCAGAAAGCTCTTCGACTGGTCGAACCAGATGGTCAGCGACGACGATCCCGAATACGCGCACCATGACAATCGCAACGCGGCAACCGAACTCATCATGTACGCGATGCAGCTGGCCGCCGAGCGGGCGGAGAACCCCGGTGAGGACATCGTCACCAAACTCATCGAAGCCGACGTCGACGGACACAAGCTCTCCGACGACGAATTCGGCTTCTTCATGGTGCTGCTCGCGGTGGCCGGGAACGAGACCACCCGCAACTCGATCACCCACGGCATGATCGCGTTCACCGAGCACCCGGACCAGTGGGAGCTCTACAAGGCGCAGCGGCCGGTCACCGCGGTCGACGAGATCGTGCGGTGGGCGACCCCGGTGACGTCCTTCCAGCGCACGGCGCTGACCGATTACGAACTGTCCGGGGTGCAGATCAAGAAGGGCCAGCGGGTGGTGATGTCGTACCGGTCGGCGAACTTCGACGAGGACGTTTTCGACGACCCGAACCGCTTCGACATCCTGCGCGACCCGAATCCGCACGTCGGCTTCGGCGGCACCGGGGCGCACTACTGCATCGGGGCGAACCTGGCGCGGATGACGATCGACCTGATGTTCAACGCGATCGCCGACCACATCCCCGACCTCAGCGCGATCGGCACACCCGACCGGCTGCGCTCCGGCTGGCTCAACGGCATCAAGCACTGGCAGGTCGACTACACCGGACAGGGCTGCCCGGTCACGCACTGACCGGTCACGTCCTCGGCGCTGCTACGTCGGCTGCTCAGCCCGTGAGTCGCGGATAGTCGATGACGCTGCGCCAATAGTCCTCGGGGATCTCGGCGCCGCTGCGCAGCACGATCGCCAGGCCCGTGGCCATCGCGACTCCGAGCAGCCCGAGCCACAGTCCGGCCAGCGCGATGACCACCCACAGCACGGCGGTCAGGGCAGGCCAGGGCGACACCAGCATCAGCACCGGCGCGAAAAAGAACCCGGTACCGACGTACCACGACGACCCGGCCCGATCGCAGATCAGCACGAGCCGCAACCACTTCGGGGTCGCCTCGGGCCCAGACGTCCCGCCCGAGAGCCTTGCGGATTTCGGTGCCATCCGGACTCCTTCCTCGATGCCCCAGGCCCCCCGCTTCTCAGCGTCCGCGCCGCGGGTAGCCGCGGCAATTACCTCTCGGGTAATGGCCTGGCGGAGGAAGTTTGGCCACACTGGGCTGGTGACATCGGTCGAGCACCCGGTCCAGGAGACGACAGCCGTGGATTTCGGTGGCCTGCTGCGCAGTTGGCGGCAGCGACGGCGGCTCAGCCAGCTGGACCTCGCGCTGTTGGCCGACGTCTCGGCGCGACACGTCAGTTTCGTCGAGACCGGAAGGTCAAAACCGAGTCGCGCCATGGTGTTACGGCTCGCCGACGCCCTCGACATACCGCAGCGGGAACAGAATCGGATGCTGATCGCGGCGGGGTTGGCGCCGGCCTACGCCGAGCGTCCGCTGGATGCGCCCGACATGGCCGCGGTGCGGGCGGGTGTGCAGCGGGTGCTGGACGCCTACGATCCGTTCCCGTGCGTGGTCGTCGACCGCGGCTGGTGGATCCGGCAGGTCAACGACGGTGCGGGGGTGCTCCTCGACGGGGTCGCACCGCACCTGCTTCAGCGCCCCAACGCGCTGCGGATCGCACTGCATCCGGACGGGTTGGCGCCGCGGATCGCGAACCTCACGCAATGGCGGACACACCTGATCGCGCGGTTGCGCCGTGAGGTCGCCACCGACCACCGCGCCGAGGTGAGCGAACTGCTCGCCGAGCTGGAGTCCTATCCCGGCGGATTCGAACCCTCGCAGGATCTGGGTGGGATCGCGGTGCCGTTGGTACTCGACACCACCGACGGACGGACGTTGCGCTTCCTCAGCATGGTCACGACATTCGGAACCGCTCTCGACCTGACCGCGGCCGAGCTCAGCATCGAGGCGTTTCTGCCCGCCGACGATGCCACCGCCGCCGCCCTCCGGTGACGCCGCGAGTAATTCGCATCGCGACGTGCAGAACTCTTGGCCGGCGCGCGACGGTGCGCGACCGTGTGCCCATGACCGCAACAGCAGACATCCGCCCCGCCCCGCCACTGACCCCGGTCCGGATCTCCCGCCTGGCCGTCCCCGACCTCGACGAGCTGAGCTCCCCCGGGGTCCGCGGGTTCTTCAACCGCCAACTGCGCGAGGAGGGGCTGACCTCCAACTGGTTCCGCGCCCTGTCGCTCAACGAATCCGACCTGGAACGACTCAACGCCTACCTGCTGCCGCTGCTGGGCACAGACGGCCGCGGCGGGCTCAGCGCCCGCGAACGCGAGGTGATCGCCACCGTCGTCTCCGGTGAGAACCGCTGCGCCTACTGCCACACCAACCACGCCAACAAGCTCGGCAAGGTCGCCGGCGACTGGTCGTTCGGCCAGCGGGTCGCGATCGACCACCACCAGGTCGCCGAGCTGACCGAACGCGAGCGTGCGCTGGCCGACCTCGCAGTCGCCGTCAACAACGACCCGCAGGCGCTGCGGGACAACGACTTCGAGCACCTACGCACACTCGGCCTGGACGACCACGAGATCCTCCAAGCTATCTCGATCGCGGCCTTCATCGGCGCGACCAATCGCATCGGGATCGCGCTGTCGGTGCCACCCAATCCGGAATACACCGGCATTCCGGCCGGACAGGAGCGCCATAGCGTTTAAAGTCGGGCGCCATGAAGACCCGACATCTCATGGCGGCCGCCGCCGGCAGCGCCGTCGTCCTCGGCGCTGCCGGTTGCTCGACCCCGGAGCCCGCCCTCGGCGGCACCACCGCAACCGTGTCGATCGACGGCAACGACACCGGCGGGGCCCATGCGGTGCGTTGCCGCCAGTCGGGGTGGTCGTGGTACATCGAAACGCCGGAGAAAGAGCACGGATTCACCGCGATACTGGCCACCGGCGGCGGCGTGACGGCCAAAGCCGTCGAATTCCGCGGGTTCGGCGGCTTCACCGGTTCCTACTGGGCCGACAACGTCGGCAACGCCGAGGTCACCGGCGCCGACGGCTCCTTCACCATCACCGGGACCGCGGACGGGGCCTTCGACGACAAGCCCAGTGCCGAGGTGGCCGCGAAGTTCCGCATCCAGGCCGACTGCTGACCGCCGCCGGCCGGCGCTCAGCCGTCCAGCCGGGTGAATCCGTTCTGTCGGTACAGCTGTCCGCACGACTGCCTGCGGATCTTGCCGCTCGTGGTGACCGGAATGGAACCCGGCGCGACCAGCACCAGGTCCCCGACCGCCAGACCGTGCGCATGTGAGATCGCCGAGGTGATCTCGCGGATGGCGACGGCGAACTGCTCGTCGGAATCGCCGCGCTTCTTGAACTCGACGATCGCGACCAGTTCCTCGACGCCGTCGCGCGGAACCGCGATCGCCGCGCACCGGCCCTTGGTGATCTCGGAGATCGTCGCCTCGATGTCATCGGGTGCGTGATTGCGCCCGTAGACGATCAACAGATCCTTGATCCGGCCCACGATGAAAAGTTGGCCTTCGGAGATGAATCCCAGGTCGCCGGTCCGCAGCCACGGCCCCTCCGGGGTGCCCGGTGACGGCGCCGCCAGGGATGCCCGGAAGACTCGCTCGCTGTCCTCGGGCTTGTGCCAGTAGCCCACACCGACGTTGTCACCGTGCACCCAGACCTCGCCGGTCTTACCGTCGGCCACCACGGTCCTGGTGTCCGGGTCGACGATGCGCACCGTCGGCGACAGCGGCGACAGCGGGGTGTCATAGCCGACCAACGGCGTCCCGCCGCCGTTCGGCGACCGCTTCGCCACACCTTCGGTGAGCTCCTCGGGCTCGAAGTTCACGACGTTCGGGGGCAGGCCGGGTCGCACGGTCGCGACGTACAGCGTGGCCTCGGCCAGTCCGTAGGAAGGCTGGATCACCCGCTCGTCGAGATTGAACGCGGCGAACCGGTCGGTGAACCGCTTGATGGTCGTCGGGTTCACCCGCTCGGCCCCGCTCTGGATGATGAACACGTCGCCCAGATCGAGCCCGTCCATGTCGGCGTCCGCGGTCTTGCGCGCCGCCAGTTCGAAGGCGAAGTTGGGCGCCGAGGAGAACGCCGCAGGGTTGCTCGCCAGCAGCTGCATCCAGCGCGCCGGACGCTCCAGGAACGCGATCGGGCTGGTCAGCACGGTGCGATAGCCACCGTAGACCGGGGTGCAGATCCCCATGATCAGACCCAGATCGTGGTAGAAGGGCAGCCAGGACACCACCGTCATGTCCGGTGGCGCGACACCGCCGTGGTCGACGGCGTAGTCGGTGGTGATCTGCTGGACGTTGGTCAGCAGATTCTTGTACGAGATCATCACCCCGGCCGGGCTGCGGGTGGAACCCGACGTGTACTGCAGATACGCGGTGCTCTGGAAGTCCTCGTCGTCGTCGAATCCGCCGAACGACCCGGCACCGGGCGCGTCGAGGTCGAGGCGATCGACTTCCAGCACCGCCGGGCCCGACTCCCCCGGCGCCGCGGTGACGTGTGCGGCCACGTCGCCGACGACCGACGAGGTGGTCAGGATCGCCGCGGGCGCCGCGTCACGCAACACCGAATCGACGCGCTCATCGGCGACCCCGCCCTGCGGCACCGACAGCGGGACCGCGATCAGCCCGGCCTCCAAGGCACCGAGGAAGCCGACGATGTAGTCCAGACTCTGGGGCGCGGAGATCACCGCCCGGTCGCCGGGTGCGGCACACGAACGCAGTTCGCGTGCCACGTTCGACACCCGGCGGTACAACTGCGGCCAGGTCAGGCTCTCGGCGACGCCCGCCGGATCCCGCTCGTAGTCGACGAACGTGTACGCCGTGTCGTCGGGTTGCAGGCTGGCCCGCTCACGCAATAGCGCCGGGATGGATGTCTCAACGACCTCTGTCACGCGAAGCAAATTACCGTAGGCGTCAATGCTGCATATTCGAAAACAGAAGTTGCCTGACCCTCGGGTGCGGCAAGCTTGCTGAATCTCGGGTCCGGGTCGCAACAACCGCCGAGCGAGTGATCAACGCCGAAGAGAGCGTGTAACCTACGTCTGCGTCAATTGATCCCTGCTCTGGGTCGGGGGGCCCAGAGCAGGGATCGACAGCGAAACGCCGCAGTCGCTCTTGTGAGGAGACGAAATGGCTACATTCGACGCGATGCAGGAACGGGCAAATCGCCCGGTGCGCCGAATCCTCCCCCCGCGATGACCAGGAGCCCGTTCACCCCGGTCGCCGTCATCGGCATGTCCTGCCGGTTACCCGCTGGCATCGACTCCCCAGAAAAGCTCTGGGAGGCGTTGCTGCGAGGCGACGACCTCGTCACCGACGTCCCGCGGGAACGCTGGGATGCCGATGAGTACTACCACCCCGAGCCGGGGGTGCCGGGCCGCACCGCGACCAAATGGGGCGCCTTCCTCGACGACATCTACGGATTCGACTCCGAGTTCTTCGGCATCGACGACGATGCGGCCTCGGCCCTCGATCCTCAGCACCGCCTGCTGCTGGAGACCTCGTGGGAGGCGATGGAGCACGCGGGGCTGCGGCCCGCCGCCCTGGCGGATTCACCGACCGGGGTGTTCGTCGGACTCAGCCACATCGACTACCAACTCGTCAACGCCGACTCCGAGGCGATGGCGGGCCCGCACGGCTTCGACGGCAACACCCTCGCGATGGCTTCCGGGCGCATCGCCCGCGCCCTCGGAGTGCGTGGACCGGCGCTGACACTGGACACCGCATGTTCGTCCGGGCTCACCGCCGTGCACATGGCGTGCCGCAGCCTCAACGACGGCGAGAGTGCGTTGGCGTTCGCCGGCGGAGCGTTCGTGATGCTCGAACCCCGCAAGTTCGTCGCGGGCACCGCGCAGAGCGCCCTGTCCCCGACCGGGCGCTGCCATGCCTTCGACGTCGACGCCGACGGCTACGTTCCCGGCGAGGCCGTCGCGGTGGTGGTGCTCAAACGCCTGCCCGACGCCCAACGCGACGGCGACCGGATCCTGGCGGTGATCCGCGGAACGGCCGTCAACCACGACGGCACCCCCGACGACCGCGCGACTCCGTCCGCTCTTGCACAGACCGCGCTGTACCGTGCCGCGCTCGAGACCGCCGACGTCGCCGCGGACACGATCGGAATGGTTGAGGCGCACGGTCCCGGCACCCCGGACGGCGATCCGATCGAGTACGCGGGTCTGGCCGAGGTGTACGGCACCGCAGGCCCGTGCGCGCTGGGGTCGGTGAAGACCAATGTCGGTCACGCGCAGTCGGCGTCCGGACTGCTCGGTTTGATGAAGGCGGTCCTCGCGCTGCAGCACGCCGCGGTACCCCAGAACCTGCACTTCACCCGGCTGCCGGATGCCGTGGCCAGGATCGAGACCAATCTGTTCGTGCCGCAACAACTTTGCGAATGGCCGGGTACCGAACACCCGCGCCGCGCGGCGGTCTCCTCGTACGGCACGTCGGGGACCAACGTCCACGCCATCCTCGAACAGTCCCCCGAGCCGGATCCGGCCGCACCCTCCCCGGCGGATGCCCGGACACCTCTGGTGTTCCCGCTCTCGTCCACGTCGGCCACGGAGCTGCGCCGGACGGCGGGGCGTCTCGCCGACTGGATCGAGGCCCATGAGCAGGCGGCGCTGCCGGACCTCGGATACACCCTCGCGCGCCGCCGTGCGCACCGCCCGGTGCGCACCGCCGTGTGTGCAGGCGACCGCACCGAGCTGATCAACGCGCTGCGCGGGATCGCCGAGGGCCACGACGACTTCCGGCCTGCGGTCGGCGGCGACGACCGCGGACCGGTGTGGGTGTTCTCCGGGCAGGACGCGCAATGGTCTCGGATGGGTGCCGAACTCCTTACCGCCGAACCGGTTTTCGCAGCCACCGTGGCCCGGATCGAGCCGCTCGTGGCGGCGGAGTCCGGCTTCTCCGTCACCGCGGTCATCACCGGGCGCGACGGATCCGCCGGTTACGACCGCATGCAGCCGGCGGTGTTCACCATCCAGGTCGCGGTGGCCGCCCTGCTCGCGGAACTCGGCGCGGTACCCGGTGCGGTCATCGGTCATTCGACCGGTGAGATCGCCGCGGCGGTGGTGGCCGGGGCGCTCTCCCTTGAGGACGGGGTACGCGTGGTCTGCCGCAGCGCCCGGATGATGGCGACGGTCGCCGGTTCCGGCGCCGTGGCGGCTGTGGAACTGCCTGCCAAACAGGTACTTTCCGAGCTCACGATGCGTTCTGCCAAGGACGCGGCGATCGCCGTGGTGGCCGCGCCCCAGACCACCGTGATCGCCGGTGCCCGCACCCGCGTGCAGGAGATGGTCGCCGAGTGGGCGGACCGCGGGGTCGCGGTCCGGGAGATCCCCGTGGACGTGGCGGCCAACTCCCCGCAACTCGATCCCATCGTCAAGGAACTCACCGCCGCGCTCGCCGACATCGAACCGCGCACTCCAGTCCTGCCCTTCTATTCGGCCACCGGATTCGATCCCCGCGAACAGCCCAGATGCGACGGCCGCTACTGGGTGCAGGCCCTTCGCCGCACGGTGCGGTTCGCCGCCGCGGTGCGCGCCGCGATGGAGGACGGCTACCGGGTCTTCGCCGAGCTCGCCCCCCAGCAGCTGCTCGCCGACGCCCTCATGGAGACCGCCCGCAGCCTGGAGGTACCGCTGGCCACCCTGGCCGGTCCCGGCGACACCGGGCCCGCCGGGTTTCTCGCTGCGCTGCACAGTGCCGGCGCCGCAGTGGATTTCGCCGTGCCCTATCCGTCCGGTGCGCTGGTGGACGTCCCGCTGCCGACGTGGACACACCGGATGCTGCGACTCGGCGGCGACGGTGAGCAGGACGCCACCGTCGGCGGGTACAGCGTTGCCGCGCATCCGCTTCTCGGCCCGCACGTGCGTCTCACGCAGCAACCGCAGCGATACGTCTGGCAGGCCGAGGTGGGCACATCGGCGCAACCCTGGCTCGCGGAGTACCGCGTCCACGGGGCCGCGGTGCTGCCGGCAGCGGCCTATTGCGAAATGGCACTCACCGCGGCGCGTGTCGCGCTCGGGGAGGCCGCCGAGGTCAGTGACCTCGAGCTGATCCGGCCGCTTCCGCTGGACGACCACACGACGGTCGGGGCGTCGACCACCCTGTCCGCTCCCGGCGTCGCCGGCTTCGTCGCCGAATCCGGCCACGACGGCTACCACGTACGTCACGCCACCGCGGTGCTGCGCGTCGTCGAGGCGGTGGCGCCGCCCGGCTACGACGTGTCCGCACTGCTGGCCGCACATCCGGAACCGGCCGACGGCGCCGAGGCGAATGCCGGACTCGGCACCGTCCACGTCGGCCGCGACGCCGCGGGTTCGGTACTGGCCGAACTCACCGCTTCGGACCAGATCCGTTCACAGCAGGCCGCTTTCGGTATCCATCCGGCGCTACTGGAGGCGTGCTTCCAATCGGTCGCGGCCAGCCCGCACGTCGATACCCTCGGCGACGAGGTGCTGGGCCGGCCCGTCGGCGTCCAGCGGCTGCGCCTGCACGGTTCGGCACGCGCCGCCCGCTACTGCTATACCCGGGTCACCAAGGTGGACGGCGACGGCGTACGGGCCGACCTCGACGTGCTCGACCGTGACGGCGCCGTGCTGCTCAGCGTGCATGGGCTCACCTTCGACACCGGTGCCGCCGACAGCACCCGCCGCGACCGGATCCTCGACGAACGGCTGATGGGCATCGACTGGCAGCGGCGGACGCTGCCCGACCCCATCGACACCACGGACGCCACCGGCGCCTGGCTGCTGGTCAGCACCAGCGCCACCGCCGACGTGACGGCCGCGGCATTGGCGGACTCGCTGAAAAACCGCGCCGCCCAGTGCACCACGATGTGCTGGCCGGCGCAGGCCGACCACGTCGCGAACGCCGCGGAGCTCGCCAGACACCTGCGCGATCGGCAGCTCGCCGGTGTGGTGATCGTGGCCGGCCCGACAACCGGTGGTGACGTCGCGCGGTGTCCGTCGGCGGCGCTGGAGTATGCCCAGCACCTGGTGCGTATCGCCCGGGAGGTCCCCAGGTGCGAAGGGCGGCTCCCCCACCTCGTCGTGGTCACCCGGGACGCGCAGCCGGTGCTGCCCGAGGACGTACCGAATCTCGAGCAGGGCGCGCTGCGCGGTCTGGTGCGGGTGATCGGCGCCGAGTACCCGCACCTGCGGGTCAGCCAGATCGATGTGGACGGGGCCACCGGGACCGATCTGGTGGCCACGCAGCTGCTCGGCGAGTCCGACGAGGACGAGACGGCGTGGCGCGCCGGTGCGTGGTACACCGCCCGGCTGCGGCCGGCGCCGCTGCGCCCCGATGAACGCCAGACGACCGTCGCCCACCACGACACCGACGGGATGCGACTGCAGATCCGCACGCCCGGCGATCTCGAAACCCTGGAACTGGTTTCCTGCCAGCGGATCCCGCCGGGACCCGGGCAGATCGAAGTCGCCGTGCACGCGTCGGGGATCAACTTCGCCGACGTTCTGGTGGCGATGGGTCGATTCCCCGGCATAGACGGCGAGATGCCGGAGCTGGGAATGGATTTCGCCGGGGTGGTGACCTCGGTGGGCTCGGGTGTGACCGAGCATCGCGTCGGCGACCGGGTCGGCGGCTTCTCCCCCAGCGGGTGCTGGGGCACCTTCGTCTCATGCGACGCGCGCCTGGCGGTGCCGCTGCCGACCGGCCTTTCCGACCACCAGGCGGTGGCCGTGGCGACGGCGACCGCGACCGCGTGGCACAGCCTGCACGACCAGGCGAGGATCACCGCGGCCGACAAGGTCCTGATCCACTCCGCCACCGGGGGGGTCGGTCAGGCGGCGATCGCGATCGCCCGCGCCGCCGGTGCCGAGATCTTCGCCACGGCGGGTAGCGAGGAGCGCCGGAACCTGCTGCGCGGCATGGGAATCGAGCACGTCTACGATTCCCGCAGCGTCGACTTCGCCGAACAGATCCGGCAGGACACCGACGGTTACGGCGTCGACATCGTGCTCAACTCACTGACCGGCGCCGCCCAGCGCGCGGGCATCGAGCTGTTGGCCGTCGGTGGCCGGTTCGTCGAGATCGGCAAACGCGACGTCTACGGCAACACCCAGGTCGACCTGTTCCCGTTCCGGCGCAACCTGACGTTCTCCTATGTCGACCTGGCGCTGATGTCGCTGCATCATCCGCAGCGCGCCGGGGACCTGCTGCGGACCGTGTACCGGCTGGTCGCCGACGGTGACCTGCCGCCAGCGCAGCACACGGACTATCCGCTGGCCGAGGCCGCCGCGGCGATCCGCGAGATGGGCGCCGCGCGGCACACCGGCAAGCTCATCCTGGAGGTGCCGCGCACCGGACACAGCGAAGCGGTGACCCCGCCGGCGCACGCCCCGGTGTTCCGCGCCGACGGCGCCTACCTCATCACCGGCGGGCTCAGCGACCTCGGGTTGTTCCTCGCCGAGAAGATGACCGACGCCGGCTGCGGACGCATCGTGCTGACCTCGCGCTCGCAGCCCACACTCAAGGCGCTCGAGACCATCGAGATGATCAGGGTGATGGGCGGCGACGTCGTGGTGCACTGCGGCGACATCGCCGACCCGGCCACCGCCGCGCGGCTGGTCGAGACCGCGACGGCGACGGGCCTGCCGGTGCGCGGCGTTCTGCATGCGGCGGCCACGGCCGCGGAGGTGACCGTCGCCAAACTCACCGACGACGTGATCGAGCAGGACTGGGCGCCGAAGGTCTACGGTGCGTGGAATCTTCACACGGCCACCGCCGGGCAACCGCTGGACTGGTTCTGCATGTTCTCCTCGGCGGCGGCGCTGATCGGCGCACCCGGGCGTGCCGCGTACGCCGCGGCGAACAGTTGGCTCGACGCATTCGGACGGTGGCGCCGCGCCCAGGGGCAACCGGCAACGGTCATCGCGTGGGGTGCGTGGGATCGGATCGGCCGCGGGACCGAGCCGTCCGGCGCCGACATCACCCCCGACGAGGGTGCGTACGCATTCGAGATGCTGCTGCGCCATGACCGCACCTACAGCGGCTATGTGCCCGTCTCCGGGACGTCGTGGCCGGCGGGGCAGACGCAGCGCTCCCCGTTCGCCGAGGCGTTCCGCGCCACGGACAACGGCTCCGGCACCGACAAATTGCGTGCCGTTCTCGGCGACGCCGCACCGCAGGAGTGGCCCGCACGACTGAGGAAGCTGATCGCCGAACAGATCAGCCTCGTGCTGCGCCGCAATGTCGACCCCGATCGGCCGCTGGCCGAGTACGGTGTGGACTCGCTGGGTGCCCTCGAGCTCCGCACCCGACTGGAGGCCGAGACCGGTATCCGGCTGGCCTCCAGTGACCTTGCCGTCGGCACGATCCGGGGCCTGGCGGAACTGTTGTGCGACAAGCTCGCACCGACGCAGGAGAACGATGAAAGCCCTCTCTAAGGTGTTGCTGTCCGGGCTGTTCCAGGCGGTCGCGCTCGGCCTTCTGGTGTTCGTTCCCGCGGGCACCGTCGACTATTGGCAGGCGTGGCTGTTCCTGACGGTTTTCGTACTGTCGGCGGTGCTCCCCAGCGTGTACCTGCAGGTGACGAATCCCGATGCGCTGCAACGACGGATGCGCGGTGGTCCGGTCGCCGAGGGCCGACCGGTGCAGAAGCTGGTGATGGCGGGGCTGTACCTGTCGCTCGGGGCGATGTGTGTGGTCAGCGGCCTGGACCGCCGGTTCGGCTGGTCGGCGATGCCGGCCGCGCTGTGCGTGGTCGGCGCGGTGCTGGTCGCGATCGGCATCGGTGCGGTGGTCCTTGTCATCACCCAGAACCACTACGCGTCGACGACCGTTCAGGTGGAGTCGGGCCAGAACGTCGTGTCCACCGGGCTGTACGGCCTGGTCCGGCATCCGATGTACACCGCCAACACGATCATGCTCGTCGGCATCCCGTTGGCGCTCGGCTCCTACTGGGCGCTGGTCTTCGTCATCCCCGGCCTACTCGTGCTGGCCTCCCGTATTCGCGACGAGGAGACCCTGCTCGCGCAGGAACTCACCGGATACCGCGACTACACCCAGAAGGTGCGCTACCGCCTCGTTCCATGCGTGTGGTGAGCTTTTCAGCCCGCTGAGTTCACGACCCGGCCCAACGCGGCGACGGTCGGCGCGTCGAACAGCACCGTGACCGGCAGCTCGGTGCCCAGCGTCGCATTGACGCCCGCCACCGCCCGCATCGCGGACAGCGAGTCACCGCCGAGGTCGAAGAAGGATTCCTCGGCCGCAACCTGATCGACGCCGAGCACCTCCCTGAACACCCCGGCCAGCACCTGTTCCACGCCGGGCTCCGGAGCGCGACGGCTCACCGGAGTCCCGTTGCCGACCGCGCCATGGGCGGTTCGCGATCCGGCTCCGTCGAGCAGTTCGGCCGACATCAGCGGTGCGCTCGCATCGGTGATCATCGCGACCACGATCCGCTTGAACTGCTCGATCAACGCCCCGATGCGGTCATCGTCGAACACATCGGCGCGGTACTGGATGCGCAGATCCAGTTCGGGGCCCGGGACCGCCTGAACGGCCAGCGGATAGTGGTAGTAGTCGCGGTTGAACAGGTCGGTCACGGCCAGCCCGTCGTCCCCCGAGAGTTTCGCGGCGTCGGTCGGGTAGTTCTCGTAAACGAAGACGGTGTCGAACAGCTGCTTGTGCCCGGTCTCGCGGTGGATCTCGTGCAGCGCGAAGTGTTCGTGCTCCAGCGTGCGGTTGCGCGCGTTGCGAAGCTGGTCGAGAAGATCGGCGGTGGTGGTCGTCGAGGTCATCGCCGCCCGCACCGGGACCGTGTTGATGAACAGGCCCACCATCGAATCCGCACCGACGAGGTCGTCGGGCCGGCCCGACACGACCGCGCCGAACGCCACGTCCTGCTGTCCGGTCAGCCAGACCAGCAGTTGCGCCCAGGCCGCCTGCAGCACCGTGCTGACGGTGGTGTGGTGGGTCCGGGCGAGCTCCTCCAGCGCGCGGCTGGTGGGCTCGGAAAGCCGTTGTGCGACAACCTCACGCGGGCCTGCCGCGGCCAGCCGGGGCGGGCCCACCAGGGTGGGCGCACCGATACCGCTGAGCTGCTCGGACCACGCGGCACGGGCGGCGGCCACGTCGCGCTCGGCCAGCCACCCGACGAAGCGACGGAACGGCACCGCGGCGGGCAGCCACTGCCCGTAGTAGCTGGCGAAGATCTCGCCGAGCAGCACCGGCAGCGACCACCCGTCGAGCACGATGTGATGGTTGGTCAGCACGAACCGGTGCTCGTCGTTCGCGGTGCGGATCAGCGCGGCACGGAACGGTGGATGGGCGGTCAGATCGCAGACCGCGGCGCGTTCGGAAGCGTAGACCCGCACGAGCTCGGCGTCCCTGTCGGACTCCGAGCCGGTGCTGCGGTCGCGCAGATCCAGGTACGTCCATGGTGTTTCGGGATCCGCCGGGATGAGCGCGACGGGCTCGGCGAACCTTCCGCAGAACCGGGCCACCAGGTTCGGGTGTCGCTGCACCGCGAGCTGCACCGCGTCGCGCAGCCGGTGTGGGTCGAGGCGGCCGGTCAGCGTCACGTCCAGCTGCACGGCGTACACGTCGTCGCCGCACCCGTGCGCGACGCCGGCGTGGAACAACAGACCCTGCTGCAGCGGCGTCAGCGGCAGGATGTCGGCCACCTGACGCGGCGGGCACACCTCGTCGATCTGCGCCTGGGACAGCTTGGCGGGCAGGATGTCCGACGGCGTCAGGCCGCCACCGCCCTCGCGCACGTGAGCGCAGATGCCGGCCAGCGCGTCGAACCACAGCTCGCTCAACCGGTTCACGTGGCCGTGGTCGAGCGCCGAGAGCGCCCACGACCAACCGGCGCGCAGCCGCGGTCCGTGTTCGGTGTCGACGGTCCCGGCATTGAGCTCCACCGTGTGCATCAACGGCATCGGGATCGCCGCGGCCGCACCGGTCACGGTCCAGCCGTCCTGCCTGATCTCCCAGATGTCGCCTGACACCTCGCCGGCGCCGGCACCGATCCGGCCCAGGTAGTTGAACCCGATCGGCGGGTCCGCGCCATCGAGATCGACGCCGTCGTTCAGATAGCGCAGGAGCCCGTAGGTGATCCCGTCGGGCAGGGTGCGCAGCTGCTCCTTGGCGTCCTTGATGACCCGGCCGAGGTCGCGGTGGCCGGACCGCACCTGCTCCCACGTCAGACCGCCACCGACGGCCAGCGACACCGGGTACTTGGTGGTGAACCATCCCACCGTTCGCGACAGGTCGACTGAGTCGCCGGCACCGTCGCCGACGAGATCCTCCTGCCTGCCATGCCCTTCGGCGTCGATCACGATCGGCGCGGCGCAGGGGTCACCGAGACTCCCCGAGAACTCCGCCAGCGCCAACCCGAACGCGATCAGCAGGATGTCGTTGATGCCGGCGTGGAAGGCCGCGGGCACCTCCCCCAACAGCAGACGGGTCGTCTCGCTGTCCATCTCGACGGTGAGGCTGCCCGCATTGGCGTAGGTGTCGAGCTCAGGCTGCACTGCGGGCAGCCGCGGCGGCACCGCCGTGATCTGTTGCCATGCCTGTGCCGTCGCGACGACGTCGGGGTGATGGGCGAGGTCGGCGAGCACCGAGGCCCAGCGCGCGAAGGAGGTGCCGGGTGCGGGCAGCTCGATCGGCTGGCCGCCGCGGATCTGCGCCCAGGCCAGGTTGACGTCCTCCAGCAGGATGCGCCACGACACCCCGTCGACGACGAGGTGGTGCGCGATGATCACCAGGGTTCCGGTGCCCGGTACCCACAGCGCGCTGAGCATCCGCCCCGCCGCCGGATCGAGGCGCGATCGGGCCGCGACGACGGCATCGTCGGACAGCTCGTCGACCGAGTGCAGGCAGTCGTGCGCGTCGACCGTGCCTGCGTCGGGCACTTCCAATGTCCAATCACGGCGGTCGGTTTCGTCACCGTCGGTGACCCGCAACCGCAGCATCGCGTGGCGATCCAGCACGGCCTGCAACACCAGCACCACATCGGCTTCGGTGGCGCCGACCGGAGCCTGCACCACCACCGTCTGGTTGAACTGGTCGACGGGGCCCTGCACCTGGCGCAGCCAGTGGATGATCGGGGTCGCGGCGAAGGTTCCGACGCCCTCGTCGACGGCGGCGTCGCCACCGGTGGCGACCCGCGCCACCCGCGCCAGCCGGGCGACGGTCTGTTCGACGAAAACGTCACGCGGACGGCACAACACACCGGCCGCCCGGGCACGGGCGACCACCTGCATCGACAGGATGCTGTCTCCACCGAGCTCGAAGAACGACTCGTCGACGCCGACCCGGGCCAACCCGAGCACCTGGGCGTAGATGTCGGCCAGGATCTCTTCGACGGCGTCGGCGGGGGCACGGTAGGAGTCGACGTCCTGATACTCCGGCGCGGGTAGCGCGCGCTTGTCCAGCTTGCCGTTGACCGTCAACGGCATCGCGTCCACCACCACGATCGCCGCCGGGATCATGTACTCCGGCAGGCGATCGGACAACGCGGCGCGCAGCCCGACCGGATCCAGGACGGCCGAGGCGCCGGTGACGTAGCCGACCAGCCGCTTGTCGCCGGGGCGGTCCTCGCGCGCGATCACCTCCGCCTGGCCGACGCCGTCCAGGGCGGCCAGCGCGGCCTGCACCTCGCCGAGTTCGATGCGGTATCCGCGGATCTTGACCTGCTCGTCGGCGCGGCCCAGGTAGCGCAACTCGCCGTCGGGCCCCCAGCACATCACGTCTCCGGTGCGGTACATCCGGTCCCCGGGCGCCCCGAACGGGCACGCGACGAACCGGGTGGCGCTCAGGCCGGCCCTACCGAAGTAGCCGTAGGCGAGGCCCGCACCGGCGACGTAGAGTTCGCCGACCACGCCGGGGGCCACCGGTCGCAGAGCCTCGTCGAGGACGAAGAACCCGAGGTGAGCCAGCGGCACCCCGATCGGGCTGACGATGCTGGTGACGTCGCCGGCGAAGATCTCCCGGAACGACGCGTGCACGGTCGTCTCGGTGATGCCGTACATGTTGATCAGGCGCGGGGAATCCGGATGCGCCTCCACCCACGACGTGAGGCGTTGCGGCTCAAGCGCTTCCCCACCGAACACCACGGCCTGCAGGGCCAGCTGGACCTCGGGCTGCAACGCGTCGGCGGCCTGCAGTGCGTAGAACGCCGACGGGGTCTGGCTCAACACCGTCACCTGCTCGGCGGCCAGTAGCGTGTGCAGGTCCTCGGGGGACTTGACCACCGGGTCGGGCACCACGACGACCCGGCCGCCGTAGAGCAGCGGGCCCCAGATCTCCCACACCGAGTAGTCGAACGCCAGCGAATGACACTGCGTCCACACCGAATCGGCGAGCCCCATATCGGCGTCGAGCGTCTGGAGCAGACGTGTCACGTTGCGGTGCGGGATCGCCACGCCCTTCGGCGTGCCGGTCGTGCCCGAGGTGTAGATGATGTAGGCGACCTGGTCGGCGTCCGGCGCGGCGAGCGCGGCACCGGACTGTCGGGCGAGCGCGGGATCGTCGTAGGTGACGACCGTGAGGTCGCGGCCGGCGAGTTCGCCTGCCAGCGCGGTGGTGGTGACCGCGGCCACCGGGGCGGAGTCGGTGAGCACGAACTCCCGGCGCGCCGCCGGTACCGCCGGATCGATCGGCACGTAGGCCGCTCCGGTTTTCACGATCGCCAGGATCGCGAGCACCGCTTCGGCCGTGCGCGGCATCAGCAGCGCGACCCGCTGCCCGGTCCGCACTCCTCGCTCGATCAGCTGGTGCGCCAACCGGTTCGACGCGTCGTCGAGCTCGCGATAGGTCCACGACCGGTTTCCGCACCGGATCGCGACCGCATCGGGCGTGCGGTCGACCTGCGCGGCGAACGATGCCGGGATGGACGGCGCGGGAGCCGTCGGCGCCGTCAGCGCAGCCCGGTTGCCCCACCGGTCCAGCCGGGCGTGCTCGTCGTCGTCGAGCACGTCGATCGAGGACAACCGCGACGCCGGATCGGCGGTCATCGTGTCCAGCACCCGGCGCAGCCGGTCGATCAGCGTCTCGATGGTCGACGCATCGAAGACGTCGGTCCGGAACTCGACGAACCCGCCGACGCCCGCGGGTTCCCCTGCGGTGGAGAATCTTTCGGCCAGCGAGAACGACAGGTCCATCCGTGCGGCGCCGGTGTCGATCGGCAGTTGGCTGACCTCCAGCTCGCCGAGCGACAGACCGGCGGTTGCCGGGTCGGTGGTGCCGGCGGGCAGATTCTGCCAGGCCAGCATGACCTGGACCAGCGGGTGATGGGTCAGCGACCGGGTCGGGTTGAGCCGGTCGACCACGACCTCGAACGGCACGTCCTGGTTCTCGTAGGAAGCCAACGAGCGGGTGCGCACCTGGTCGAGCACCTCGGCGACGCTGGGGTCTCCGGCCAGGTCGAGGCGCAACACCAGGGTGTTGATGAAGAATCCGACCAGCCCGTCGAGCGCCGGATCACGCCGGCCGGCGATCGGGAAGCCCACCGCCACATCGGACGTCGCGCTGAGCTTGGACAGCAGCACCGCCAACGCGGCCTGCATGACCATGAAGCTGGTGGCGCCGCGCTCCCTGGCCACCCGGGCCACCTGCCGCTGCAGGTCGGCGGGCCAGTCCACGGAAACCGTCGCGCCGCGCTGGTCGGCCACCTGCGGGTAGGGCCGATCGGTCGGCAATGCCAGCCGCTCGGGCAGGTCCGCGAGTGTTCGCTGCCAGTAGTCCAGCTGCGCAGCGATCCTGCTCTCGCCGTCGGCGAGTTCGCCGAACTGCGTGCGCTGCCACAGCGTGTAGTCGACGTACTGCACCGGCAGATCGGACCAGCGCGGCGCGTGTCCCGCGCACCGCGCGGAGTAGGCGGTGCCGAGATCGGACACCAGCGGGCTGATCGACCATCCGTCGGCAGCGATGTGGTGGACCACCGCGACCCAGACATGTTCGTCATCGGCGACGCGGAACAGTTCGGAGCGCAACGGGATCTCGGCGGACAGGTCGAACGTCCGGCGTGCGCTCTCCTCGACCGCCTGCTCCAGCCGGTCGGCCGGCCAGCCGGTGGCGTCGACCACCCGCCAGCCGAAGTCGGCACACTCGCTGTCGAGCACCACCTGCCGTGGAATGCCGTCGGGCGCCTCGAACAACGTGCGCAGGCTCTCGTGGCGGTCGACCACATCGGCGAGCGCCGCACCGAGCAGGGCGGCGTCGAGATGACCCCGCAACCGCAGGGCCACCGCGAGGTTGTACACCGGCGACGGGCCCTGCAACTGGTCGATGAACCACAGGCGGCTCTGCGCGAAGGACAGCGGGATGATCTCCGGGCGCTGTTGCGGCGTCAGCGGTTCGAGTTGGTTCGCCGCGCCGCCGAGCCGGGTGGCCAGCTGGGCCACCGAGGGTGCTTCGAACACCGTGCGCACCGCCAGCGATGCGCCCATCGTCGCGTTGACCGCGGCGACCAGGCGCATCGACGACAGTGAATCGCCGCCGAGATCGAAGAACGAGTCGTCCACCCCGACCCGCTCCACACCCAGCACCTCGGCGAAGATGCCCGCAAGCATCTCCTCGGTCACGGTGCCCGGTGCCCGGTAGTTGTCGGCGTCCTGGTAGTCCGGCGCGGGCAGGGCCCGCCGGTCGAGCTTGCCGCTGACGGTGAGCGGCAGTGCGTCCAGTGCCACCACCGCGGCCGGGACCATGTAGGCGGGCAGGCGTTCGGTCAGCGCGGTACGCACCGCCGCGGGTGCCGCGGTTCCGGTGATGTAGCCGACCAACCGGGGATCGCCGGGCCGGTCCTCGCGTGCGACCACCACCGCGTGCTCGACACCGTCGAGTCCGGCCAGCACGGCCTGGATCTCACCGGGCTCGATCCGGTAGCCGCGGATCTTGACCTGCTCGTCGGCACGTCCGACGTACTCCAGCTGACCGTCGGCGCGCCAGCGCACGAGATCACCGGTGCGGTACATGCGTGCCCCGGCCTGCCCGAACGGACATGCCACGAACCGCGACGCCGTCAGCCCGGTGCGACCCAGATAGCCCACTCCGACACCGCGGCCGGCCACGTACAGCTCCCCCACCACGCCTTCGGGGACCAGGCCGAGGCGCTCGTCGAGGACGAACAGTGCGACCGTCGGCGGCGGCGAACCGATCGGCACGTCGGCGCCGGCGCGCAGCGGTGCGCTCATCGACGCGTACACCGTCGCCTCGGTGGGGCCGTAGGCGTTGATCACCACCCGCCCAGGGGCCCATTGCTCCACCACTTCCGGCGGGCAGGCCTCACCGCCGAGCAGTAGGGCCACCGAATCCAGTCCGTCGGGCCGCAACGCCGCGACCGCGGACGGGGTCTGGGTGAGCACGTTGACCTGCTCGTCGACCAGCAGCGCGTGGAAGTCCTCGGGCGAGCGCACCACCGTGTCCGGGACGACCACCAGCCGCGCACCGCCGAGCAGCGCGGCCCAGATCTCCCAGACCGAGAAGTCGAACGCATACGAATGGCACTGCGTCCACACCTGTTGGGCGGGTAGCCCTTCGGGCGGGGAGTCGGCGAGGTGAGCCAGGTTTCGGTGCGCCAGCGCGACGCCCTTCGGCGTTCCGGTGGTGCCCGAGGTGTAGATCAGATAGGCGATGTCGTCGGGATGCGGCACCGGCAGCACCGTCGCCGGATCGCCGGCGACGGTCTCGTCGATCTGGACGACCGTCAGGGCGTAGTCGCGGATCCGGGGTTCCAGCGCCGCGTCGGTGACGACCGCGCCGGGGGCGGCGTCGCCGATCATGAACCCGATCCGGGAATCCGGCAGCGCCGGGTCGATCGCGAGGTAGGCGGCACCGGTCTTGAGCACCGCCAGCATCGCGACCACCGCATCGGCCGAGCGCTCCAGTAGCAGTGCCACACAACCGCCCTGGCGGACCCCGCGACCGACCAGCAGGCGGGCGAACCGGTCGGCGGAGTCCTCGAGTTCGCGGTAGGTCATGTGGCGATCGCCGTCGCTGACCGCGATCGCGTCCGGGGTCGCGGCGGCGATGGCCCCGAACAGCTGCGGGATCGACCTCGGGACGGGCGCCGGCGCGGTCAGCACCTCGCGGTTGCCGATGGTGTCCAGGTGTTCACGCTCGTCGTCGCTGAGCACCGACACCGTCGAAAGCCGTTGCGCGGGATCGGCGGTCATCGCCTCGATGACCCGCAACAATCGGTCGACGAGTCCTTCGATGCTTGCGGTGTCGAACACGTCGGTGCGGAATTCGACTGCACCGCCGATACCGACCGGTTCACCGGTCTTGGTCCACCGCTCGTTCAACGAGAACGCCAGATCCACCCTGGCGGTTCCGGTGTCGAGCGGAATCTGGGTGATCTGCAGGTCTCCCAGCGCCATCACGATCTGGTCGCTGGCTTCGGCGGGCAGGTTGCGCCAGTCCAGCATGACCTGCACCAGTGGGTGGTGGGTCAGCGAACGGCTGGGGCTGAGCCGGTCGACGACCACCTCGAAGGGCACGTCCTGGTGCTCGTAGGCGGCCAGCGATCGCTGCCGGACCTGGGCCAGCACCTCGGCGACGGTCGGATCGCCGGTCAGGTCGACGCGCAGCACGAGCGTGTTGACGAAGAAGCCGACGAGCTCGTCGAGTGCCGGGTCCCGGCGGCCGCCGATCGGGAAGCCCACCGCGACATCGGGACTCGCGCTGAGCTTGGACAACAGCACGGCCAGCGCCGCCTGCACCAGCATGAAGCTCGTCGCGTGGTGCTCGCGAGCGACCTTGGCGATGCGTTCCTGGACATCGGTCGGCCAGCGGAACGAGATGCTGGCGCCTTGCTGATCCGCGACCGGCGGATAGGGACGGTCGGTGGGCAGTTGCAGCCGTTCGGGGACCCCGGCCAGCGCGTCCTGCCAATAGGCGAGCTGCCGGGCGATCAGGCTGTGCTCGTCCTCCAACGCGCCGAACTGCGCGCGCTGCCACAGCGTGTAGTCGACGTACTGCACCGGCAGCGCCGACCACATCGGCGGCAGTCCCGCCAGCCGGCACAGGTAGGCCACCCCGAGGTCGTGCACCAGCGGGCCGACCGAGAGGCCGTCGGCGGCGATGTGATGGGCGACGGCGACCACCACGTGGTCGTCGTCGCTGATCCGGAACAACCGCGCCTGCATCGGGATCTCCGTGGCGAGGTCGAACGGATGCTGGGCGACGTCGTTGACGGCCTTGTCCAGGTCGGGTTCCGACCAGCCGGCTGCATCGACGATCTGCCAACCGAAATCGGCGTCCTCGGTCGGGACGACCACCTGCTGCGGCACACCGTCCGGCGCGGCGAACCGGGTGCGCAGGCTCTCGTGGCGGCCGACCACGTCGGCCAGCGCTGCGCCGAGCACGTCGGCGTCGAGCCGCCCGTGCAGCCGCAGTGCCACCGGCATGTTGTAGGTCGGCGAGGGCCCCTGCAACTGATCGAGGAACCACAACCGGTTCTGCGAGAACGACAGCGGCACCACCGCGGGCCGCTCCTCGACCGCGGTCAACGGTGCGAGCCCGCCGGTGTCGCCGCCGATGCGCGGCGCAAGCTGGGCGACCGCGGGCGCCTCGAACAGCGTGCGCACCGAAAGATTGGCGTTCAGACCGGAATTGACCGCCGCGATCAGCCGCATCGCCGACAGCGAGTCCCCGCCCAGGTCGAAGAACGAGTCGTCCACCCCGACCCGTTCCAGGCCCAGCACGCGTGCGTAGATGCCGGCCAGGATCTCCTCGACCGCGGTCGAAGGGGCGCGATAACCGTCGGCGCCCTGGTACTCCGGGGCAGGCAGTGCCCGCCGGTCGAGCTTGCCGTTGACGGTCAACGGTAGTTCGTCGATCACCATCACCGCCGCCGGCACCATGTACTCGGGCAGCCGCTGCGCCACCGCGGCGCGCACCGCGGCGGGATCGAGCGGGCCGGCCGCTCCCGTGACATAACCGACCAGACGCTTGTCCCCGGGCCGGTCCTCGCGGGCGATCACCACGGCCTGTTCGACGCCCGCCACCTCGGCCAGGACTGCGCGCACCTCACCGATCTCGATCCGGTAGCCGCGGATCTTGACCTGTTCGTCGGCGCGGCCGACATAGCGCAGCTGCCCGTCGGCGCCCCACCACACCAGGTCCCCGGTGCGATACATCCGTCCGCCGGGCTCGCCGAACGGGCACGCCACGAACCGCGTGGACGACAACCCCGAGCGGCGCCAATACCCGAGGCCGGCCTGTGGGCCTGCCACGTACAACTCGCCGACCACACCGGCCGGCACCGGCCTCAACCACTGATCCAGCACGAAGAACGCGAGGTCGCTCAGCGGTCCCCCGACGGGGCTGACATCGGCCTCGGCGTCGTCGGCGAAGATCTCGCGGAACGACGCGTGCACCGTGGTCTCGGTGGTGCCGTACAAGTTCAGCAGTCGCGGTCTGTCCGGATGGCGCTCCAGCCAGGTCCGGAGCCGTTGCGGCTCAAGGGCTTCGCCGGCGAAGATGACCGCGTCGAGGGCGAGCCGGCTGCCGAGGTCGGGGGCCAGCGCGTCGGCGGTCTGCAGCGCGTAGAAACCCGACGGGGTCTGGCTGAGCACGGTGACCTGTTCGGCCGCCAGCAGCGCGTGGAACTCCTCGGGCACCCGCGCCACCGACTCGGGCACCACGACCAGCCGGCCGCCGTAGAGGAGCGCTCCCCACATCTCGCACACCGACACGTCGAACGCCAGCGAGTGCCACAGGGACCACACCTGCCCGGTCATGTCGAGGTGCGGCTCCAACGCGCCGAGCAACTGGGCCACGTTGTCGTGGACGATGGCCACCCCCTTCGGCACGCCGGTGGTGCCCGAGGTGTAGATCAGGTACGCGATGTCATCGGGTGCCGGGCCGGCCGGTATCTCACCTGATTGCGTTGTCGGCGAATGGATCTCGTCGGCATCGACGATCAACATCGCCCGGTCGGCCAACCGGGGGGCCAACTCGGCGTTGGTGATCGCGGCGATCGGCTCCGCGTCGTCGAGGATGAGCTGCATCCGGGCCGCCGGCGCCGCGGGGTCCACCGGCACGTACGCCGCACCGGTCTTCAGGACCGCGAGAATCGACACGATCGCATCGGCGCAGCGGGGCAACAGCAGCGCCACCCGCTGCCCTGGGCCGATGCCTCTGCCCGCGAGCGCGCCGGCGAAACGCTCCGTGAGTTCGTCCAGTTCCCGGTACGTCCACGTCTGCTGACCCCACGTCAGCGCCGGGGCGTCCGGGACACGGCTCACCTGGGCGGCGAACAGCGCGGGAATCGTCGCTGGGTCGGCGGTACCGCACGTCAGTGCGGCGCGGTTACTCCACTGGTCCAGACGCGACAGTTCGGTGTCATCGAGGATGTCGACCGTCGCCAGCGGCCGCGCAGGATCGGTGGCCATCGCCGACAGCACCCG
This sequence comes from Mycolicibacterium parafortuitum, assembly GCF_010725485.1. Lineage (NCBI taxonomy): Bacteria > Bacillati > Actinomycetota > Actinomycetes > Mycobacteriales > Mycobacteriaceae > Mycobacterium > Mycolicibacterium parafortuitum. The sequence goes on along the minus strand of NZ_AP022598.1, from coordinate 4,373,127 downwards.
CAGCAGCCGGTCCATCACCGTCGCGACGTCAGCCGCACCGAACACCTCGGTGTCGTACTCGACGCGAAGCCGCAGACGTTCTCCGGGCAGCGCCTGCACCGCCAGCGGGTAGTGGTTGTACTCGCGGTGGGCGAAGTCGGCGACGGCCAGGCCGTCGTCGCTGGGCAGCGTCGCGGCGTCGACGGGATAGTTCTCGTAGACGAAGAAGGTGTCGAACAGGTGGTCCTGGCCGGTGAGCCGGTGAATCTCGTTGAGCGCCAGATGCTGATGGTCGAGGGTGGCCGTGTACGCGTCCTGCAGTTGGTTCAGCAGATCGGCGGTCGTGGTCGACGCGGTGACAGTGGCCCGCACCGGAACCGTGTTGATCAACAACCCGACGATGGCGTCCGCGCCGAAGATCTCGTCGGGACGTCCGGACACGGTGGTGCCGAATGCGACATCGGCGCAACCGGTCAGCGCGACGAGCACCCGTGCCCACGCACCCTGCAGCACCGTGCTGACGGTGGTGTGACACGACCGGGCCAGCTCGCCCAGGGCCGCGGTGAGCTGTTCGGAGGCCTCGAACGTGGCCACCTCACGCGGCCCCTGCTGAACCTGTCCCGGGGGGCCGACCAGCGTCGGTGTCTCGAATCCGGACAGCACCCGGGCCCAGGCCGCGCGGGCCGCGTCGAGGTCGCGGCCGGCCAGCCAGCCGACGAACCGCCGGTAGGGCACCGCGGGAGGCAGTCGCCTGCCGTAGTAGCCGGCGAACAACTCCCCCAACAAGATCGGCAATGACCAGCCGTCGAGCACGATGTGATGGTTGGTCAGCACGAAACGGTGCTCGTCGGGCGCGGTGCGGATCAGCGCGGCGCGGAACACCGGCTCGTCGGCCAGATCGCACACCGCGATCCGCTCCTCGGTGCACAGCCGGTCGATCCGCGCGTCCCTGTCTCGCGCGTCGGTCTCGGCGAGATCGACGAACTGCCAAGGCACGTCGGGATCGGCCGGGATGATCTGGACGGGTTCGGCGAACTTCTGCGAGAACCTCGCTGCCAGGTTGGGGTGCCGGATCGCGACGGACTGCACCGCGTCACGCAACCGTTCGCGGTCGAGCGGGCCGCGCAGCGTGATGTACAGCTGGACGGCGTAGACGTCGTCGCCGGTCTCGGCGGTGCCGGCAAGGAACAGCAGCCCCTGCTGCAAAGGTGTCAGGGGCAGTACGTCAGCGATCCGCATATTGCCGTGCAAGCTCGTCGATCTGCGCCTGGGTCAGGCCGACCGCGATGTCCGACGGTGTCAGACCGCCTCCGCCACCGCGCACGTGCGCGCAGATCCCGGCCAGGGCGTCGAACCACAGCTGGTTCAACCGGCCCACCTGGGCCTGGTTGAGCACCGAGGCCGCCCACGTCCAGCCCGCGCGCAGCCGCGGCCCGTCACCGGTGTCGACGGTCGCGGCATTGAGCTCCAGGGTGTGCGGCAGTGGCATCGGTATCGCCGCCGCCGCCTCGGTGACCGCCCAGCCGTCCTGCTGGATCCGCCATTCGTCACCGACGTCGTGACGGCCCGAGGCGCCTTGGCGGCCAAGGTAGTTGAATGCGACGGGCGGATCCGCGGCGTCCAGGTCGACGTCGGGATTCAGGTAACGCAGCACCCCGTAGGTCAGCCCGTCGGGGATGCTACGCAGCTGTTCCTTCGCGGCCTTGACCGCGGCACCCAGCCGCGCGTCACCGCCGACCACCTCGGGCCAGCTCAGCCCGCCCAGTTCCATCGCGACCGGGTACTTCGCGGTGAACCAGCCGACCGTACGCGACAGGTCGACCGCGTCGTCGGGTTCGGCGCCGTCGCCGCCGAGTTCCTCATCCCGACCGTGGCCCTCGACGTCGATGCACACCGGTGCCGGTACCGCGCCCAGTGCGCCGAAGAACTCGGCGTAGGCCAGGCCGAACGCGATCAGCAGGATGTCGTTGACCCCGGTGTGGAATGCCGACGGAACCTCGCCGAGCAGCATGGCTGTCGTGTCGGCGTCCAGTTCGGCCGACAGCGTGCCCGCGGTGGCGTAGGTGTCCGAATCTCGGTCCGGCGGCGGAAGTTCTGCCGGAACGGCGGCGATCCGGCGCCACATACCGGCCTCGGCGACCACATCGGGCCGGTGCGCGTACTCGGCGAGCAGCTCGGCCCACCGCGCGAACGACGTACCGGGTTCCGGTAGTGCCACCTGCTGCCCGGATCGATGTTGGGTCCAGGCGAGGTTCAGGTCCTCCAACAGGATTCGCCACGACACGCCGTCTACCACCAGATGGTGGGCGATCACGGCGAGCTGCCCGGTGGTGGGCACCCACAGAGCGCTGATCATCCGTCCGGCGGCCGGATCGAGCTGCGCCCGAGCGGCATCGACCGCGTCGGCGGTCAGCGCCTCGACCGTGGTCAGGCATGAATGCCCCTGCGCCGCACCGGCCTCAGGCACCTCGAGGGTCCACTGGCCGTCGCCGCCGGTGGCCTGCAGCCGCAGCATCGGGTGCCGGTGCTGCAACGCCTGAAGCAGCACCGCGACGTCGGCTTCGGTGACGCCGGCGGGCGCCTGGACCACGACGGTCTGGTTGAACTGGTCGACCGGGCCCGGGGACTGCGCCAGCCAGCGCATGATCGGCGTGGCCAGGACAGGGCCGACACCGTCGTCGATCGTTTCGGCGCCGCTGTCGACCACCCGGGCCACCCGGGCGAGCCGGGCGACGGTCTGTTCGGCGAAAACGTCACGCGGACGGCACAATACGCCCGCGGCCCGCGCGCGGGCGACCACCTGCATCGACAGGATGCTGTCGCCGCCCAACTCGAAGAACGACTCGTCCACGCCGACCTGCTGGAGACCGAGCACCTGGGCGTAGATGCCTGCCAGGATCTCCTCGACGGCATCGGCCGGGGCCTGGTAGCGCTCGGTGTCGCGGTACTCGGGGGCGGGCAGCGCGCGGGTGTCGAGCTTGCCGTTGACGGTCAGCGGGATGGCGTCGATCACCACGACGGCGGCGGGCACCATGTAGGCGGGCAGCCGCTCCGCCAGCTGGGCACGCAGGTCCGCCGGATCGAGGGCCACCGAGGACGCGGCTGACGAACTCGTGACGTACCCGACGAGCCGTTTGTCACCTGGCCGGTCCTCGCGCGCGATCACCTCGGCCTGCCCGACCCCGTCGAGCGCGGCCAGCGCGGCTTGGACCTCGCCGAGTTCGATGCGGTGCCCGCGGATCTTGACCTGCAGATCGGAGCGGCCCATGTAACGCAGTTCGCCGTCGGCACCCCAGCACATCAGGTCGCCGGTGCGGTACATCCGCTCCCCGGGCGCCCCGAACGGACACGCGACGAACCGCGTCGCGCTCAGCCCGGCGCGGCCGACATAGCCGTCGGCCAGGCCGGCACCGGCGACATAGAGCTCCCCGACCACCCCGGGCGGCACCGGCTGCAGCCAACCATCGAGCACGAAGAAGCCCAGATGTGCCAGCGGCACGCCGATCGGACTCACGGAGCCCGCGACATCGCCGGCGAAGATCTCCCGGAACGACGCATGCACCGTTGTCTCGGTGATGCCGTACATGTTGATCAGCCGCGGCGAATCCGGATGCGCCTCCAACCACGACGTGAGCCGGTGCGGTTCGAGCGCCTCGCCGCCGAACACCACGGCCTCAAGCGCGAGTTCGCGACCGACGTCGGGCGCCAGCGCATCGGCGGCCTGCAGCGCGTAGAACGCGGACGGGGTCTGGCTGAGCACGGTGACCCGTTCGGCCACGAGCAGCGCGTGCAGGTCCTCCGGCGAGCGCACCACCGTGTCGGGCACGACGACCACGCGGCCACCGAACAGCAGGGCTCCCCAGATCTCCCAGACGGAGAAGTCGAAGGCCAGCGAGTGGCACTGCGACCAGACATGCCCGGCCAGGCCCATGTCCGCGTCGAGGGTGGCCAGCAGACGGCTCACGTTGCGGTGTGGGATCGCCACGCCCTTCGGCTTCCCGGTGGTGCCGGAGGTGTAGATCAGGTAGGCGGTGTCGTCCGGGTGTGGTTGCGGCAGCACGACATCCGGGATGCCGGCCGGATCGTTCGTGACGGCCGCGATGTCGAGCACGAGAACCTGTTGTCCGGTCAGCTGATCGGCGAGTTCGGCGGTGGTGAGCACGGCCGCGGGTGCGGAGTCCTCGAGCACGTACTCGCGACGGGCAGCCGGGACCGCCGGATCGATCGGCACGTAGGCCGCCCCGGTCTTCACGACGGCCAGCATCGCGACGACCGCGTCGAGCGAACGCGGTATCAACAGCCCGACGCGTTGCCCGGGGGCCACCCCGCGACCGGCCAGCACCCGGGCGACATGCCCGGCGCGCTGATCGAGTTCGCGATAGGTCAGCGACGATCCGTCGAAAGTGACCGCGACGGCGTCGGGCGTGCGGGTGACTTGGGCCTCGAACAGTTCGGCGATCGAGGTGGGATCCGCGGCGGGGCGGATCAGTGCGGCGCGGTTGCCCCATTGCTGCAGCCGGGTGCGCTCGGACTCGTCGAGGACGTCGATGGACGACAGAGGCCGCTCCGGATCGGCGGCCATCGCGATCAGCACCCGCTCCAACCGGCGCGCGAGCCCGGCGATGTCGGAGTCCGGGAATAGTTCGCCCGCTCCCAGCGTGCTGAGAAAGACGTCGTCGCCGGTGCCGGAGAAGATCATGCCGAAGCCGCCGACGAAGCCGGAGTTCGTCATCGACGCCGACGCGGCGACTCCGCCGAAGTCCAGCGAGAACGCGTGCGGAAGGAAGTCGAGTACCACCCGGCTCGATCGCTGGTCGGCGCCGCCGGACTTGCGCTCCAGGGCATGTACCGGAAAACGCTGGTGCGCCAGCGCGTCACGGATCTGTGCGGCGGTGTGCGCACAGAACTCGGTGACCGACGCCGCCGCCGAGACCGTCAACACCAGGGGCGCCACACCGGCCACCATGCCGGGGAGGGTCTTCGACTCCGGGCGCACCCGCCGGCTCACCGGGAAGTCGAGTACGACCTCGGAGTCGGCGGCGCCGCGCCCGGGGATCATCAGCGCGCACGCGGCGGTCAGCACCGAGGCGCGTGGCATGTCCCACCTGTCGGCCAGTTCCTGGGTCCGACGAATCACGTTGGGGTCCAACTGGACCGGGGTGGACAGCACATTCGGGTCAGCGTCGGTGCGGGCCTCGGACAGCTGGCCGGGTTGGCCGGCCGACGGCAGATGGGCCGACCAGTACGCCTCGTCGGCGCGGTAGTCGCTGGATGACTCGTATTCGGCCTCACAGTCCACGAGGTCGGCCAGAGTGCCGAAGAATGCGGCTGGGACGGGTTCACCGGCGACGATCGCCGAATAGACGGTGGCGATCCGGTTCCCGATCAGGCCGAGGCCGGCGCCGTCGGTCACGATGTGGTGGAAGCAGCCGAACAGGTAGTACTCGTCGAATCCCGTTTCCAGCAGCGCGAACCTGAACAGCGGGCCGTCGAACGGCAACTGGGTGCGTTGCATCGTCAGCGCCAGTTCGCGAGCCGCGAGGTCCGGGTCCGGCGACGCGCTGAGATCGTGGTACTCGAGTTCGACGTCCGGATGGTCGACCACCTTCTGCAGGACGCGACCGTCGTCTTCGAAGATCGCCACCCTGACCGGTTCGGCTTCCTGGATGACCCGGGTGATCGCCCACTGGAGCGCGTCGATCTCGACCGGCCCCTCGATCCGCACCATCAGCCCGAACTGCCACTCCGCGCCGAAGTGGCCCATTTCCTGCTCGAGCCAGATGTCCAGTTGTGCGCGCGTCAGCGGAAATGCGCGATCGTTACTCTCCATCGGTCTCCCCGAGCCACCCGCTCTACTTATCGGACACTCCGCCCGCTGCCAGCCGTTCACGCAGAGTCTTGGGCCGGATGTCTGTCCAGTTCTGTTCGATGTACTCCAGGCACTCGACGCGGCCGGCCGCGCCGTGCGTCACCCGCCAGCCGGCGGGAACGTCGGCGAAGGTGGGCCACAGGCTGTGCTGCCCTTCGTCGTTGACCAGGACGAAGAAGCTGCCCTGCTCGTCGTCGAACGGATTGGTGCTCAACGCGTCTCCATACTCGTTATTGACGTACCAGTAACAGTTTGCCAACTTTACTGCCGCCTGTGACCCCTGTCACTGACTGTGACCGTTGTCACCGGCAATTGCGCACATTCGGCTGGTTTCAGCTAATTCGCTTTCCGTATCGGTCGTCTACGCCGCGGCGCTGGTGGGGCCATTGCCGCGGCGGCTGCGGAATCGGGTCTGTCAGCGCGTTCTATCGCTCACTTCCGCTACGGATGGTAGCGGTGCGGCTGCCAAATATTCACGTTCTCGAAGATTTTCTTCACCCGCGAGCTAATCCGCGCCGCCACGCCCGACGGCGCTACTCGACACGCTGGGTCCGGACCGCCATCTCCAGCAGATCAGCGGCCGAAGCTGCGCTTTTGGCGGGTTCGGTGATCTTGGTGGCGAGCTCGCGGGCACGTGCGACGTAGTCGGGGGCGAGGATCGCGCGCAGATCCGCCACCAAGGTTTCCTCGGTCGCGGTCGAGAACCGGCGGGCGGTACCGACCTTCAGCCGCTTGACCGCCCCGCCGTAGACCGCGTGCACCATATCCCAGAAGAGAATCAATTGCGGGACACCGGCGCGCATGCCGATCGGGGTGGTACTCGATCCGCCGTGATGGACCAATGCGCGGCACCTGGGAAAGATCGCCGGATAGTTGAGAGTGCTCACCACCTTGACGTGGTCCGCGACGGGGACTTTGCTGAAATCGCTGCCTGCTGCCCCGATCAGTGCTCGTTCGCCAAGCCGCGCGCATGCCGAACTGATCATCGCCACGGTGTCGGCGGGCGATTCGACAGGGATGCTGCCGAAGCCGAAGTAGATCGGCGGCGTCCCCGCGTCGATCCACGACACGACGTCCGCGTCGGCGTCTGTCGCCAACCCCAGCGTCAGTGTCCCGACGAACGGTCTGTTGCGGGCCGGACGCCCATCCGGGTCAGCCCACTCCTCGGCCAGACCGGGGAAGCAGGCCTCGTCGTAGGCCTGGATCTCCAGTGATCCGCGTTCGGTGATACGCCGCGGCGCCGATCCGGTCGATTGCGGCAGCCCCAGCGCGCTGCGCTGGGTGTCCTCGACCTTCTTGGTCACCCGCCACGACAGCCACCAGAACGCCCGCACCGCGGCCTTCGCCAGCGGCGCGGGCAGGGATGACAGGATCCGGCTGTTCGGGCGCAGCGGGAAATAATGCAGGGTGGCCAGCGGAATGTCGTAATGCTCAGCGACATTGGCTGCGGCGTCCTCGAAGTTGATCCCGGTGAAGATCAGGTCGGCCCCGTCCGCCAACTTCACCAGGGTGTCACTCATCTCCTGCCAGCCCTCCAGCAGCGGTCCGGCGATCTCGACGCGTGACCGGAACATCCGCCGCAACCGCCAGGGAGTGCTGAAGAAGCAGGTCCAGAAATCGCGGTGCGCATCGAGGATGCTCTCGGCCTTCGGGCCGAACCCGACCGTCTCGATCCCGGCCGACTCGGTGAAACCGACCAGATCGGGCGGCACCGCCATCGTCACGTCGTGGCCGCGGCGCACCAACTCGCGACCGACGGCTGCCGAGGGCTCGATGTCCCCGCGGCTACCCCAGGTCGCCAGCACGAATCTCATCGCGTGGCCGGCCCTATGTCGACGACGCGGCGGCAGCGAGGAACTCGTCGACGTACCGCGGCGGCTTGAGGTTGAGCAGGCGTTTCCGGTCGGCCTTGAGGTCGTCGTAGGTCAGCGCCGCGACCTGCTCGGGTGTGTAGGACAGGGTCGATTCCGGAGTCCCCTTGCGGACGAAGCCGACGCCCTGGTCGCACTTGAGCACACCGACCATCAGATCGGGACGGGTGCTGCGCAGGTGGACGATCGCCTTCCACACGTCGCCGTTCCACAGGCCGATGACCAGCGGCCCCTTCTGCTGGGCGATGAACTCCTCCCAGGACTCCGCGCGCCTGCCGGCCAGTTCGAACGGTGGATTGCAGTCGTGCAGGAAGATGACGCCGTCCTCACGCAGGTGGCGCACCGTGTATTCGACGTCACGCACCACCTGTTCGTAGGTGTGCAGGCCGTCGATCAGCGCGACGTCCACGGGATGCCGTTCGAGGAAGTCGGCCTGGGTCTCGAAGAAGTCGTCGCTGGTGGTCTCGAAGTAATGGGTCTCGCGGCCCTTCGCATCGGCGAGTTCACGGGTGCGCCGGGTCAGCCGGAACGCGGGGTCGACCGCGATCTTCACATCGGCGCTGATCTTCTGGAACGCCTGGCCCCGCGACACGCCGATCTCCAGGTACACCGGATTTTCGCGGCCGTGGAGCGCGCGCTGCACAGCCCTGATCCGATTCATGCCCGGCAGCGCGTCTGCCAACATCACCAGCCCGTTATTGATGTTCACGCGACGATCCTGCCCGTAAATTGACGATCCTGTTCATAAAACACGCCAACTGTATCCAACTCAGAAGCGTCCAACTTCAACTGCCCAACTCAAGGAGAGGTACCGATGGCACGAGCGTTCACCGGTTCAGCGGACTCCACGGCTGCGGTCGACCAGATCCACGCCGCGTTCGGGAGCGAGGACTACTGGCGTGACCGGCTCGCCACCAGCGAGGCCGTGACAACCCTCGACGATCTCGATGTCGGCGATGACGGGTCGATCGTGGTGCGCTACACCCTCGACGTCGGCCGTCAGCTGCTGCCGGGGATGGTGGCCAGACTCCTGCCCGGTGACGTCACGATGCGCTACGAGGAGACGTGGACACCGACGGAACGGGTGGTCGCGGGCCGCATCGCGGTGTCGGTCTCCGGCGGGTTGGGATCGTGCAACGCCACCACGAGGCTCGAGCCGACCGCCACCGGTTCCGCGCTACGGTTCGACGGCCGCGTCGAGGTCAAGATCCCGCTGATGGGCGCCAACCTGGAGAAGGCCATCGGCACCGACCTCGCCCGCAACATCCCGTCGGTGATGGATTTCACCACCACCTGGATCGGCGAGAACCGCTGACGCCGTGGACTATCGGCCTTCCGCGCCGAGCCCACCGAGCCCGGTGATCTCCAGGCTCACGGACTTGCGCTGACCCGCGGCGCCGAGCATGAACGCGATGTCGCCGAGCGGAGCGCCCAGCCAGAACCGCCAGAACCGCTTGTCGAAGAACGCCCACACGTACCGCCCGTCGCCGAGCGTCCAGTACCCGGTGATCAGGATCAGGTAGTACGCGAAACGCTTCCAGCGAGATCTGACCATCTCGACGTTCATCTCCCAGATCTCCAGGCCCCACGCGCGATAACGCCACTGCAGCCCGTACTTGCGCTGGAATTCGTAGAACGCCCGCATCTCACCGTTGGTCACCAGGTACTCGTCGAAGACCAGGACCGACCCTTCGACGAAGCGGTCCTTGCAGGTCTCCAGTGCGTGCAGGCAGCTCTCGTAGGTGTCGAGATCCATGTGGAACAACGCGATCGGAGCATTTGGGTGCTCGGCCAGGAACGGCGCCAGCGTGTCGTAGGTCATCCCCTTGATGAACTCGACCTTGCGGCCCAATGCCGGCGGCAGACCGTCCTGCAGGGTCACGCCGGTATCGGCGATGAACCGTTGCGCGAGAGGCTCGGCCAGCGAGAAGGTTCCGCGCTTGATGACGAGTTGGTCGTCGACCTGCCAGTCCTCGACCAGACCCTCGAATGTGTCGAATCCGTAGACCGGCCTGCCGCTGGCGTCCGCGGCCAGTCGGGTCGACCATCCGATCCACACGCCCAGATCGAGCAGCAGTTCCTCGGGGTTCGCGCCGGACGGGGCCGGCAGTTGCGCCGCCTCACGCAGCAGCACGTGGTCCGGTGTCTTACACCGCCGCAGACTTGCCATCGTCTCAGCGATGAAGCCGCGGTAGTCATCGTCGTAGACCCGGGTGTCACGGGCATAAAGGTTGGGGATGTAGCGGTCCCGGCCCCGGTAGATCAGCCGGGCACAGCCGAGCAGCAGGACAAGCCCGCCGAGGACGGCCAGCAGGATCGGGAAGAAATAGCACAGCGCGGCGATCGCGAGCACGATCACCGCGAGCAGCCCGTGCCACACGCGATGAAGCGTGGTCCGATCAACGGGCCGCTTGCTCGTGCGGTCCGCTGTGTGTCCGTCGACTACGCTCACCGTTCTCCTCCAAGCTCTCGGCTAGCAGACTAGGGCGTCGAGCCGGACTTTTGGTCCAGTCGCCCTCAGATACTGACGGATGTGCTAATTTCTGCTCGCGACGCCGGGGTTCGCACGCGCAGTGTCGAGAAGGATCGAGGGGTTGCGCCTAGCTGCGCAGCTGATCGTGCGCACCAACTGGAGGGATGACAGTTGACGACATCGGTGCTTATCACAGGTGGCGCGGGTTTCATCGGCTCTGCCCTCGCCCGCCGACTCGTCGATGCCGGCTACGACGTGGCGGTCATGGACGTCCTACACCCGCAGGTACACAGCCGAAATTCGACCGTCGACTTGCCATCGGCCGTGCGCTTCTTCACCGGTGACGTCACCCATGCCCCAGACTGGGATGCCGTCCTGCGGCTGATCCAGCCATCGCAGATCGTCCACCTGGCCGCGGAAACAGGTACGGCACAGTCGCTTTCTGAAGCCACCCGGCACGGATCGGTGAACGTCGTCGGTACCACTCAGCTCCTCGACGCCCTTAGCCGTGCCGAGCATGTACCCGAGCAATTCGTACTGGCGTCCTCGCGTGCCGTCTACGGCGAAGGGGCATGGGAGTCCGACGGGCATATCTTCTACCCCCCGCCACGCAGCCACGCACAACTGCTCGCGGGCATCTGGGATCCGAAAGGTCCGACAGGCAAAGCGGCTGAGCCGATTTCGAGCTCAGCGGGACGGACTGAGCCGCGACCGACCAACGTCTACGCGTCGACCAAGCTCGCGCAGGAACACATCCTCACCGCATGGGCGGCGGCACACGACAGCAACGTGAGCGTGCTGCGACTGCAGAACGTCTATGGCCCCGGACAATCCCTGACCAATTCGTACACGGGGATCGTGGCGTTGTTCGCACGCATGTCGCGTCGCCGCCTTCCCCTCGAAGTGTACGAAGACGGTCGGATACTGCGCGATTTCGTATTCATCGACGACGTCGTCGATGCCCTGTTCGCGGCGGTCCGGCGTCCCGCGACCCTGACACGCCGCGTCGACATCGGATCCGGGGTACCGACCACTATCCACGAACTCGCCGCGATGACCGCCGCACTCTGCGGCGCACCAGATCCGACCGTGGTCGGCAAGTTCCGCGACGGAGATGTCCGTGCTGCGCGGTGTGACATCGCACCGGCCACAACCGAACTCGACTGGCGCCCAAAATGGTTCCTCGAGGACGGGCTGCGTGCCCTTCTGAACTGGATCGACGGACGGCCGGAGATCGCCGACAGCGCGTCGCTTGTCGACAGTTAGTTCCATATCGATGTACGGGGATATGTCCATCCTCGCCGCAGTTAGGATGCTGGAATGACCTCGCAGAGCAAGGAATACGTGGAGCCGCTGCCGTCGGCCGAAACCGATGTCAGGAGTGCGGCTCGGCGCATTTCCGGTGCTGTCGTGGCTCGGGTAACGAAGCCGTTCCGGGAGATATCCAAGAAGGTGCACCGCCTCCGGGTGATCTACTACAACCCGGAACTGTATTCGCTGTACCTTTATGACTCCACGGGTTCGGAGCCGGACGAGTACAACAAGTGGTATTTCAACAAGCTGGTCTGGCACGAGACCACCTGGATGGGTATCGAGTGCTATAAGTCGGTCAGCGACATGTGGAACTACCAGGAGATCCTGCACGCCCAGAAGCCCGCTCTGGTCATCGAGTTCGGCACATTCTGCGGCGGTTCTGCGCGCTTCTTCGCCAGCGTGATGCGGGAGATCGGTCAGCCGTTCAAGATTCTGTCGGTAGACATCGATCACGCCCGGTTGAAGCCGGAAGCACAACAGGATCCCGACGTCATCTTCATGGAGTCGTCCTCTACTGCCGACGCGGTCGCGGACCGAATCCGCGCGCTGAAAAAGGAATACCCGGGCAAGATCTTCGCGATCCTCGACAGCGACCACAGCAAGGACCATGTATTGGCCGAGATGAAGGCCTTGCGACCACTGTTGTCAGCCGGGGACTACCTGGTCGTCGAAGACTCGGTGCTCAACGGGCATCCGGTCGCACCCGGCTGGGGTCCTGGTCCGTACGAAGCCATCGAGGCGTACGAGGCCGAGTTCCCGAACGATTACATCCACGATCAGGAGCGCGAGGAAAAGTTCGGGTGGACCTGGGCCCCCCGAGGCTATCTGGTCCGCAGGTAGCGGTCAGCGAACTCTTCCAGGAGGTCAGCGGCACTGGTCACGCTCTCGGCGGGCGTAGCCAGCTGCTTGGACAGTTCGAGGACATTCACCTTGTACTGCGGGGCGAGGATCGTGCGCAGGTCGTCGGTCAAGGTTTTCTCGTTCGTCCCGGAAAAGCGCCGATTTGCGCCCACTTTCAGTCGCTTCAGTTGGGCTCCCCACAACGTCTGATGCATGTCCGTCGACAGGATCAACGTCGGCACCCCAGCACGCAGACCCAACGCGGTAGTGCCCGTGCCGCCGTGGTGTACGACGGCCCGGCACGCCGGGAAAACCGACGCGTAATTCACCGCGCCCACGACCTTGACGTGCTCGTAGGCCGGAACGTCCTCGAAGTCGACACCGGCGGTGCCGACCAGCGCCCGCTCACCGAGTTGTGCACATGCGCCGGCGATCATCGCGATGGTGTCCGCCGGAGACTTGATCGGCATGCTCCCGAACCCGAAGAAAATCGGTGGTGTCCCGGCGGAGATCCACGACGCCACCTCCTCGTCGACGTCGGTGGGCAGTTCCATGGTCAACGTGCCGATGAACGGCCTCCTGTCACCCCATTTCGCCCATTCGGCGGCCAGGCCTGGGAAACAGGCTTCGTCGTAGGCCTGGATCTCCAGCCCTCCCCGGGCGGCGATCCACCAGGGCCACGGCCCCTGGGCCTTCGGCAAGCCCAGCGCCCGGCGTTGCGCGGCGTCGACCTTTCGCTCGGAGCCGCCCCGCGACAACCACTCGTAGACGGAGAGTGCAGAACGCAGCACCGGCGCCGGGATCGACGGCACCACCTGGCCGTTGGCGCGAGTGGGAAACCAGTGCAAAGTGGCCAGCGGAATGTCATGGTGCTCGGCGACATTGGAGGCGAGCCGCTCGAATGCCAGATTACTGGTGAAGAGTAGGTCGGCATCCTTGGTCAGAGATGTCAGAGTCGTGCTCATCTCGGCCCAGCTGTTCCGCGGGGTGGAGATCTCGCCCGCCAACCGCCCCAACTCACGCAGCCGCCAGGGACTACGGAACAAGCACGTCCAGAAGTCACGGTAGGCATCCATGATGTCCTGCAAGACAGGGCCGTACGCGACGGCGGGGATGCCGGCGGACTCGGTGAACCCGACGAGGTCGGGGGGGACCGCCATCTGCACCTCATGACCGCGCCGCAGCAGTTCACGCCCAACGGCTGCACACGGTTCGACCTCACCGCGGCTACCCCAGCTTGCCAAAACGAATCTCATCGAACCCCCACCGTTTTCGATCGTGCGAAGTCCTCGACCAGGGCGGCCGCCAGTGCTGCCCCCTCGGCGGGTTTGGTCATCTGAGTGGAGAGCTCGCGGACGCGGGTGCGGTATCGGGGTTGCAGGATCGTCCGCAGGTCGGAGACCAACGTCTCCTCGTCGGCACCCGAGAATCGCCGTCCGGTACCGACTTTGAGTCTCTTGATCTGCGAGCCCCACAAAGCCTGGTTCGCGTCGGTCGACAGGATCAGTGTCGGGACCCCGGCGCGCAACCCCAACGCCGTCGTCCCTGAACCCCCGTGGTGCACGACGGCGCGACACAGTGGGAAGATCGCCGCGAAATTCACCACCCCCACCACCTTGACGTGGTCGTACTGGTCGATGCTCCCGAAGTCGTCCCATCCGGCGCATACCAGAGCGCGCTCCCCGAGTCGCGCACACGCGGACGCGATCATCGCCAACGTCTCCGAGGGCGATTCCACCGGCATGCTGCCGAAGCCGAAGAAGATCGGCGGAGTGCCCGCACCGATCCAGGACGCGACCTCGTCGTCGGCGTCGGTGTCCAGTTCGAGGGTCAACGCACCGACGAACGGACGCTGGGTACGCCACTTCGACCACTCGTCGGCCAGACCGGGGAAGCACACCTCGTCGTAGGCCTGGATCTCCAGCGGATCCCGGTCGACAACCCGCTGTGGCCACGGACCGCCCGCTCTGGGCAACCCAAGTTCACGGCGTTGTTCGGCCTCGACCTTTCTCGCCCACCCGCCGCGGGACAGCCAGTCGTAGGTGGCCATGGCCGAGCGTGCCAGCGGCGCGGGCAGGAATGGTGCCAACTGTCCGTTGGGCCGCATCGGGTACCAGTGGAGTGTCGCCAGCGGGATCCGCTGGTATTCGGCGACATTGGCGGCCTGCACCTCGAAGCCGACGTTGCTTGTGAGCAGCAGATCAGCGCCGTCGGTCAGCGTGGTCAACGTCCTGCTCATCTCGCCCCAACTCTCGTTGAGGGGTTGCCACATCTCGTGCAGCAGCTTGTTCATCTCGCGGATCTGCCAGGGCCGCCGAAAGAATCCCGTCCAGAAATCGCGGTAGGCGTCCATCATCGATTGCAGATCTGAGCCGAACCCCACGGTGTCGGGCACCGCCGCCGCGGCGTAGCTCACCAGATCTGGCGGAACAGCCATGCGAACCTCGTGACCCCGGCGCACCAGCTCGCGCCCGACCGCGGCACACGGCTCCACTTCCCCGCGGCTTCCCCAACTTGCGAGTACGAACTTCATGACCCGTCAGAGGCCTTTCGCTTGTCGTATGCACTCCGCAGAACAGAGCGCGGCGGCAGAACCGAGGCAGCCGTCATGATGAGCCGACCGATTTCGCGCGGACATACTCCTCGACGAGATCGGCCGCGACCACCGCGCTCTCGTTGGGCTTGGTCATCTGGGACGCGACATCGCGGGCCGCTTTCGCATACTTGGGGGCCAGGATGCGGCGCAGGTCTTTGAGCAGCGACTCCTCGGTGGTGTTCGAGAACAACCTCGTGGCGCCCACGCCGAGCTTCTTCATCTGCCTGCCCCAAAGCGCCTGGTTGAGGTCCATCGACAAGATCAGCGCCGGTACCCCCGCGCGCAGGCTCGCGGCGGTGGTACCCGCCCCGCCGTGGTGCACCACAGCGCGGCAGACCGGGAAAATGGCTGCGAAGTTCACCACACCGACGACCTTCACATGCTCGAACTGAGGTAGGTCACCGTAATCGCCACCCGCGGTGCCGATCAGGGCACGCTGACCCAGTCGCGAGCACGTCGTCGCGATCATCTGGATCGTGTCGGCGGGCGACGTCAGGGGCATGCTGCCGAACCCGAAGAAGATGGGCGGAGCGCCCGCCGCGATCCACGACAGGACCTCTTCGTCGGAATCGGTGGCGAGCTCAAGCGCGAGCGTCCCGACGAACGGTCTGCGCGGGGGGCGTTGTGCGTTCCACTGTGACCATTCGTCGGCCAGCCCCGAAAAGCACGCCTCGTCATAGCCTTGGATCTCCAAGGACCCGCGCCTGGCGATGCGCGACTGCCAAGGGGTGTTGACCTTCGTCAGCCCCAGTCGGCGTCGCTGGGCATCCTCGGTTCGTTTCGCCCCCAGATAGGACAGCCATTCGAACGTCATCATCGCGGGTGCGCCCAGCGTCGACGGCAGGAACGGCATCAGATACCTGTTGGGACGAAATGGGAACCAGTGCAAGGTCGCCAGCGGAATGCCGTGATACTCGGCGACGTTGGCCGCTGTCTCTTCGAAGTTCATCCCGGTGAGGAGCAGGTCGGCTCCCTGCGCGAGCGCGCAGAGCCGGTCACTGATCTGTGGCCGGGCCTTCATCAGAGGATCCGAAACCTCTCGCCACATCCGGCCCAACTTCGGAATTCGCCACGGCTGGCGGAAGAACGACGACCAGTAGTCGCGGTACGCGTCACTGAACGGATGCCAGTGCGGCCCGTATGCGACCGCATTTAGGCCCGCAGACGCCGTGAACTCGACCAGATCCGGCGGAACCGCGATCTGCACATCGTGCCCGCGGTACGTCAGCTCACGGGCAACAGCTGCCACCGGCTCGATCTCGCCGCGACTCCCCCAGCTTGCCAGCAATACTTTCATCGCGAAGACGTCGTCCCCTTCACTCCCCGGCCACGCGGCGACGCAGGCGAAGGCTGCCGACACAGCACCTGCGTCCGGTACCGAATGCGCCTATACGTGGCGGACGAAGTCGGAAGTCCCCCCTCAAATGTCAAACCCATGTCCGCTGGAGTCAGGTGGTGTCCGCGCCGGATTCCTCGAGGTACCACGGATTGGCGCGCGCCCAGTCGATGGTCCTGCGGAGTCCTTCCTCGAGGTCGACCTGCAGCCGCCAACCGAGGACGCGCTGTGCCTTCGTGGAATCGGGGACGCGGCGCGGGATGTCCTCGTAGCGCGCACCGTAGCTTTTCACGGTGTCGAAGGCCGCGGTGCTCGACACCGAATCCACATTGGCGATCTTGATCGCCAGATCGACGGCGTCACGCATCGTGGTCTCGGTCATGCTGCCGATGTTGAAGACCTCGCCGATCGCCGCATCGCTGTCGGCGGCCAGCAGTGTGCCGGCGATCGCATCGTCGACGTAGGTGAAACACCTGGTCTGGTCGCCAGAGTCGTAGAGCAACGGTTCACGGCCGTTGAGGATCCGGTGGATGCTCTTGGAGATCACGAAGATCGGATTCTGGCGCGGCCCATACACGTTGAAGAAGCGCACGACGGTCACCGGCAACCCGTAGGCGTCGTGCATGCCGAACACCATGTGCTCGGCCATCGCCTTGCTGGTGCTGTAGCTCCACCGGGCGGTTCTGGTGGAGCCGAGTACACGATCGTCGTCCTCGGCCCATGGTGTGTTGGGATTCTTCCCGAACACCTCGGAGGTGCTGGTGAAGACCAGCCTGGCGCCGTGCTTGTGGCACAGCTCAAGGACGTTGCGGGTGCCGATCACGCTGACATCGACGACCCGTAACGGGTTCTCGACGTACTTGTTGACGCCGACCACCGAGGCCAGGTGGAACACCGTGTCGACATCAGGTGTGATCGCCGCGGCGAGTGCCTGCGGATCGGTCACATCCCCCTGGACGAACCGGAAGCCGGGATGCCCGTCGAAGCCGAGGCTGGTGTCGCGGGTGTTCTTCGCGTAGTCGAAGACCGTGACCGAGTCTCCGCGCTTGAGCAACGCGGTGACCAGGTGGGTACCGACGAAACCGTAGCCGCCCGTGACGACGACGTTGGACATGCTTTCTCTTTCCGTTCGCAGAGGGTGCCGCGTCAGCGGCCGATCCCCTTGTAGATGAAACCGGCCGCGCGCACCGCCGCTGGGTCGAAGCTGTTGCGCCCGTCGAGGAACACACACTTCGGTGTGGTCAGCTCCGCGAGCCGCGTCAACGGAATGCGGTGGAACTCACGGTGTCCGGCAAGGACCACCAGCGCGTCGGCATCCTTGACCGTCGACTCGATGTCAGCGGTCATCGGAATGCTGGTCACCGACAGCGCTTCCTCGTCGGCCACCCACGGATCGTGGATCGAGAGTTCGCAGCCCGACTCCTCGAGCAGCGAGACGATGTACTTCGTCGGTGTGAGCCGGCAGTCGCCGGTGTTGTTCTTGAACGCGATTCCCAACACCGCGACCCTGCTCTGCGCCACGGTCTTGCCCTGGTCGGCGAGAAGCTGTTCGAGCAGGCTGTAGGAATAGCCGGGCATGGTGTCGTTGACGGTCCGGGAGGTACGCGGGATCGACAGGTCCAGCCCGAGCGACTGTCCCAGGTGGTTGACGAACCACGGATCTTTGGTCAGGCAATACCCCCCGACCCCCATGCTCGGACGCAGGATGTTGACCGGGCCGCTCCCCTTGGGCATGGTGTTGGCCGCGTCGATGACCTGAAGGGCATCCATCCCGAGCTTGTCGCAGATTTTCGCGAGTTCGTTGGCCAGGGCGACGTTCAGATCAACCCAGACGTTGTCGGCGAGCTTGACCATCTCGGCGGTACGCGGGTCCTCGACGATGACAGATTCCACCCCGAGGGCGTGCCGCCACAACGTGGCGCAGGCGCGGGCACTGCACTCGTCCACCGCGCCGACGACCACCGGTATCGAGGTCAGCTCATGGATCGCCTGGCCTTCGGCGAGCCGCTCGGGGCAGAACGCGAGGCCGAAGTCGACACCGGCGCGCAAACCTGAGGTTTCTTCGAGGATCGGACGGACGAGAGTCTCGGTGGTGTCCGGGGGCACTGTGCTCTTGAGGATCACCACGTGGCCGGGCTGCAGGTGCTCACCAAGGGCGCGCGCCGCTGCCTTGATGTCGTCGACGATGGGTTCGTAGTCGGGGCCCAGCGGGGTGCCGACGTTCACGATGACGAAATCGTTGTCGGCGATCGCGCTGAAATCCGTTGTGGCGCGCAACCGGCCCATCCGCACGGCGTTGGCCACCATCTCGCTGAGCCCGGGCTCGGCGACCGCAGTCCTGCCCATGTTGATGTCGTCGACGACACTCTGCCGGACATCGATTCCGGTCACCGGCCAACCTCGGTCGGCGAGCACGGCACCGATCACGGTGCCGATATAGCCGAAACCGACGACGGCGATCCCCGACCGCATGCCGCGCACCAACAGATCGATCTCGGCGTCGCTGCGTCCGAACGCGCCCCTAGCCATGCGGTACCAAGCCTTTCCGGTGCCTTCCAGTGCCGTTCGGTGCCGTTCGGTGCCCTTCAGCCCCTCCGCGAGGTTCGGCTACCGGCGGCAGTCTAACTAACGTAGGCGTCAATGGTCTTGGAATCAGATTTTTGGCGAAGATCCCGGCCCGCGCTGCGCGCGGCGAGGAACGGACCGGGCCGCCGCACGTTCTTCGTCTGATCGAGTTCGCTCAGACGGCCGCCGGCGCAGACTCGTGCTGCTACTCTGCGCCCGTGCAATGGCGTCAAAAAAATGAAGAGCAGGCTCCCGGTCGCACGAACCTGGCATTGAGGCGTGAGGGACCCGCCTACAAGCCCGGCGAAATGGACATGAAAGCCCTCGGGCGAATCGCGGTGAATACGCTCAAATCACTGCGCCGTGTGACGAATTCCGCGGTGTCCATATTTCTCTACCAACCCAAAGGGACCGAAGGCGAGGAGTACCACAAGTGGTACTACAACACCTTCGTGTGGAACAAGACGACCTGGCTCGGCATCGAATGCTGGAAGTCGGTCGCCGACATGTGGAACTACCAGGAAATCCTGTTCGACCTGAAGCCTTCGCTGATCATCGAATTCGGTTCCAACCGCGGTGGATCCGCGTTGTTCTTCGCCCACGTCATGCAGCGTGTGGGAATACCGTTCAAGGTGCTCTCGGTGGACATCAGCCACCAGCGTCTCGACCCCGTGGCCAAGAGCGACCCCGACATCCTGTTCGTCGAGTCGTCGTCGATCGAACCGGCGATCGCCGAGCAGATCAAGAAACTCAAAGAGGAATATCCGGGCCGCATTTTCGCCATTCTGGACAGCGATCATTCGAAAGATCATGTGCTGGCGGAAATGAAGTTGCTGCGCCCTTTGCTTTCGGCCGGTGACTATCTGCTTGTCGAGGATTCCTGCGTCAACGGCCATCCTGTTCTGCCCGGGTGGGGACCGGGACCTTTTGAGGCCATCAAGGCATACGAACAGGAGTTCCCGGACGATTACACGCACGACGCAGAACGCGAGGACAAATTCGGATTCACGTTCGCAACCAACGGGTTCATGATCCGGAACTGAGCCTGCGGCGCGGCTCGGCAAACCCGGGGGTACGTCCCCCGGGCACCGAGATCGTCAGAGTGTGCTCGCCAGCTTCGCGAAGTCCTCGACGTGATCAGCCGCCGCGGCGGCGCTCTGCGCAGGCGTCGTCATCCGCGCAGCGAGCTCGCGGGCCCGCTGCAGGTAGTCGGGGGCGAGGATCCGGCGCAGGTCGGCCACCAGCGTCCTCGGGGTCGTGGTCGAGAATCTCCGGCCGGCCCCTACCTTCAGGCGCTTCAACTGTGCGGCGAAGAACGGCTGATCCGGCAGTGTCCACAGGACCAGTTGGGGCACACCCGCACGCAGGCAGGCGGCCAGCGTCCCCGAACCTCCGTGGTGCACCACCGCCCGGCAGAGCGGGAAGATCGTCGCGTAGTTGACCTGGCCCACCACCTTGACGTGGTCGAACTGCGGCAACGCGCCGAAATCGGTTCCACCGGCCCCGATTACGGCGCGATGCCCCAACTGCCGGCACGCTTCGGCGATCATCGTGATCGTGTCGGCGGGCGAGCCCAGCGGAACGCTGCCGAACCCGAAGAAGATCGGCGGCGTCCCGTCCGCGATCCACCCGGCGACGTCGTCGTCCGCCTCGGTGGGTGACGCCATCGCCAGCGCGCCGACGAACGGCCGCTTCGGGGGGTGCTGCCGATTCCACGTGTCCCACTCGGTTTCCAGCCCGGGGAAACACAGCACGTCATAGGCCTGAATCTGCAGTGAACCACGGTCTGCGATACGCCGCGGCGCAGAGGCGCGCGCGGGGGCCAATCCGATCTCGCGGCGCTGCGCGTCCTCGGCGCGGCGTGTGCCCCGCCAGGCCGCCCAGTCGTTTCCCGCCATCAGCAGCCGACTCAGCGGAGCAGGCAGGAACGGCAGCAGCTGCCCGTGTGGCCGGCACGGGAAGTACTGCAGCACTGCCAACGGAATATCGTGCGCTTCTGCGACATTGGCGGCGGGCTGCTCGAAGATCAGGCCGGTGAGCAGGACGTCGGCGCGCGCGGACACCCGGTGCAGCGTCCTGGTCATCTCCGCCCAGCATTCGGCCGCGAACTGTTCGGTCTCGCGCGCCATCCGGCTGATCTCCCGGAGCTTCCACGGTGTCCGGGAGTAGCAGGTGAAGTATTCGCGCTGCAGTTCGAGGATCGGGCCGGAGTCCAGGCCGTAGCCGACGGCCGGCAGGCCCGCCGCCTCGGCGAAGCCCACCAGGTTGGGCGGAACCGCGATCAGCACATCGTGACCGCGACGCAGGAGTTCGCGGCCGACGACGACCGCGGGTTCGATGTCCCCGCGACCGCCGTAGCTGGACAGCACAAGGTTCTTCGGGGAGTTCATCTGGACTTGCCGGCCTTTCGTTCGTCGCAGCGCCCGACGGAGTCCGGCCATTATCGCTTCATTTTGACGCATGAGTAAGCGTTCGGGCGATGTGGCCGCGGCAACGTTGATACGATCCCGAATCGCCCAGGTGGTACACCATTTCGGGCCGATACCCGGAGGAGTACGACTTGGCTGACGGCGATCTGGACGCTCATGCCGCAGAACGCGTGGCGTGGGACGTCATCGTCATCGGCGCAGGGATGGGTGGCGGCGTTCTGGGACATCGGCTGGCACGCTCGGGGCGCAAGGTGCTCTTCGTGGAGAAGGGGCGATCCACTCTGCCCGGAACACCGGGAACGATCCGCGGGGCCGTCGCCGAGCTCGCGGAACCCGAGGCCGCCCGGACGCCGACCGCGTACTACGACGCGCTGGCCCGGTCCGGCCGCACCACCGACGAGGTCGAGGACATCAGCGGTCGTTTCACGAAACGCTTCACACCGTTCATCGGCAGCGGCACCGGCGGATCCTCGGCGCTCTACGGCATGGTGTGCGAGCGATTCTTCGCCGCGGACTTCACACCGCGGCAGAACTTCGCCGACCCCGGCGACTCCTCGGTGCCCGAGTCGTGGCCGATCGACTACCACGAGATGGCGCCGTGGTACGCACAGGCCGAGAGACTGCTCGGAGTGCGCGGTCAGGCCGATCCCCTCCGGCCTGAGGCCGCATCCGTGGGTTTACCCGCCGCACCCCCGTTTTCGTCCGATAACCAACCCCTGGTCGACCATCTGAGGGATCGGGGTCTGCACCCGTACCACCTTCCGATGGCTTGCGATTACACCGACGGCTGCACGACGTGCCAGACCTATCTCTGCGACCGCGGATGTAAGAACGACGCCGCGGGCAACTGCGTGCTGCCCGCCGTCACCGAATACGGTGCCGCGCTGTTGACCGAGTGCCGAGTCCTGCGCCTGGACGCCGATCACCGGCGGGTGCAGTCGGTGATCTGCGAGCACCGCGGCGAGATCCTGACCCTGAAGGCGCGGCTGGTGGTGCTCGCGGCAGGGGCGCTGGCCACGCCGACTCTGCTGCTCAATTCCCGGTCGGGTGACTGGCCGCGCGGCCTGGCCAACGGCTCGGACTACGTGGGGCGCAATCTGATGCGGCACCTGCTCGATCCCGTAGAGATCTGGCCACACGCCGACTCGGCCATCACCGCCGCCAACAAGGAGATCGGGCTCAACGACTTCTATCTCTTCGACGGCCAGAAGTACGGCACAGTACAGTCATTCGGCGCGATACCGCCGATGGAGTGGCTTGTCAACCGGCCGGGCGCGCGGGGCCGCCTGCTGCGCGCGATGTCGCCGATGGTGCGTCAGGTGTACAACCGCTTCTTCACCGGCGGCCTGGTGCTGGCCGCGATGATGGAGGACCTTCCCTATCTCGACAATCGGGTCACACCGAGTCCGAGCCCCGGTTCCGACGGGCGCCAGCGGATGCGCATCCACTACCGCCTGCACGCCGGCGAGATCGAACGGCACAAGGCGTTCATGCGTCTGTTCGCCGACATGGTCGCACCGTTTCGCACCCGTCGCCTGGGCAACGGCAGAGACAACGCCAATCTGGGTCACGTGTGCGGGACATGCCGCTTCGGAACCGACCCCGCTACGAGTGTTCTCGACGCCCAGAACAGGGCGCACGAGGTCGACAACCTCTACGTCGTCGACACGTCGTTCTTCCCGTCCAGCGCGGGCCTCAACCCGAGCCTGACCGTCGCCGCCAACGCACTGCGCGTGGCTGCGCACATCGACGACGCCCACTTCGCGAACTGATCGCCCCGTCGCCCGCGATCAGCTGGGTTGGCGCACGGGAAGCCCTGCCGCGCGGTAGATGTCGTCGATCAGACTCATGTTCTCCACCGCCTCCTGCGGCGTATTCCGAATCGGTCCGCCACGCAGCACCGCGGATGCGAACGCATCCAGCTGATAGGCGTAGGTCGCGCGCCGCGGAAACCACTCCACCCGTTTGCGCCCGTTCGATCGGATCGACAGCCGGGGCAGGAGGTGCGGTGCGGCCGGGCTGAGCACGTTGATCTCGCCGTGCTCACCGATGATCTTGGCGCGCGCCCGGAACAGGTCCGACGACCACAGCGCACACTTGAGCCTGCCGGTGTGCCCTTCGGCGTACTGCACCTCGGCGGTCATCGCCGCGTCCACCCGGGGGTCACGCAACTTCGCCTCGGCGGAGACCACTTTGGGCGTCGAGCCGCCGAAGGTTCTCGCCATGTTGGCCACATAGCTGCCGGCATCCATCATGGCTCCGCCGGCCATCGAGTAGTTGTAGCAGTTGGCGCTGAACGGCAAGAGCATCACACACAGCGTGATGTCGACGCGTTCGAGTCTGCCCAACTCCCCTGAGGCGAGGATCTCCTCGACCCGCAGCGTCAACGGGTGATGGCGGAACTGGATCGCCTCCATCACCACCCGGTCCGACGTCGCGGCGAGTTCGGCCACTTCCCGGGCCTCATCACCGTTGGCGGTGAAAGGCTTCTCGCAGAGCACGTGCTTATCCGCGTCCAGTGCAGCGCGCGTCCACCGCCCGTGCATGCTGGTGGGCACCAACACATAGATCGCGTCCAGTTCGGGATCGTCGATCAGCGCCTCGTAGCTGCCGTGGGCACGGGCGATTCCGTGCGTGGCGGCGAAGGCCTCGGCGCTCTCGTCGTCGCGGGCGCCGACCGCCGCGACCACGACATCCGGGTTGTCCTTGGCAGGGTTGAGCATCGTGGTCGGTGCGTAGCTGGATGCGCCGAGAACACCGATGCGCACCGGCCCCAAGCTGTCAGGCATGGGTGTGACGCTAGCAGTTCGCCGGCGCTGTCGGCCGATCTTTGTCGACGCCAAAGTGCAAGGGAGATCACACTCTCCGTGAAGCGGACGTACCATCGCCGATATGGATCTGTTCGTACGCGAGACAGGTCCGCTGCAGGCCCCCACCGTCGTGTTCCTCCACGGCGGACGGCTGAGCGGTTGGTCCTGGGAGCCGGTGATCGACAGATTGCCCGGGTATCGCTGCGTTGCCCCGGACCTGCCACAGTTCGGGAAAAGCGTTGCGCTGGGGCCGTTCCGGATCGATCGTGCCGCACAGGCCGTCGCGACGTCGATCCGGTCTGGATTCGGCGCGGGAGGCCTGCACCTCGTCGGATACTCCCTCGGGGCTCAGGTGGGGATCGACCTACTGGCGAGGGAACCGGCGCTGTTCGCCAGCGCGGTGCTGTGCGGGACCTTCGTCAACAGCTTTCCGTGGGTGGGTCCCTCTCAGCGGTTCGTGGGCGCCCTGGCCCGCATGGCCTGGTCCCGGCGGCTGCTCTCCCAGCTGTGGAATGCCCATCCACCGGAGCTCGCGGCGACCAGGGCGGCGGACTACCGCGAGGACATGCGGTTGGCCCTCAGCGAGGATGCCGCCCACATCGTCTCCGAGTCAGCCGGCTTCACGGTGCCGAAGGGTCTCGAAAAATCGCCGGTGCCAGCGCTGTTCATCACCGGAGCCGATGAATACTGGCCCGCTCACCGCAGTGCCGCCGAACTCGCCCGCACGATGCCGCGCGGAGTCAACGCTGTCGCCGTGGGTATGCGCCACGACTGGCCGCTGAGGCATCCTGAACTGTTCAGTCGCACCGTACGGTGCTGGCTCGCAAACGCCGATCTCCCCAGCCAGATTGCCGTCCGTTGATGCGCCGTCCCGCGTTCACGCCGGACGGCGTGGCGACAGACCGGCGGCGCGATAGATGTCGTCGATCACCGCCATGTTCTCGATCGCGTCCTGTGGCGGTGTCTTGATGGGTTCGCCGTGCAGGACCGCCGCGGCGAACGCGTCGAGTTGGTAGGCATACGACGTGCGCCGCGGGAAGCGTTCGGTCCGTACGCCTTCGGCGGACCGGATGGTGAGCCGGTGAAAAAGGTGGGGCAGCACCGGATTGATCATCCGAAGCTGTCCACGGTCGCCGATCACCGTGGCGCTCACCCGCAGCAGCGAGGCCGACCACATCGAACAGTGCATCGAACCTGTGTGGCCGTCCGCGAAGTGCAGCGTGGCGGTCATCGCGCGGTCCACCTCCGCGGCGCGCAGTTTGGCCTGGGCCGCCACGACTTTCGGCGTAGATCCACCGAGCGTCCGCAACATGTGTATCGCGTAGCAGCCGGCGTCCATGGTGGCACCACCGGCGAGTGCGAAGTCGTAACGGATATCGGAGAACTTCGGCAACGGAAAGCAGAACGCCGCTTCCACCTGCCGCAGGGTGCCGAGTTCGCCCGAAGCGATGATCTCCTCGGCACGCAGCATCAACGGGTGATAGCGGTGATGGAACGCTTCCATGACGACCAGACCCGACCGCGCCGCCAGATCCCCGATCTCGCGTGCCTCGTCAGCGTTTGCCGCAAACGGCTTTTCACACAGCACATGCTTGCCCGCGGTGATCGCGTGCCGAGTCCACCGGCCGTGCAGACCGTTCGGTAACGGGTTGTAGACGGCATCGATATCCGGGTCGGCGATCAGTTCTTCGTAGCTGCGATGCACACGTGCGACACCGTGCTTGACGGCGAAGGCTTGCGCGCGGGTGGCGTCCCGCGCAGCGATTGCCGCCACGACCACGTCGGCGTTGTCCCGGGCCGGGACGATGAGCGCCTGAGGAGCGATGTTGGCCGCGCCCAGGATCCCGATCCGCAACCCCGGGGCGCGCTCAGACACCAGCGCGACCGACCGGGACGACGGTGGTCACTTGCGCCAAAACACGCCCGTGCCGTCGATGTCGACGATCTCGGCGGTGATTCCGTGCTTGGTGCGGTAGTCGGTGACCGCCAGCTCGCACGCCTTCACGGCGCGGTAGTCGTCGACGATGCAGAAGCCGCCGGGCGACAGCCTCGGATAGAGGGCGTCGAGCGCCTGGATCGTCGACTCGTACAGATCCCCGTCGAGGCGCAGCACCGAGATCTTTTCGATCGGCGCGTCGGCGAGGGTGTCCTTGAACCAGCCGGGCAGGAAGCGGACCTGATCGTCGAGCAGGCCGTAGCGCTCGAAGTTCGCCTTCACCTCGTCCTCGGACACCCCGAGGATGCCCGCGGCGAAGTCGGCTCGGATTCCCTTGTCCGCCTTGTAGTTGTCCGGATCCGATCGAGGAACGCCCTGGAAGGAATCGGCCAGCCAGACGCGCCGCGTGTCATCCCCGTAGGCCGCCAGCACTCCACGCATCAGGATGCACGCGCCGCCGCGCCATACGCCGCATTCGATCAGGTCGCCCGGCACATCCTCTTTGAGCACCGTCTCGACACATTCCTGCAGATTGGTCAGACGCTTCATGCCGATCATGGTCTCGGCCTCGGCGGGCCAGTCCAGGCCGAGTTCGCGCTTGTTCTCCGTGAACGGGCTCAGTCCCAGACGCAGCGGGCTGAGCGTGTTGACGGCCTTGTACAGAACTTTACGTCGCAGCGGCCACTTCGACGGGACGCGCTCTCGCATCCCGTAGCGGGTGAGGTTGCGCCGCAATAGATCTAGATAAAGCGGCTGAACGCCGTTGTCGGTCACAGTCAAGAAGCTGCCCAATCTCGTGTACCTACTCCCCCTCCGCGCAGAGTCTAGACACCCTTGAACTACGGGGTTCGAACTTTTCACGAAAATGTTGCACACCTTGCGTATCGGCAAACCGCACATCGGGCCTATTTCGACTATTAGCACAGCTAGTGACGCTGCAGAAATTTTTCCAGTAAATTAACGGAAAGGTTAGATATGTGCTGTTCGGCCGTCGAGGTCAGCGCTCCGCCGCGGCGCGGTAACCGCGCGCGGCCAGCGGCAGGATCACCGCGGTCAACGCGATAGCCCACAAGGACGCAACCGTGAGCGGCCCCAGCGCGGACTCCCCCTGCGCCAGGGCCCGCATCGCACCGATCGTCGCCGCCATCGGCTGGAACTCGATCACGGGCTGCACCGCCGACGGAAGCAGTTCCGGCGGAGGCGAACCCGAGCTGGCGAAGACCGCGCTGATCGCCGGGATCACCAACCACATCAGCACAGCACCGTTGGTCGTGCGTACCGCGACCGCGATCAGCGCAGCCGCGAAGATGACGCCGACGACCACCGGGATCAGCAGGTACACCATCAGATCGAGCCAGCCGCCCTTGAACCTCAGGCCCAGACCGACTCCGACAACGGTGATCAGAGCGGAGGCCACCAGCGTGCGCGCGGCTTCCGCCAGGAGCCGACCCCCGAGCGCGCTGTACCGGTGCACCGGCAAGGTCCAGAGGCGGCTGAGCAATCCGTACTCGCGTTCGATCCGGACACTGAGGCTGGCCGCCAGCGCGCCGAACATCGCACCGGCGACGGCGCACGTGGGCACCAGCCCGTAAAGGCTGTCGACGCCTGTGACGTTCATGACCGACTCGCCGACCAGCAGGTAATACGTGATCAACAGGAAGGTCGGGAACAGTAGCGCCTGGACCGGGACGGTCGGCTGCCGCCTCCAGTGGATGAACAACCTTCCGGCGAACAGAGCGCTCTCCGTCAGCAGTGAGCCGCGCCGGGTCATCTGCGCCGTCATCGCTGCCGCCTCTGAACGCGCACCGCGAGGGCGCCGAACACCAGCAGCAGTCCCACGCACCAGGCCGTGCTGATCCGAAGATTGTCGGCGACGACCTGGCCGCCGGCGAAGCCGCGCAGCGTGTCGGTCACCTGCGAGACCGGCTGGTAGTGCACGAACGGGTGCAGCCAGTCGGGGAAGGACTCGAGCGGCGCCATACCCGTGGACAGCATGATCAACAGCAATTGCGGGACCAGAAGGATCTGGCTGGATGTGCCGCTTCTGCCGATCTCCGATCTGGCCAACCCGGCGCCCACGGCATCAGCGCCCAGCGACAACGCCAGTGTGAACGCCAGGACCAGCACGACGAACGCGACCGTGTGCCCGATCCCACCGAAGATCCGGAATCCGAACAGATACCCGGCCGAGATCGCGACGGTCAGCACGATCGAGCCGAGGAAAAGGCAGTACACCATCCGCGCAACCAGTGGCGCCGCCGTCGAGATGGGCAGCGTGCGCAGGCGGACACCGAACTCCGACTGCTGGTCCACCGCCGCGCGGTCGACGGTGACCAGCGCGCTCAGCATGAGGACCTGGACGATCGTCACCGGCAGCAGGTACTGGGCGTAGCTGGTCTCACCGGTGTCGATCACATGACGCAGCGCGAAGTGGAACACGACGAAAAACCCGACGGGAGCCGCGATCGCGAACGGAAGATCGTCTCGCCATTGACCGCGCACCATGCGTTCGGTCAGCGCACCCAGGGCTGTCACGCGATGGCGCTGTCACTCGGCAGGGCGCCGTGGTGGGCGCCGGCGCCGCTGGGCAGTGCGTCGTCGGTCAGATGCAGGAACGCCTCATCCAGGGACGGCCGGCGCAGCGAGATGTCGGCCAATTCCACGCCGAGTCGATCGAGGCGGCGGAACACCTCACCGAGTGTCGCCACACCGTCTGGCGCCAGCACCGACACCGTGTTCGCCTCGACGTCGACCTCGGGACCGTCCAGGTCGGCGACGGCATCGGAGATCCTGGCCAGGTCGGCCGGATCCACCGGGCTGACCGTGCAATAGCTGTGACCCACGCGGTGTTTGAGATCTTCGGCGGTGCCGGTGGCGATGACCTGTCCGTGGTCGATCACGACCACAGAGTCGCTGAGCAGGTCCGCCTCTTCCAGATACTGAGTGGTGAGCAGCACCGTGACACCCTGAGTCTTCAACGCGGACACCAGGTCCCACACCGCACGCCGGCTGCGTGGATCCAGGCCGGTGGTCGGTTCGTCGAGATAGAGCACCTTCGGCGGAATGACGAGCGCGGCGGCGATGTCGATGCGGCGCTGCATGCCCACGGAATAGTTGATCACCCGACGGTCGGCGGCGTGCGCCATGTCGAACTGATCGATCAGCTCGTCAGCCCTGCGCCGCGCGGCCTTTCGCCGCAGGCCCCGCAGTCGCCCGAACAGGACGAGGTTCTCCCGCCCGGTCAGCTGCCAGTCGAGTGCCGCCATCTGGCCGGTGGTGCCGATGCTCTCACGCACCTGGCCCGGCTGACGGACCACGTCGTATCCGGCGACCACGGCGCGGCCCGACGTCGGCCTCAACAACGTCGACAGGATCTTGATCGTGGTCGTCTTGCCCGCCCCGTTGTGACCGAGTACCGCGCAGACCGTGCCGGTCGGGACGGCGAAGCTGACGTCCCGCAACGCATGGATGGACGCGCCGAAGGTCTTCGCCACACCGTCTAGCTCGATCACGAGAGCCGATGATAGGCGGGTTCGAGGGCGTTCGAACCGTAAATTGACGCATGCGACATAGATGTGGCGTTACTCTCCTCGGCCGTCAGCGCTCATCCACCCGAGGACGTACTTCTCGACCTCGTCGGCGGCCGCGGCCGCGCTGTCGGCGGGTGTGTTCATGCGGTTCGCGATCTCACGGGCGCGGACCTGGTACTCCGGGCCCAGGATGGTGCGCAGGTCCGCCACCAGGGTCTTCTCCGTGGCACTCGAAAAGCGCCGGGACGCACCGACTTTGAGCCGTTTGACGGCAGCCCCCCATACAACCTGGACATCGGCCATCCACAAGATCAGCGTCGGGACGCCGGCGCGCAGGCTGGCCGCTGTCGTGCCCGCACCGCCGTGATGGACCACGGCACGGCAGACCGGGAACACGGTGGCGAAGTTCACCGACCCGACGATCTTGACATGTTCGTAGCCGGGAACGTCGGCGAAATCGCTCCAGCCGGCGCCGATCAGTGCCCGCTCGCCCAGTTGCGCGCAGGCCGACGCGATCATCTCGACGGTCTCGGCCGGGGACTCCACCGGGATGCTGCCGAACCCGAAGAAGATCGGTGGAGTGCCGGCAGCGATCCACGCCATGACATCGTCGTCGGCGGCGGTCGGCGACTCCAGCGTCAGGGTTCCGACGAACGGCCTCAGGTCGCGCATCCCCGCCCATTCGGTGGCCAACCCGGGAAAGCAGATGTCGTCGTAGGCCTGGATCTCCAGTCCGCGCCGATCGGCGATACGCTGCGGCGCGGGGCCGGGCGACGGCGGAAGTCCGAGTTCACGACGCTGCGCATCCTCGACGTTCTTGACCCCACGCCACACCAGCCAGTCGTAGATTCTCATCGCGGCCCGCACCAGTGGGGCGGGCACTGCCGACACGACGTGCCCGTTGACCCGGATCGGGAACCACAGCACCGTCGCCAGCGGGATCGCCCGGAACTCGGCGACATTGCATGCCAGTTCTTGATAGCTGACGCCGGTGACGAGGAGGTCCGCTTCGTCGGTCAGCGCGGCCAGCGTCGTGCTCATCTCCGCCCACGCGCGGGTGCCGGGTTCACGGGATTCCGCGAGCAGCTTCTTGAGCTCGGGGAGGCGCCAGAAGTTGCGGAAGAACCGAGCCCAGAAATTGCGAGTCGACTCCAGCCAGGCCTGGTTGTCCGGTCCGTAGGCGACCGCCTCCAGGCCCGCGGACTCGGCGAACCCGAGCAGGTCCGGCGGCACGGCCATACACACGTGGTGATTCCGGCGCGCAAGCTCACGGCCGAGCGCGATGCCCGGCTCGACATCGCCGCGGGTGCCGTAGAACGCCAGCACCACCCTCATCGGGCGACTCCCCCGATCACACCGCGTCCCACGTCCTATGCCCAGGTACCCCGGCGCCGGTGTGCCAGCGCGAGCACCTCCAGGGCGACCCGAACCAACGGCGGGGGCATCAGGCGGTTCAGGTTCAGATAACGCCGCGAGTCGTCCACCGCGGTGCGGAACCCGCGCTCGGTCGTCTCGTACTCATCGAAGACGCGGTCGAGAACGCTTTGCTCCCAGGGTTCGTCGCGACCCGCCGCGGCGAGCTGGCGGTAGACCGTGGTGACCCAGTCGGTGCCGAACGGCTCGGTGATGGGTCCGGTGTGCCGGTGATGGCGCAGCCCCGGTGACAGGAACCCGTCGATCGCGGCCTCGTCGGGGCTGTCGAGGTCCACACCGAGCGCGGTCCCGATCCGCTTCACCTCACGACGCCAGTCCTCGAGCAGGTTCGCGAACTCCACGATCACACGCGGCACATCGCGGGTGTCCCGTTCGGCGAGCAACGTGTATTTGAGCCACCAGGCGCTGCCGAGTTCCAGCGAGGACCTGACGTAGTTCTGCCGGTTCGCGCGCTCCTCGATCGACGCGGAGGCCTCCGCGGGATGGCGCATCGCCACCACGGCCGCGACGTCGAATCCCGCCCGCCGGGCGCCCTCGAACCATAATTCGATCAACGCGGTGATCTTCGGTTCCTTGATGACCACCAGCCGCGCCGGAGGCAGGGCGTGGAAGTAGGAGCGGATCCTGGCGATCGACGCCTCGTCCGCGGCGGTCGACGATCGACTTTGCTCGGGGCGCAGGGCGAGGTCGTAGGCCGAACTCCCGCGACTGCGCAGGATCGTCTCGTTGAGATGAATCGCGGCGCGCGGCTCCCAGAAGCCGCGAGGGTTGTCCTTGGTCGCCCCGAGCAGTTTCGGGGGCAGCGTTGCCCCGCACAGCGACAGAACCCGCGCCAGAGCAGAGGTCCCCGACCGCCCGAACCCGAGGACGAACAGGGCGACGGGGCGGTCCGTTCCGACTTGTGGTGCGCCCGAGCGCTCTTCGTGCATGTGTTAGCTACGCGCGTCGACGGACTGGCGGACGCACCGCGCGCCGAGCCGTACCGCGACCGTCCTGGGCGTCGAAATGAGATCGTCTCGCGACGTGTCGGGGTGGCTCCAGTTCACGGCGACAGGATAGGGACACCTCAACCCCTTCGGCAAGGAAATCGCCAGAACCCGCGGCGGGCGGGCGCGACACCTTCGGACAGGCCGGTTGACGGTAAAGCAAATTTTCGCTGAGAGTGCACGGTCGGGTCCGCTACGCTCACCCTGACAAACGTTCCGAGCGCACCGCGCGGGCTGTGCGACGTCGCTCCCGGCGGCCGGGCAGCGCCGCGGGCGGAGCTCATGGTCATCGGAGGCTAATCAGTGGCAGTCCGGAATCACTCCGTGCGGTCATCCGTCGACGGCGGCTCATCTGCCGGCGGCACACTCACCGACAACCGGCTCGCGCTGCTGGATCAAGCTTTCTACGAAGGGCATCGGGCTGCCGGCCAGAAGGAGGTCATGCAGGTCGGCTGGGTGTACGAGCGTCCGGTCGACCACGACGGGCTGACCCGGTTCCAGCGCAACCTCGCCGACGGCCTGCTCGGCCGGCTCATCGAGCGCTCCCCGCTGCCGTTCGGACGGCACCGCTGGGTTCGCGCGCCCGGCCCGACCCCGATCGACATCGCCGCCGGCGCCCGGCCCCGCAGCGAACTCAGCGACTGGTTCGACGAATGCACGCAGCTCACGATCGATCCCGAGGCCGGGCCGGGCTGGCGGATCGACGTGCAACCCCTCACCGACGGATCGACCGCGGTGAGCCTGGTGCTGTCCCACTACGTGATCGACGGAATCGGCGGTGCCGTCGCCGTCACCGAGGCGATCCTCGACATGCCACGCAACCTGGGCTATCCGCCGCCGCGTTCCCGGACCCGCGGGCAGGCCGTGCTTCAGGACCTCCGGGAGACCGCACAGGAGTTCCCGTCCGTGGTACGGGCGTTCACGGCGGCGATCACCGAGGCCCGCCGACGCCGGGAGGAGGACGATCGGCGTGCGGCGGCAGAGCCGCCCGCCGGGCCGGCCGTCGGGACGGAGCAGCCGGTCGTCGCGCCCAGCATCTGGATCCGCTTCAAGCAGGACGAGTGGAACGCCAAGGCCGCCGCACTCGGCGGCACCCACAGCACCCTCGCGGCGGCGTTCACGGCGCGACTGGACGAGCGCATGGGGCGCACCCACGGCAGCGCCGGCGCGATCCCGGTGCTGCTCACCGTCAACGACCGCACCTCCGGCGACGATGCCCGGGCGATCGCGGTCTCCTTCGTCCGCGTACACGTCGATCCGAACGGGATCACGACGGATCTGCACGGCGTGCGTGCCGGAATCAAGGACGCACTGAAGGCGGCGCAGGAGACCCACGACCCCGCCGCGGATCTGGTACCGCTGACGCCGTACACGCCGCAACGGATGTGGCGCCAGCTCGCCGACTACGCGCGCAACGACCCCGACCAACCCGCCGTCTGCTCGAACCTCGGCGACACCGGCCCCGCGGCGATCCGGCCGGACGGGACGTTGTGCGATGCGGCATTCGCGCGCGGAGCGAGCCAGCACCTGACCGGGCGCTGGCTGGAGCGCATCGGCAGCCAGGTGCACGTCTACTACGGCACGGCCGCCGAGATGAACCTGGTCACCATCTACGTGTGCGCGTTCCGCCCGGGATCGGTGGACGACAAGGCCGACCTGCGCGAGATGGTCGCGGAGGTGGCGGCCGATTTCGGCCTGACCGGCGTGCTCGAATAGCCGAAAGTCAGTGGGCCAGTTCCTGGTCCTTGTCCTTGCCCTTGTCCTTGTCGAGTTCAGCGTCCTCATCCGGAAAGACCTGCTGGACCTGCCGTGCGTGCGCGACGTCCTGTGCGCTGTAGCGGATCAGCAGCGCCACCAGGGCCAGCAGCACCGCAACCGCGCCCAACCACAGCACGCCGTGGGTGTAGGCGTTGTCGAGGACACCGAGCTGCACATCGGTCATCCCGGTGACGGGCCCGGTGGTACCGCCCATCCGGAGCGTGCGCAGCGTGATGACAGCCTGGATCGCGACCAGCACCGCGGGACCACCGACACTCTGGATCATCACGATGATCGCGGCGGTCGGGCCGATGCGGTCGGGACCGACACTGGCCACCAACGACAGACCCAGCGGCACATTGATCAGTCCTATCCCGAACGCCCCCACGACGATCGGCACCACCAGACCCGGAAAGTACAGCGACGCGCTGTGCAATGTCAGACCCCCGAACGCCAACGCGCCCAGCACGAGAACACAGCCGCCGATGACCACGACCCGTGGCGCGAAGCTCATCACCAGCCGAGACGACACCCCCGTCCCGATGGCCATCGCGATGGCCATCGGGATGAACCCGACCCCGGCCTGGGCGGGGCTGTGACCCATGACGTTCTGCACGTAGAAGGCGACGACCACGGTGAGGGTGAAGCTCACGCCGGTACTGAGGAACACCGCGACGAAGCAGGCAAGGCGGTCCCGGTCGCGGAACAGGCTGAACGGCACGATGGGGTTGACCGCCGCCCGTTCCACGACGACGAACGCGACCAACCCGACCAGCGCCGACAAGCCCAGCGTCACGGTGATCGGTGACAGCCAGCCCATCTCCGGCCCCGTCGACAGACCGAAGACCCCGGCGATGATCGTCACGGTGGCCAGCACCGCGCCGGCCACGTCGAGTTTCATCGGCTCCTTGACCGACTCGGTGAGCATGCGCCGGGCCACGACGATGACCAGAATGCCGATCGGTACGTTGACCAGGAAAGCGAACCGCCAGGACGCTTCGGTGAGAACACCGCCCACCACCAGGCCCAGTACCGCGCCGAGGCTGGCCAGTGCGCCGAAGACCGCGATGGCGGCGTTGCGGGCCGGCCCCTTCGGAAATGTCGTGGCCAGCAACGCGGTACAGGTCGGGGTCACGATGGCCGCGGCCACGCCGTGCAACAGCCGGGCGACGACCAGGGACTCGCCGTTCCATGCGATACCGCAGAGCACAGAGGCGAACGCGAACAGCGCGACTCCGACCAGGAAGACGCGCTTGCGGCCGAATGTGTCACCGAGCCGACCTCCGAGCAGGATCAGCCCGCCGAAGGTCAGGAGATAGGCCGAGACCACCCATGCCCGCGTGGCATCGGTGAGCCCGAGTTCTTCCTGAATCCTGGGAAGCGCGAAGACCGCGATCGGTCCGTCCATCGCCGCGACCAACTGCACGCCGCCGATCGCGACGACCGGTCCCAGGAATTGTCGAGACCGCAGCCAAGCCGGGAATCTCTTCCCTGTTGCCTGCAGCGCGGGCGTTTCAGCCGGCATCGATAGGTGCCCCGCTCTGCGTCGTGGAGTGCCGCCGTAGCGCCAGACTGTAGCAGTCGGGGCCCCGGCCGCGCGGCGGAAAATGACGCGCCCGAATATTTACATTCCCTCCGTGCCGGGTGCCGTCCCCCGCGCGGCTCGCGCTGACCAGGCAGAGCAGCCGGGGATTGCCAGCGATGGGTTCGGGGTGAGCCGACCAGTCCCTGTTGCAGGACGGGCGCCTCCCCGCAGCGGTCCCCACCCGGCGCCCGGCACCGGCCCATCACCCGCCGACGTCCGGCAAAGTCGCAGGTTGTGCCGACAAGATAGTTCCGTCCCGAAGCTGGAGCGACCCGGACCGCAGATCGGCGGCGAAACCTGCGACCACTCGCTCGGCGAGGCACTTGCGCGTTTGCGAAAAACCCGCCTACGGTGGCTGCAACCGTGATTGACTCTGGCGTCAAATGCTTGCAGTTGCTGTGGCGTGCCCGACGCCGAATCGCGTGACGCCGCGGCACACGGCCACGGCGCGCGACTCCGACCGTCTGGCCCCGCCATGACGATGAAACCGGCAGAAAGGTGGAAGGTGGGTTCTGTGGTCGACGGCAGCTTGCCCGACGTAGACGGTCGAGCCGTCGAATCAGGGGTGGAGCCAGCGCCGTCCGACGTCGCCGTCGAGGATCGCCCAGACCACCCGACCGACCAGTTGTCCGCCGCCGCACCGCGTGAGGCCCGCAGGTCGAGGCGCGGACCGGCTTCCGCCATGTTCACGCTGCTGCGCCGGTTGTGGATTCCGCTCGTCGTCCTGATCGTGATCGCCGCCGGAGGTTTCACCGTGTCGCGCCTGCACGGCATCTTCGGTTCTGACGATTCGCTGACCTACGGCGACACCGCCACCGAGGAGAGCCGACCGGTCGATCCCAAGATCATGAAGTACGAGGTTTTCGGCCCGCCGGGAACCATCGCCCAGATCAGCTTCTTCAACGGCAACGGCGATCCGCAATTCCTCGAGGCGGTGCCGTTGCCCTGGACACTGGAGTTCCCGATCACCGGTGCAGCAGGAGTGGGAAGCGTTGCGGCTCAGGGTGACAGCGACAGTCTGGGGTGCCGGATCCTGGTGGACGACGTCGTGAAGTCCGAGAAGTACGAGACGCACGAAGCCAGCACCTTCGCCGCATGCATGTTGAAGGCCGCATGAGCAACCATCAACTGCAGGACGGCCGTCCGCTGGTGGCGCGCACGATTCAGCGTATGGCGGTCCCGATCATCCTGGTGTGGCTGGGGATCGTCGCGGCGCTGAGCATCGCCGTTCCGTCACTGGAAGCGGTCGAACAGCAGCATTCGGTCTCGCTGAACCCCGTCGACGCGCCGGCGCTGCAGGCATCCGAGCGGATCAGCGACGCGTTCGATTCGACCGACGGTGGCGGCGGCGTCGTGATGATCGTGCTGGAAGGCCAGCAGCCGCTCGGCGACGAGGCACACCGCTACTACGACGAGATGATCCGCCAGCTTCGGGACGACCCGAAGCACGTGCTCGCCATCCAGGACTTCTGGGGTGACCCGCTCACCAGAGGCGCGGCGCAGAGTGCGGACGGCAAGGCGGCTTACGTCCAGGTGACGCTGACAGGTGAGGCCGGTGAGGCTTCGGTGTCGTCGTCGGTGGCCGCTGTGCGCCACATCGTCGAGAACACCCCGGCACCTCCGGACGTGCAGGCTTACGTCACGGGTCCGGCCGCCATCGCCACGGATGTCGGAGAGAGTGGCAACCGGACGGTCATCCTGGTCACCCTGGTCAGCGTCGCGGTCATCTTCGTGATGTTGCTGCTGGTCTACCGGTCGGTCGTCACGGTGATCGCGCTGCTCGTGGTCGTCGGAATCCAGCTGCAGGCCGCTCGCGGGATCGTCGCGTTCCTCGGCCACAACGACCTTCTCGGACTGACCACCTTCGGCGTGAATCTCCTTGTGGCCTTGTGTATCGCCGCGGGGACCGATTACGGGATCTTCTTCATCGGCCGGTACCAGGAGGCGCGCCAGGCGGGTGAAGACCGGATCACGGCATACTTCACGACCTACGCCGGGGTGGCGAAGGTGGTGCTGGCTTCCGGGCTGACCATCGCCGGCGCTCTCTACTGCCTGAGTTTCACGCGCTTGCCGTTGTTCAACGCGCTGGCCCTGCCGACCGCGATCGGGGTGCTGGTCGCGGTCGCGGTGGCACTGACGCTGTTCCCGGCGGTACTGGTGGTCGGAAGCCGCTTCGGCCTGTTCGACCCGAAGCGCAACCTGCAGGTGCGCGGGTGGCGGCGGCTGGGTACTGCCATCGTGCGTTGGCCCGCACCGATTCTCGTCGCGACGATGGCCGTCACGCTGCTCGGACTGCTGGCGTTGCCTGGCTTCAAACCCAGCTACAACGACCAGAAGTATCTGCCCGAGAACATTCCGGCGAACGAGGGAATGGCGGCCGCGAAGCGGCACTTCCCCGAGTCGGCGATGATGTCGCCCGAAGTCCTGATGATCGAGAGCGACCATGATCTGCGCAACCCAGCCGACTTCCTGGTGCTGAATAAACTCGCGAAGGCGATTCTCGCGGTCCCCGGCATCTCGAACGTCCAGGCGGTCACCCGGCCCGAGGGAATTCCGATGGCCCGCGCGACCATTCCGTACATGCTGAGCATGCAGCAGGCCGGCCAACAGCAGTACATGCAGTTCCAGAAGACGCGGATGGACGATCTTCTCCAGCAAGCGAGCATGCTCGCCGAGATGATCGGGATCATGCAGAACATGTACGGCCTGATGCAGCAGATGGTCGCGACGACCAACAACATGGTCGGCACGACACACGAGGTTCAAGACATCACCGCCGAATTGCGGGACAACATCGCGAATTTCGAAGACATGTGGCGGCCGATCCGCAACTACCTGTACTGGGAACAGCACTGCTACAACATCCCGCTGTGCTTCTCGATCCGAAGTGTGTTCGACGTGATCGACGGCGTCGACCAGGTGTCCGAAAAGCTCGACAACATGGTCGACAACCTCGATCAGCTGACCGTGCTGCTGCCCCAGATCGTCGCGCAGTTCCCCGAGATGATCGCGATCATGTCGAGCATGCGCACGATGATGCTGAGCATGCACAGCACCATGTCGGGCATCTTCAGCCAGATGGACAGCAGCGCCGGGGAGAACCCGACCGCGATGGGTAAGGCATTCGACGCCGCCCAGAACGACGACACATTCTTCATTCCGCCGGAAGTCTTCGAGAACAAGGACTTTCAGCGGGTCATGGACATCTTCTTGTCACCGGACGGTAAAGCGGTCCGGATGCTGATCCTGCAGCAGGGCGACCCTGCCTCCCCCGAAGGTATTTCACGCGTCGCCGATATCAAGAGCGCGGCAGAGGAAGCGTTGAAAGGCACCCCACTGGAGGGGTCGAAGATCTACCTGACCGGCACCGCCGCGATCACCAAAGACCTGGTGGTGGGATCCCGGTACGATCTGCTGATCGCGGTGGTCGCCGCCATCTGCCTGATCTTCATCGTGATGCTGATCATGACGAGAAGCCTTGTCGCGGCGCTGGTCATCGTCGGCACCGTGGTGGTGTCGCTGGGTGCGGCTTTCGGTGTGTCGGTCTTCGTGTGGCAGTACGTGCTCGGCATCCAGATCCACTGGGCCGTGCTGGTGATGACGGTCATCACGTTGCTGGCGGTCGGATCCGACTACAACCTGTTGCTGGTCGCCCGGATCAAAGACGAGCTCGGCGCCGGCATCAACACCGCGATCATCCGCGCGATGGGCGGCACCGGCAAGGTCGTCACGACCGCCGGTCTGGTGTTCGCCGCCACCATGGGTTCGATGGTCGTCAGCGACCTGCGCAGCATCGGTCAGGTCGGTACGACGATCGCGCTCGGACTGCTGTTCGACACGCTGATCGTGCGCGCATTCATGACACCGGCCATCGCGGCGCTGCTGGGCCGCTGGTTCTGGTGGCCGCAGCCGGTGCGTACGCGGCCGGCGAGCGCATTCCTGCCGCCGACCGGTCCACGTCCGCTGGTGCGCGCCCTGTTGCAGAGCCAGGGCCAGCAGCTGAAGTGACGCGACTCGAACAACCCTCACACGTGGTGAGTGCGCCGTGAGCAACCATCAACTGCACCGGGGACGACCGCTGGTGGCGCGGGCCATCCGCGGGCTCGCGCCGCTGATCGTCCTGGGGTGGGTGGGGCTGACGCTCCTGGTCACCTTTGCGGTGCCGTCCCTGGAGACCGTGGGGCGCGAGCAATCGGTGCCGATGAGTTCCAAGGACGCCCCGTCGGTCCAGGCGATGTCGCAGATGGGCCGGCTGTTCCAGGAGTCCAGTTCCGACAGCACCGCGATGATCGTGCTCGAAGGTCAGGAGCCGCTCGGCGACGATGCGCGCCGGTACTACGAGGGTCTGGTCGCCGAACTGGAGAAGGATCCCGCGCACATCGAGAACGTGCAGGACTTGTGGGGAGACCGCCTCACGGCCGCGGGAGCGCAGAGCCCGGACGGCAAGGCCGTCTACGTGCAACTCAATCTGGTCGGCGACCAGGGTTCGTCCGCCGGTATCGAATCCGTCGCGGCGGTCCGGGAGATCGTCGACCGTTCGCCGCCCCCTGCCGGAGTCTCGGTGTACGTCACCGGCGCGGCGGCGCTGCTGGCGGACATGCAACACAGCGGCGAGAGTT
The DNA here is from genome assembly GCF_010725485.1 of Mycolicibacterium parafortuitum. Taxonomy (NCBI): domain Bacteria; kingdom Bacillati; phylum Actinomycetota; class Actinomycetes; order Mycobacteriales; family Mycobacteriaceae; genus Mycobacterium; species Mycolicibacterium parafortuitum. Next base: position 4,333,197 of record NZ_AP022598.1, on the reverse strand, counting down.
CCATCCTGAAGCTGACGCTGATCGGCGCGCTGATCATCTTCGTGATGCTGATGATCGTCTACCGGTCGGTGGTCACGGTCATCGCGTTGCTGATCACGGTGGGCATCGAGTTGTTCGCCGCCCGCGGCATCGTGGCCTTCCTCGGTGACAACGAGTTCTTCCTGCTGTCGACATTCGCGATCAACATGTTGGTCGCGCTCGCGATGGCCGCCGGGACCGACTACGGGATCTTCTTCTTCGGCCGGTACCAGGAGGCGCGCAACGCAGGCGAGGATCGCGAAACCGCGTTCTACACCACCTACCGCAGCGTCGCGCCGGTGGTGCTGGGATCGGGTTTGACGATCTCCGGTGCGCTGCTGTGCCTGAGCTTCACCCGGATGCCGATCTTCCAGACCGTCGGCCTGCCCTGCGCGGTCGGCATGCTGGTCGCCGTCGCCGTGGCGCTGACCCTGGTCCCCGCGGTGCTGGCCATCGGCGGGCGCGCCGCGCTGTTCGATCCCACCCGCGTATTGGCCACCCGCCGCTGGCGGCGGGTCGGCACCGCGATCGTCCGCTGGCCCGGTCCGATCCTCATCGCCACCATCGCGGTCACGCTGATCGGTCTCGTGGCACTGCCCGGCTACCGGACGAGCTACGACGACCGCCGCTACATCCCCGACGACGTCCCGGCCAACATCGGCTACGCCGCCGCGGATCGGCACTTCTCCCAGGCTCGCATGATGCCCGACATCCTGATCATCGAGTCCGACCACGACATGCGCAATCCCGCGGACTTCATCGTGCTGCACAAGCTCGCCCGGGCCATCTTCCAGGTTCCCGGCGTGTCGCGGGTCCAGAGCATCACCCGGCCGGAAGGTACCCCGATCGAACGGACGTCGATCCCGTTCCTGATCAGCATGCAGAACGCCGGCCAGCAGCAGATGATGCGGCACATGCAGGACCGCGTCGCCGATATGGGCACACAAGCCGACATGATCGGGCGGCAGATCGAGCTGGCGAAGCGGATGTACCAGCTTCAAGGCGAGATCACCGACACCACGATCAAATCGGTCGAGGTGACCAAAGAGCTGATCGTCGTCATGGACGAGATGCGCGACAACATCGCCAATTTCGACGACTTCTTCCGGCCGATCCGTAACTACCTGTACTGGGAACCGCACTGCTACAACATCCCGCTGTGCTTCTCGGTCCGCAGCGTCTTCGACGCGCTCGACGGCGTCGACAAGCTCGCAGGCAAACTGCACGAACTTGAGAACGATCTCGACGAATTCGTCAGGTTGCTCCCCGAACTGCTCGCGCAGATGCCGCGGACCATCCAGATCATGGAGTCGATGCGCAGCATGCTGCAGACCATGCACAGCACCATGCAGGGCACGTTCAGCGTGATGGACGAATCCGCCGCGGATGTCACCGCGATGGGCCAGGCGTTCGACGCTGCCAACAACGACGACTCGTTCTACCTCCCGGAGGAGGTCTTCCAGAACCCGGACTTCCAGCGGGCGATGAGTTCGTTCCTGTCCCCCGACGGCAAGGCCGCCCGATTCATCATCTCGCACAAGGTCGATCCCGGGTCCCCGGAGGGCATCGGCAGCATCGACCGGATCCGCGCCGCGGCCCAGGAAGCGCTCAAGACGACTCCGCTACGAGGCGCGCACATCTACATCGGCGGCAGCGCGTCGACCTTCAAGGACTTTCAGGAAGGCTCCAAGTACGACCTGCTGATCGCCGCGGTGAGCGCGCTCTGCCTGATCTTCCTGATCATGCTGCTGATCACGCGTGGCCTGGTCGCCGCATTGGTGATCGTCGGCACGGTGGCGCTGTCGCTCGGCGCCTCTTTCGGGTTGGCGGTGCTGATCTGGCAGTACATCCTCGGCATGGAGTTGCACTGGATGGTGCTGCCGATGGCGGTGATCGTGTTGCTGGGCGTCGGATCGGATTACAACCTGTTGCTGGTATCGCGGATGAAAGAGGAGTTGGGCGCCGGCATCAACACCGGGATCATCCGCGCGATGGGCGGCACCGGCAAGGTCGTCACCAATGCCGGACTGGTCTTCGCTTTCACCATGGCGGCCATGGCCTTCAGTGATCTGAAGGTGATCGGCCAGGTGGGCACGACCATCGGGATCGGTCTGCTGTTCGACACCTTGATCGTGCGCGCATTCCTCACCCCGGCCATCGCGGCGCTGATCGGCCGCTGGTTCTGGTGGCCGATGGTGGTCCGTCCCCGCCCCGCCAGGGAGCTGTCGTCGTCGGTGGCCGACCGTCCCGTCAGGTCGACGACGCTCATCGAACAGCGCACGCCTGCTCCGGCCGCTCCGGCAGACCACCGGCCCAGCGCTGATCCGAGGGTCGACGACTTCGACGATGCCGTGACCATGCCGATCTCGACGGGCGGAGTGGCCACACTGCCACGGCTGCGGCCCTGACGGATCCATAACAGACCCACGTCGGCAACCACTTTCGAGAACTCAACCCACACGAAAAAGCCCGGCCCCCACCAAGGGGCCGGGCTTTTCGCGGCGGTGAGTGCGGGCTTTACCGCGCCCGCACGCCCATCCCGATGGTCTCGTAGATGCACAGGTCGTCCACCCAGAACCGGCCGTTGAACACCACCAGCACCGAGTCATCTTCCTTTGTCACCGACTGGATTTCGATCTCCGAGCGGGTGCGGCCGTTGGTCGGGATGACCTGTCCGCGGAACTTCCAGCTGAACGACTGTCCCGAGGCCACCGGTTCGAACGCCGTGGCGCCGTCGGCGAGACCGGACAGCCGGACCGCCGCGCGGGCCGCCTGCTGCATGGCCTCCAGCCCGAGCGATCCGGGCTGCACCGGGTCCTGGAAGAAGTGGGCCTTGAAGAACCACGCCTCGGGACGGACGTCGAATTCGGCGACGCACCTGCCCAGGCCGGCCTGACCACCGCCGGGCCAGAAGTTCACCCGGTCGATCACCTGAAGGCGATCCTGGGCCAGCCACGGTGCGCCGTCGAGCTGAGCGTCACGGTAAGACAGCGCCACCGGCGCCGGCTCCGAGAGTGCTTCCAGCACACCGGGTTCGACGCGCAAGCCGACCTGGTTCTTGAGCGCCTCGGGGCTGAAGAACCCGAACGCCGTCTTCATCGTCATCACGATGTCGTCGGCCTGGGTACACACGACCTCGAAGAACACGATCGTCGAGCCGCCGCCCTCGGCGAAGCGCTCCAATCGGGAGGTGACGCGCAGCGTGCCGACCCGCGCGGGCCGGTGCAGCACGACGTCTCCGCCGTCGAGGTTGCGGAACACCACATCGTCGGGACGGTTCGCCGCGAAGCCGTTGTACGACGACAACCAGCCGCACGGCTGCAGCAGGATCTCGATCAGCACAGACAGCGGCACGGCATCAGAGCGGCCGGCCTCGAAATACCACTCGTCGGCGGGCACGTCGTACTCCGCGACGACGACTCCGTCCTTGGTCGGAACTCCGGGCGGACTGCTGACGCTGAGCACGCGCGACATGAAGTGGTACGGCTCGTCCGGCAGACGTGGCGCGCGGCGCGCACCGTCGAACGGGGCATAGAGCGCGCCGAACGCATCCGAGGGCATACCGCGCCCGCACGCCAGTAGCGCCCCCTGGTCACCGCGGACGTCCTTGGTGCCCTCCAGGATCCGGACCGGACCCGGTGCACCCGGGGGCATCGGCCAGTCCGGGACCAGACGCATCCCGAACCGGCGGCAATGGAACACCTTGAACCCGTCACTACTGCACAGCAGCGACGCGAAGATCGTCGGAGTCGGCCCGTCGATGATCTCCTCGACGAACACCTCGTAGTCGAGGACGTGGTCGGCGTCGGGGGTGACCTGGCCGCGGCACACGAAGCGCGCCATCTCGTCGGGCACCGGTTCGAACCGCCACCCGTCGCGGTCGATGGTGAACCCGTAGGCGGCCATCGCGAACGACAGCGCCTGGGTTGCCGCATCGGCCATCAGGGTGCCCGGCATGCACGGGTCGTTCTTGAAATGGCCGTCGTAGAACCACGCGTCCGTGGGTACCGAGGCCCTCGCGCGCAGATACCCTCTGCCCCACGGCCCGCCGTCCGGGTCGAACTCGGCGACCTCGTCGAACAACCGCAGCTTGCCCTTCGGCAGCGACGGGGTGCGGGAGTGCGCGGCGGCCATCTCGAAGCCGGCACCGAAGCAGGCGAACGAGTTCCCGTTCGTGAACGCCTCGATGTCGGTGCGGTCGAAGGACCGTTTCCGCGTCACCTGCGGCGGGTCGTCGCGACGGGCACCTTCCCGCGGGGCGTCGTCTGCGGCGTCCCACAGCACGCCATCGGAGTTGGCGAGTTCCTCGTCGGAGAAGAACCCGGCCTGGCCGTTGCGCACCGAGATCGCCAGCCGGTCGCCGATGTAGCAGTCGTAATGGAAGAAGAACAGCCGGGTGTCACCGGTTTTCGCGTGCCCGTCGATGTGGATGTCGTAGTGCAACGTCTCGCCGCCCTGCGGTAGACCGCCCATGAACGTCAGGTCACATCCGAGCAGGCGGTACACGCGCTGGCTGCGGTTACTGAAGTCCGCACCCAGCCAGGACGCGAGCAGCAGGTCGGCCTGGCCGGACTCGATGACCACCCCGGGCGACATCCGGCCGTTGTGCATGTACCACGCGTCGGGGTCGACGTCGGTTTCGGTGACGATGCGGCCCGTCCCCATCGTGGCCGGCTCACCGTCGATGCTCATCACGCGGTCGGCCAGCAGCAGCGGCGGTTCCGGCATCCGCACCAGCCGCTCGTACTGGTCCAGTTCGGCGAAGATCGGTCCGAGGACCTCCGAGATGTTGCCGCCGGCAAGCGTTTCGAGCTGGGCGCGGTTCCACAGTGGTTCCCTGGCGACCGGTTCCGGCCGTGGCGCGGGCCGGGCCGCGGGCGGCGGTGTCGGTGGCGGTGGCGGTGGCGGGGCAGCCCGCAGTGTGGTCGGAGCGCTGACCACCTCGGCGTGACGTGGCTTCGGTGCCGGGATCACCGCAGGCGCAACGACCGGAGCCGAGGCAACCGGAGCCTGCGCGACCGCGACCGGAGCGGTGCCCGCGGGCAGCGCACCGCCGGTGACGGCGGCCAGGAACGCGCCGCGCGCCTGAAGGAACGACGCGTGCGCCTGCGCCTGGCGCTCGACGAACGCGGTGTGGGTCTCGCTGACCGACGCGACGAGATTCAACGCGGCCGTCGTGCGGTCACTGACCGCCGCGGCGGGCGCGGGTGCCGCGGCAGCGGGCGCGGCCGGTGGCGCGGTGATCACCGTGGCACGGATGGGCGCCGCCTCCGGTGATGACGCGGCCCCCGCGTCGGCGAAGACGAGCGGTTGCAGGCCGGTGGGCGCCGCGGGCATGGGCTGCAGATGGGCGGAATCCAATTCCGGGTTCCTCTCCTGGGGTGGTTCCGGTGTCACGGCGGACACGGTCTCCGGCGCCGGCCCGGCCTCGGCGACATCGACGATGTCGGGCCAGTGCGCGGCGAGTGTCAGTGCGCGGGCGTTGGTCGCCGGCGCGGGGGCGTTCTGCTCGCGAAGCGTCCGCATGCGCTCATCGAAGGCGTCGACCTGCACCGGCAGGCCGTGCACCCACAGCTTGGACACCGTTTCGCCGAGCGCGCGCAGGCCTCGCCGTTCCTGCGGGTCGAGCGCGACCGCGACGTGCGGGCGGTCCCCGAGGATCTTCGGGATCGCGCCGGTCAGGATCGCCCGCGGGCCGTGTTCGACGAACACCCGCACACCGTCTTCCCACGCCTGGAGCACGGTGGCCGGGAAATCGATGGGCTCCAACGCTTGTCGCGTGATCGCTTCGGCGGCGGCTTCCCGGGTCGGGGTGTAGGCCCGGTTCACGGCGTTGGTGTAGAACCGCACGTCGGGAGCCGGGTGGGTCTCGCGGGTGTGGATGGCGCGCCACGTCTCGGCGAACGGTCCGACCGCCTCGCAGTGGATCACCATGTCCAGGCCCAGCGGCATCGCCCGCGCGCCGTCGATGGCGTCGATGATCCTGCGGCACGCGGCGGGGTCCCCGCCGATCACGCAGTCGTCGGGGGCCTGGACGATCGTCATGTACGCAAGCGGCTCGGACTCCAGTGCCCGTTCCACCGCGGCCCGCGGCGCGGTGATCCGCCAGTTCTCCCACGGGGCGGACGGATCGTCGAGCCCCCATGCCTGCGCCGCCACCTTGCACGCGCCGGTCAGCTCGTCGCCGTACATCCCCGACGCCTCGATCTCGTCGAGCATCGGCTCCAGGTCCTGCCAGATACCGAACGCCAGTAGTGAGTTCGTCTCCCCCGACGACAGCCCGATGGCCGCGGCGGGCTCGAGTCCGAGCACGTTGCGGGAGAACTCGGCCTGCGCCTGGCACACCAGAGCGCAGCCCGTCAGCTGGGTCCGCGGGGACAACGTCGTGATACCAGCGCCGTACAGCGCGCGGGCGAGTTCCCCGACGCCCGAGAAGCGTTCGGCGAGTGCATCGCCGAGTTCCGGCCACGCCAGCAGCAGTTCGCGGCCGGCACCGGGGTAGGCGGCCGCAGCCCCGGTGAATGTGAACGCGAGCTCGCCCGTCACCGGTGCGTCGGCGAACGACACACCGGGAAGCACCGGAACCTCGCCGCGGCTCAGCCGCTGCAGGGCTGCCTCGCGCAGATTGTCCACAGTGGCCTGGCTGTCACCGACCACCGCGCAGCGCACCGGACCGCTGCCTCCCGGTTCCCCGCGACGCATCCGGCTGAGCAGGTCGTCCCGGCTTTCGCCGGCATAGCGCTCGGAGACCGGCACCGCACCGACCGCCAGCGGGACCGGAGGTCCGTCGGCCGCGGACACGGTGACCGCGTCGGTCCTGCCGCCGATCGAGTTCAGGCGTGCGGCGCTGTGTATGCCGCCGGGGGCGGGTTGTGCCCCGTTCTGGTCGACGCGGACGCGGGTGCGCACCGCGGCGGCGCGGGCGGCCACCTCCGCGGCGGCGGCTGCGGCGTGCGTCCGGCCGAACCGCTGTGTCGCGAAATTCGGTTCCGCGGTGCGGGTCTCGTCGTTGCCACCGTCTACGTCGACGATCGCGATGATCTCCTCACCGGCTGCCTCGGCGTCGGATCGGCGCTTGAGCACGAACGCCACCGCGGCGTCGCCGTGGGCGGTACCCGGATCGGGGCTGAGCGCATCGGCGGCGCGCGCATGTGCGGGTTCACAGCACATGTCGACCGCGCCGGCGACCACGGTGTCGAGTTCACGGTGGCGCAGCGCCCGGACCGCGATACGGATCGCGTCGAGGCCGGACAGTTCCTCGCCCGAGACCGTGAACCCGAAGCCCCGGAAGTCACGCTGGGCATGGATCCGGTTGGCCGGGATGTTCGGCATGGTCCCGATCACGCCGTCGGCGGTCAATTGGGGCGCCGATTCCCGGTTCGCGGCCAACCACGCGTCGTCGGCCATGTTGCGCACGCGCAACCGCTGCCGCGCGATCGTCGCGTCGCAGCCCATACCGACGATGACGCCGGTGCGTTCCGGGTCGGTGCTGACACCTCCGAGTGCCTCGGCCGCAGCGGCGAGCATCGCCGTCTGCTGGGTGAGGCTGCCCTGGAGCTCCTTGGGAGGAAATCCGAGGCCGCGCAGGCCGACTTCCACCGTCTGCAACGGCGATGCCTCGGTCTGCGGGCCCAACGCGCGGCGCCGGAAGCTCTCGGCGTCGGACGCGTCGCCGGTCACCACACCCATCCCGCAGATCACGATGTCGTCGTGCGGGAGCGCGGGCCGGTTCGACCGGCGACGGGTTGTTGGACCGGAGTAGCTCTCGACGATCAGGTGCGCGTTGTTCCCGCCGAACCCGAAGTTGCTGACCGCGGCCCGCTTGACCGCGCCCTCCCAGGGCGTCGGGGTGGTCGGCAGCGTGAACGGGCTGTCTGCCAGTGTCTCGATCGGCTTGTCGCACAGCGCAGGCGGGATCACCGAGGCCTGCATCGCCGAGAGCACGTTCACCAGGCTGGCCGCGCCGGACACCGTGATGGTGTGGCCGAGGTTGCCTTTGAGCGCACCGAGTTTCAGCGGCACGTCACCGTAAGCGGCGGCGATGCTGCGCAACTCCGTCGCGTCGCCGAGCGGCGTGCCCGTGGCGTGGCAGTCGAGGTAGTCGATGTCCCCGGGTGTGACACCGGCCTGCTCCAGGGCCGCGAGCATCGCCCTGGTCTGACCGGCGACCGCGGGGGCGAGGAATCCACTCTGTCTGCCGTCGTTGGACAGCCCGACACCCGTGATGACACCGAGGATCCGGTCGCCGCAGCGTTCGGCGTCCTCGAGGCGTTTCAACGCGACGAGTGCGGCGCCCGCCGACGGCACCAGTCCGTCGGCGTCGGCGTGGAACGGCCGGGACCGGCCCGTCACGCTCAGCGCCTGCAGCGCGGTGAAACCGAGGTGCAGGAACAGGTCGTCGGAGCCGTTGACCCCGCCGGCGACCATCACGTCGGCGGTGCCGTCGTGCAATGCGTCGCAAGCCAGCTTGATCGCGTACAGCGATGACGCGCACGCCGCGTCGAGGGCGTACGCCGGCCCCGCCATGCCCATCGCCCCGGCGACCAGGTGCACCGGCAGCCCCGAGCAGAACCTGTTGCGCGGATCGACGTCACCGTCGCCGGTCCACACGCTCTCGACGAACGCGGAGTTCATCGTGCTCGGATAGGACAGGTTGCCGATGATCAGCCCGGTGCGAGGCGCCGCGACAGGTCCGCCGAGCGCCTGCTGCGCGCAGTGCGCCAGCCACCATACGAGCGGGTCGAGACGCTCGAAATCGTCGATCTGCGAAGCGAAGTGAGCCAGGTCGAAGGACGTCTCGACGTAGCCGCCGGTCGCCGAGGACACCCGCAGCCCCGGCTCGTCGCCGGCCAGCAGCGCCGCGGGGTCCACGCCGCGCCAATGGTCACGCGGGGTCGGTGTGAGAAGACAGCGGCCCGCCAGGGTCGCGTCGAACAGCGCCTCAGGCGTGCTCGCACCGGGCAGTACGCAACTGCGACCGACGATGGCGACTGGGTCGAACCCGCTCACGACCCGGTGCCTGCGACATAAAACTCCACACCCTCGAGCGTCGCAACCGGTGCGCCGTCCGCGGTTTCGAGCGTGATGTCGAAGTCGACGCGCTTGTCGTTGACCGGGTGGGCCGCCAGCCTGCACCGCAGGTTCCCGGCGTCGGCGAATGACTGGTGCAGCACGACCCGCGCGATGCGGACGGGCAGCACGAGCGGGCGGCCGTGGGCGTTGGCCCACAGGATCCCGAGTTGCAGCCCTCCGTCGACGGCGGCCGCGTCGATGGCCCAGTTGTCCTGAGGCCACCCCAGATCCGCGCGACTCTTGAGGCGGGCGGCTCCGCCCGCCTCACCGAACCCGTCGAGGGATTCGATGACCCCGAACCGGGGACCGTGGAACAGCGGGCCGCCGTACGCGTCGGCGACGCCGAACGGCCAACTGCCGCCGTCGATCCGAGGTACGGACAGAGCTGGCGCACCGGTGTCCGGCTCGAGCACGGCACGATAGCGGGCCCTGCCCTCACAGTCGTGCACCGTAACGGTGTAGCTGGCCCCGGACGGTTCGAAGTCGATGGCCAGATCCTGGTGTTCGGCGGCTGCGAACGTCACACCGGACAGCACCTGGAAGTCGCGGACGACCAGCCCGGTGTCGGCGACCAGTCCTCGCGCCGCGCGCAGCATCGCATCGAGCACGATCACCACGGGCACCACGATCTGTCCCCGGACCTGGTGGTCCTCCAGCATCGGCAGGGTCGCGGTCGACACATCCCACTCCAGGTGGGCGGGACGCAGCCGGGGCTGCGCCGGGGCGGCGACCACGACCGCGGTGGCCGGAGCCCGCCGCAGCGCGGTGTCGGCGAAGAACCGTGCCCCCTCGTCGATCGGGATGACGTTCACTCCGGAGTCGAGGAAACGGCTCTTCAGGGTCTCGTCGACCATGCCGCCGTCCCACGGGCCCCACCCAAATGCACGCACCACACATGCGTCGCCGCGGCGCGCGGACTCGCGGGCGGCGATGGACTCGAGCGCCGCGTTGGCCGCCGCGTATGCCGCCTGACCGGGGTTTCCCGCCCGCGCCGCAATGGACGAGAACAGTGAGATGAACCGCAGATCATCGGATTCGGTGGCGTCCAGGAGAGCCTCGGCACCGATCAGCTTCGTGCTGAACACCTTGACGAAACCTTCGTCGTCGAGGTCTTCGATGCGTTTGTCGGCCAGTACGCCGGCGCCGTGCACCACTCCGACGATCGGACCCAGGTTCCTGCGCACCTCGTCGAGTACACCGTCGAGCGCGGCCCGATCGGTGATGCTGGCCGAGAAGTAGCGCGCCGGGGTGCCCTGCCGCTCCGCCGTGGTGAGCGTCTGGCGAACCTCCCGCTCTGCCAGCAGCGCCTCGGCCTGGGCGCGCGCCTGCGGCAGGCTCAATTGCTCGCCGCGCGCACGCGCCGCCGCCGCGAGCGCGGTGGCGATCTCGGTGGCGGTGGTCCCGGTCGGCTCGTCGGCGGCGGCTTCCCGCAACGGGGTGCGACCGAGAAGAGCCAGCCTCAGCCCGTGTTGCTTGGCCAGCGCCAGCGCGGACGAGGCCGTCACGCCCCGGGCACCGCCGGTCACCAGCACGACACCGCCCTCGGGCACCTCGATCGTCTCTCCGGAGCCGACCGACGACGCGACATCGTCGACGGCGACCAGACGGGAGCCGTCCGCCCGCAACGCGACCTCGATACCGCTGCCGCCTTCGAGCAGCTCAGCGACCAGTCGCCGCGCGTCGAGTGCCTCGATGTCGATGGCACGCACCGACGCGTTCGGCCACTCCCACGCGGCGGTTTTCACCAGGCTCGCCACACCGGTCGGCGTGGATGATCCGGCGAACGTGCCGCCGGTCGACTGCACGGTGACGAACAGGCGAGATTCCGCGTCGCTGCGCGCGACGCTGCGCGCGGCGTGGAACGCACGTACATGCATGTCGACACAGTCCTGCGGTGTGGGCGCCGAGCCCAGTGCGGCAAGGCTGATCACCGCGCTCGCCTGCTCGGGAACCTCGTCGACGGACCTGGCCTTGATGCCGTGTTCGACCAGCGTGCTTTCGAGTTCGTCGGCGAACTGCGGATCCTCGCGGGTGACGAAGACCTCGCCGTCACGCAGACCCGCCATCGCGAAACCCCCGGGCGGCACTTCCCGCAGGGGCGCTTCGGTGCACGACAGACCGCCCGACGGCGCCCCGGCGGTGTCGGGCTCGTCGGCCGGCCCGTGCGGTTCGGCCGACGTGGTCTCGCCGGAGGTTGCACCGGCGAAGCCACCGACGGTGTCGACGACGTCCTGGAGGGTGCGTAGACCCGCCAGCTCAGACGCCGGAATATCCGGAGCACCAGGGTACTTCGCCTGCAACGCAGCCAAAATCTCCACCTGCTTGATGGAATCGATGCCGAGCTCGGCCTCCATCTCCATCTCCAGCGACAACATATCCGCCGGATAACCCGTCTTCTCCGACACGATCGCCAACACCACATCACCGGTCGGCACCACCGGCGCAGCCACCGCAACCGGCGCAGCCACAGCGGCCGGCGCACTACCGGCGAAACCAGCCACCGTGTCGACGACGTCCTGAAGAGTGCGCAGACCCGCCAGCTCAGAAGCCGGAATATCAGGAGCACCAGGATATTTCGCCTGCAACGCAGCCAAAATCTCCACCTGCTTGATGGAATCGATGCCGAGCTCGGCCTCCATCTCCATCTCCAGCGACAACATATCCGCCGGATAACCCGTCTTCTCCGACACGATCGCCAACACCACATCACCGGTCGGCACAGCCGGCGCAGCCACCGCAACCGGCACAGCAGCAGCGGCCGGCGCACTACCGGCGAAACCCGCCACCGTATCGACGACATCCTGAAGAGTCCGCAGACCCGCCAGCTCAGACGCCGGAATATCCGGAGCACCAGGATATTTCGCCTGCAACGCAGCCAAAATCTCCACCTGCTTGATGGAATCGATGCCGAGCTCGGCCTCCATCTCCATCTCCAGCGACAACATATCCGCCGGATAACCCGTCTTCTCCGACACGATCGCCAACACCACATCACCGGTCGGCACAGCCGGCGCAGCCACCGCAACCGGCACAGCAGCAGCGGCCGGCGCACTACCGGCGAAACCCGCCACCGTATCGACGACATCCTGAAGAGTCCGCAGACCCGCCAGCTCAGACGCCGGAATATCCGGAGCACCAGGATATTTCGCCTGCAACGCAGCCAAAATCTCCACCTGCTTGATGGAATCGATGCCGAGCTCGGCCTCCATCTCCATCTCCAGCGACAACATATCCGCCGGATAACCCGTCTTCTCCGACACGATCGCCAACACCACATCACCGGTCGGCACCACCGGCGCAGCAGCCGCAGCGGGGATGACCGGCGCGGGTGCCGGCGTCACCGGCGCAGCGACTTCGGGCGTCAGAAGAGCGGTCGCCCCGTTGGTCACGGGCACGGCGCCGTTGCCGGCCGGCGCAACACCATTGGTGGCCGGGACGACACCGTTGGCCACCGGAGCAGCGCCGTTGGTGGCGGGAACGACACCGTTGGTCACCGGCGCCGGCGCAGGTGCCGGCACCACCTCTTTGAGCGCAACCCGCGACCCGTTCTGCGGAGCCGCGGCAGGCCCGCCGACGATCCCGGACATCATCTGGGTGGCGACGTCCAGGAACGCCTGATGGCTCTGGGTCATCACGTCGAGGTAGCGCTGGTGCTGCTCGGCGGTTTCCCTCTGGATCCGGTCGACGATGCTCCAGGCATCGGTTGACAGCGGTGCGGACACGCTCGGTGCGGGAACATGCACTTCCGGTGCGGGAGCAAGTGTCTGGTGCACGGCCACGGCTGGGGCCGGGGTCACCGCGGCCGGAGCCGGGGCGGCCGGCATCGCGGCGGCGACGGTGTGCGCCGAAGGAGCTTCCATGCGCTGCACTGCGGGGGTCATTCGAGATCCTTCTCCAGCGGGGTCGGACTGGGACGGTGCACTGGTCACGCTGGGACGCGTGCGCTTCGGGGTGATCTGAACCGCTCCGTCCACCGGCGGGTAGGGCTTGCCGAGATTCGCTCCGCCGACCAGGACGGCGTGCTTGGGCGCAGGCTCGTGCTTGGCGGGCTCGTCGAAGTGGTCGAACAGCGACACGAGGTCGAGTTGCACTCCGTCGGCGGCCAGGGCCGCCAGGCCCCGGTGCCAGCCACGCAGGCCGTCGGACTTCGCGCCGTCCAGAGTGACCGCGAGATGCGGTGTTGTGTCCAGGATCTGGTCGACAAGCCCGGTCAGCACGCGACCGGGACCGACCTCGATGAACCGCGTGACGCCGTCGCGCGCCATCGTCTCGATCATGTCCCGGAACTTCACCGGCTGGCGGACCTGGTCGGCGAGTTGCTTGGCCACCTGCTGGCCGTACGGTTGCGCGGTCGTGTTCGCATAGACCGGGAACGCGGGGTCGCCGAGCTTGAGCGTGTTGAGGTACTCGCCCAGCGGTGCCGAACTCGACGCGACGATCTCGGAGTGGAACGCCGACGCGACCGGAAGCCGCCGCGATGAGTAACCGGCGGCCTTCGCCGCGGTCTCGGCCCACTCGATGTCGGCGGCGTGCCCGGCCACCACGACCTGCGTCGGCGCGTTGTCGTTGGCGATGACCAGCGGGCCGACCGATCCGGGACGCGATTTCAGCAGCGCGTTCACCTCGTCGGCGCCGGCGACGATCGCCAGCATCGCGCCGTCCTTGCCCTGGCCGGCCTCGGCCATCAGGACACCGCGCATACGCGCGGTCTCGACCAGCCGCTCAACCGGGATGACGCCGGCCGCGGCAAGCGCGGTGACCTCACCGAAGCTGTGCCCGGCAGCTGCGTCGGCGGTGACGCCGAGGACATCGAGCAGGGCCAGCTGGGCAAGGCTGGCCGCCGCGATCGCCGGCTGGGCGTTGTGCATCGCGGTGAGTTCGGTCTTCTGCGCGTCCGCGGCCGCGGTGTCGAAGGCGGGCTCGGGGAACACGATCCGGTGCAGATCCGCGAGATCACCGTCGAGGCCGTCCCATACGGAGATGGCGTCGGGGAATTCCATGGCCAGGTCCGCGCCCATTCCGACGTACTGGCTGCCCTGACCGGGGAACAGGAATGCGGTCTTTCCCGGGCGCGCGGAGCCGAAGCCCACCGCGATGTTCGGATCCTTCAGCGTCGCGGCGGAACCGTCGGCCAGCGCCGTGCGCAGCTTCTCCGCCAGTGTCTCCAGCGCCCCGGTGTCGGCCGCCACGAGTCCGGCGCGCGCGGGACGGGACGCGTCGAAATCCTGGGCCGCCTCGAAGGCGATGCGGGCCAGCGACTCCCCCGATCGCGCCGCGGCGACGATGTCGCCGGCCCGCTTCTGCAGGTCTGCGTCGTTGTCGGCGCTGAGCACCACCAGCTCGGTCGGAAGCGTCCGGAGCCGCTTGGCACGGTGCTCGCCGCGGTACTCCTCCAGCGTGACATGGAAGTTGCTTCCGCCGAACCCGAACGAGCTGACCGCGGCGCGCCGCGGCTGCTCCCCCGTGCGGACCCACGGTCGCGTCTGCGCGTTGACGTAGAACGGGGTCTCGTCCAGCCCCAGCGCGGGGTTCGGGCGATCCACCTTGATCGTGCCGGGAAGCGTCGAATGCTGCAGTGCGAGAACGGCCTTGATCAGACCGGCGGCGCCGGCAGCGGCCTTGGTGTGACCGATCTGGGACTTCACCGAACCCAGCGCGGTCCGCGCCGACTCCCCGGTGAACACCGACTTGAGACCGGCGAACTCGGCGACGTCACCTGCCTTCGTCGCGGTGCCGTGCGCCTCGACGAGTTCGACGGTGTCCGGCGAGTAGCCGGCATGCTCGTATGCCCGGCGCAGCGCCTTCGCCTGTCCTTCCGAGCGCGGTGCGTACACGCTCGAGGCGCGTCCGTCCGACGACGAACCGAGCCCGCGGATCACGGCGAGAATCTGGTTGCCGTCGCGTTCGGCGTCAGCGAGCCGCTTGAGGGCCACCATGCCCACACCCTCGCCGATGATCGTGCCGTCCGCGGCGTCCGAGAACGGCCTGCAGTCCCCCGACTGGGAGAACGCGGGCGTCTTGGAGAAGCACATGTACATCATCACGTCGTTGAGCGCGTCCACACCGCCGGTCAACACCAGGTCGGACTCGTGCAGATACAGCCGGTGCAACGCGCTCTGCAACGCCGACAGCGAGCTCGCGCACGCGGCGTCGACGACGAAGTTGCAGCCACCCAGATCCAGCCGGTTGGCGACGCGCCCAGCGACCACGTTGCCGAGCAGGCCGGGGAACGTGCTCTCGATCCAGGCCGGGTAATGATCGGCGATGTCCTGGCAGATCTCGTCGGCTTCGTCTTCGGCAAGTCCGTTCTCCAGCAACGCCTTGCGCCAGATCGGGCGCTGCATGCGCGAACCCATCTGCACGACGAGTTCGGTCGTGGATGCGACGCCGAGCACGATGTCCACCCGGTCGAGGTCGGTCAAGACGTCGGCGCGCATCGCCTCGTCGAGGGTCTTTCTGGCCGCGATCAGGGCGAGCAGTTGTGCCGAATCGGTCGCGGACAGCGCGTTGGGAGGTAGCCCGAAGCGGATCGGGTCGAACAGCACCGGATCGATGAACCCGCCACGCTTGCAATAGGTCCTGTCCGGCACCTTCGGATCAGGGTCGTAGTAGTCCTCGATCAGCCAGTGTGACGGCGGCACCTCACTGATGGCGTCCCGGCCACCGGTGATGGTGCGCCAGAAACCCTCCAGGCCGGGCTCTCCCGGATAGATCGCGGTGGCCGCGACCACGGCGACGGGGATGGCAGAGATGCCGGGGGGCTGCTTGTCTTCGGTCATTGCGCCTTTATCTATCTGCGTGTGGGCGGGAGTCATCCGAGGGGTCGTGGACGGAAATCGAAGGCCGACGGCGGCATTGCCACGCCGGCAGCACGGAGTTGCCCGGCGCGCGTCACGGCGGCCGCGCCCTCGAGCAGATTCATCGCGATCTGGCGGACCGTACGCGACTCGACGGGTTCGAGGAAACTGCCCCGGACCCATTCGTTGAAGCCCCCCATCGCCGGGCCGCACCAGATCTGGTAATCCGCACGGCGCGCGGCGTTCCCCTCGCGGGCCCACTGCGCACCGTTGAACAGGTACCAGCGAAACACCAGCGCCATACGATGTTTGGCGTCGACTCGCGCGCGCTCGATCTGCTGCGGATCACGCATCGCGAAGAACGACTCGGTCTCCGCCCAGATCTCGTCCACACCGAGGCCGAGGACCGCCTTCTCCAGATTCTTGACCTCCTCCGCGGGCGCCGCCTCCAACGAGGGGTATTTGCGGTAGAACTCGCCCAGTCGCTGCGCGCGCTGGGCGAACATGGTGCCGCGCTTGAGGACCTGCACCGTGACACCCATCTCGAACATGTCCGCCGCGGGCGCCATCGCCACATCGGTGGCCTGCGCCACGGCGAGTAGTGCCCGCGCATCCGGCGACAGCCCACTCTCGACGGCCGACTGGTTGACCGAACCGGTCAGCACATACGCGGCTCCCGCGGCGAATGCGGCCGCCACGGCCGACGGTGTGCCGAGCCCGCCGGCAGCACCCACCCGCGGTAGCACCGGGTAGCCGTGGGCGGCGGCGATCTCGTCGCGCAGTTCGATCAGGCGCGGCAGCAACACCGTCAAGGCCCGGTTGTCGGTGTGCCCGCCCGAGTCGGCTTCGGCCGTGATGTCCTCGGCGATCGGGATGCTCGCGGCCAGACCGGCTTCGTCGGCGGTGAGCCTGCCGGCGGCCACCAGCGCACGCAGCATCGGTTCGGGTGCCGGAGAAAGAAATTGGCGCGCAACCTCGTCGCGGGAAACCTTGGCGAAGATGTGCCCGGCACGGACGACGCGCCCATCCGCGCCGCGGCGCAGGCCTTTCGCGGCATAGAGCACGACAGCGGGGGTCAGTTGCATAAACGCCGAGGCCGACACGTATCGCACCCCGAGCCGGTGGAGCAGGTCGACGGTGGCCATCTCGACACCGTCGCTCTGGACGTTGTGGATCAGGTTGGCGCCCCACCCGAGGCTGTCGGGTCCGACGGCGTCCTGGATCTCGCGCACGCCCGCTTCAATGGTGTTCAGGTCGAGTCCGGCGCTGCCGTAGAACGCCATCACCCCCGCGCGCACACCTTCGATGGTCATCCGTGGTGTCGCGATGCCACGCGCCATCTCCCCGATGACGTACGGAAACCGCACGCCGTGGGCCGCGGTGAAACTGCGGTCGCCCAGCCACTCCGGAAAGAGCGCGGGAAGGATCGCCAGCAGACTTTGCCGCATCAGCTCCGGCGTGAGCGCTCCGGAGCCGTCGAGAAGGACGGGCCGTGGCCCGTCCGGGGACGCCACGACGGCGACCGGCCGGCGGATCTCGGCAAGTGCCTCGAACACGTCAGAACGATCGAGCAATCCCGTCGAGGCGCCGTTTACATGATGGGACTCAGTCATCGCTCCTCGCACGGCAGGGACTCTAACGGTTTAATTTACGGTGGGGTAGGTTTTGGACGACGTAGGGACAAATCAGCAATGGTGTCCGGCGTGGCGGGCAATCCGCATTAAAGGGACGACACATTTCGGCTGCGCGCACGGCAAACTTCCCTCCGGCATCGCGCCGGACGGTGAACCCACATCAGAGCAGAAAACGCACCGGCCGCGTCGGGGCCGGTGCGGAAGTCGTCGGAGTCAGTAATTCATACAGGAGCCGGCAACCTGGCTCACCTGGGGGCCGAGCAGCGCGGTGAGCATCTGCTGAAGTTGCGGATTGGCGGCTTGCTGTTTGGCGATCTCGGCGCGCCGTTGCTCGACCGGCATCGCCAGGAACGACTGCAGGTTCGCCTGCATGTCCGGACGCATCGACAACTGCGCGGCCAGCTCGGGTGTCTGGGCGTTCATCGCCGCGGTCACTTGCGCGTAATTGCAGCTCGTCGTCGCCAACGCCTCGGAAAGCGGATCCGCCGCGGCGATACCGGGTACGGCCGCCAAGCCGATCGCCGCCGCGCCCCCGACCACCGCGATCCCCGCCATCCCCCGCCGAACCCACTGTATAGACCTCAAGGCAAACACCCCTCCTGTGACGAGATCCGTCAAGAGCGGATCCGGGCACGTCGTATCTTGACCGCGACGAGCGGTCCGCGCAACACCCCGTGCGGCCGGAACCGGACCGCCCACAACGTATGGTGAACGCCGCCGTTAATTTTTGCCAGAAACCCCGACCGGTGCGCAAACGGCGCGTAACATGCGGCGTCGGTGGGGATGCGAGAACAGGATGTCGATGGATTCGGTACGGGTTAAGGGCGGCCTGCTGGCCACAACGTTCGTCACGGGAGCACTCGCGTCCTCGACACTGGTCGGCGCTCCGACCGCCGATGCCTCCTGCTTCTCCATCTTCGGGATCGGCAACGGTAACGGCTGCACCAGCAACCCGCTGAGTTTCGCGATCGCGATCGGCGACGGCGCGACCGCCGATGCCCGGCTGGGATTCCTCGGCGGGGCGGTCGCACTGGGCACCAACGCCAGCGCGACCACGAACTGGACCCTGGGCACGGCGGTCACCGCTCTCGGCGAGGGTGCCAGTGCCATCGCGTCGTACTCGCTGTTCTCGTTCCTGTCGCAGCTGGGCCGAGGGGCCACGACGGTGGTCGGCGGACCCAACCTCGCCGTGGGCATCTCGAACGGAGATGCTCAGTCCACCAGCATCATCGGTGGTTTCAACATCCTGGCCCACATCGGTTCGGGCACCGCCTCGGCGCTCGGCGGCGGGAACCTCCTCCTCGGTTATTCGGGCAGCGGCGCCCACAATGTCGGCGCCTCGGGGTTCGGCAACGTCGGTATCCAGCTGGGACCGGGAAGCACGCAGATCGTCGGCGGCCTCAACCTTGCGCTGGGCGCCTCGCCCTGGGGCAGCGGTGCCCAGGTCACGATCGCGGGCCTGCTCGGCACGGTGGCGCTGAACCTGTTCGGTAACGGCACCACCTCGGCCCAGGGCGTGTTCGGCGGCGCCGTGAACCTGTTCGGAACCAGCAATGTCGAGATGGCGGGCATCTTCTCGACCGCGCTGAACATCCTCGGCAACGGCAATACCGTCCGCGTGATCCCGCAGGCCTTGCTCAGCATTGCCTTGGGAGTGCTGAGCAACGACGCCAGCGTGTCGGCCGGCCCGGGACCGATCTCACTCGACATCGCGCTTCTGGAGAACGCTTTCGCCGTCGGTCGAGCCATCGGATCGGCGATCAACGACAGCTCCGCGCCCGGTACCGCCGCTACCCAGATGGCCTCGTACGCCCTGACCAACGCGATGTCCGCTGCGGCCGCCGGTGACCTGACGACGGCATTCTCGGCGTTGTCGGCATTGCCGCGCAACGTGATCAACGCATTCCTGCACGGTTACGACCCCGACGGCGACGGCCCCGCCGCTGCGCTGCCCGGCTTGCTGTCGAAGAAGGAGAACGGCCACAACGGCGGCCCGATCTACCAGTTGTTCGTCGGGCTGCCCGCCTCGATCGCGGCCGCCATCGAGAACGTCTCCTCGGCCGCCGCGCAGTCCGGCACGACCGCCGCCCCTGAATCGGAAGACGCCGGCGACGGGGAAGGCACCGTCGCTGACGACCCGGCCGCTGACGACGCCGTCGTAGCCGACCCGCCCGCTGACGACGCCGTCGTAGCCGACCCGGCCGCTGACGACACGATCGTGGACGAAACCCTCACCGAGGACACGGTCGTGGACGAAACCCTCACCGAGGCCGCGGTCGAGGACGATCTCGAAATCGACGACGCCACAGAAACTCCCGCGAGCGAGGACGTCGAAGCCGAACCCGCCGGGCCTTCCGGGTCGGGCTCGCCCGGATCCTCCGCCGACGGCGACAAGTCCGACGATTCGGGATCGACGGCGAGTTCCGGTTCCGGCTCCGACAGCGACGCCGGTTCCAGCAGCGGCAAGCACCGCAAGGGTGGCGGCAAGCACCGCGCCGGACCCAAGCACGCGGCCTGACATGGGAAGTGCGACGGCGCTGTGAAAGGGATCATCCTCGCGGGTGGGTCCGGCTCGCGACTGCATCCGATCACCTACGGGGTGTCCAAACAGCTGATCCCGGTCTACGACAAGCCGATGGTGTACTACCCGCTGTCGACGCTGATGCTGGCCGGCATCCGCGACATCCTGGTGATCACCACCCCGCACGACGCCCACAGTTTCGAGCGTCTGCTCGGTGACGGTTCGCGCTTCGGAGTCTCCATCACCTTCGCCCAGCAGCCGTCACCCGACGGGCTCGCGCAGGCGTTCACCATCGGTGAGGATTTCATCGGCGACGACAAGGTCGCGCTCGTCCTGGGTGACAACCTGCTGTACGGGCCGGGGCTGGGCACTCAGTTGCGGGACTTCTCCGACCTCGACGGCGGAACCATCTTCGCGTACTGGGTCGCCGAGCCGTCGGCCTACGGCGTCGTCGAGTTCGACTCGGCCGGCGTGGTGGTGTCGCTGGAGGAGAAGCCGAAACGACCCAAGAGCAATTACGCGGTTCCGGGGCTGTACTTCTACGACAACGACGTCGTCGAGATCGCCAGGCACCTCAAGCCCAGTGACCGTGGCGAGTACGAGATCACCGACGTCAACCGCGCCTACCTGGAACAGGGACGATTGCGGGTGCAGGTGCTGCCGCGCGGGACCGCCTGGCTGGACACCGGCACCTTCGACCAGATGACCGATGCGGCCGACTTCGTGCGCACGATGGAGCGGCGCACCGGCTTGAAGATCGGGGTGCCCGAGGAGATCGCCTGGCGGCAGGGCTTTCTCAGCGACGACGAGCTGTGCGACCTGGCCACCGGATTGGTGAAATCGGGCTACGGTAAGTACCTTCTCGATCTTCTCGACAGGGGTATTTAGTGGCGCGACTTCTCGTCACCGGTGGTGCCGGTTTCATCGGATCCAATTTCGTGCACCACGTCATCGCGAACACCGACCATCACGTCACCGTGCTGGACAAACTCACCTACGCGGGTAACCGCGCCTCGCTGAACGGACTGCCCGAGCACCGGGTCGATTTCGTGCACGGCGACGTAGCCGACGCCGAGCTGGTCGACGACCTGGTGGGAGCCGCCGACGCAGTCGTGCACTATGCCGCGGAGTCCCACAACGACAACTCGCTGGACCGCCCGGAACCGTTCCTGCACTCCAACGTGATCGGCACCTTCACGTTGTTGGAAGCTGTCCGCAGGCACGGCAAGAGGATGCACCACATCTCCACCGACGAGGTGTACGGCGATCTCGACCTGGACGACCCGGCGAGGTTCACCGAGGCCAGCCCGTACAACCCGTCCTCGCCGTACTCGTCGACCAAGGCCGGCAGTGATCTTCTGGTCCGGGCCTGGACCCGGTCCTTCGGGGTCGCCGCGACGATCTCGAACTGCTCCAACAACTACGGGCCCTACCAACACGTCGAGAAGTTCATCCCGCGCCAGATCACCAACATCCTGTGGGGTATGCGCCCCCGCCTTTACGGTGAGGGCCGCAATGTGCGTGACTGGATCCACGCCGACGACCACTCGTCGGCAGTGCTGTTGATCCTGGAGAAGGGCCGCATCGGCGAGACCTACCTGATCGGCGCCAACGGCGAGAAGGACAACAAGACGGTGGTCGAGTTGATCCTGAAGCTGATGGGCCAGGATCACGACGCCTATGACCGGGTCCCCGACCGGGTCGGACATGACCTGCGCTACGCGATCGACCCGACCAAGCTGCGCGACGAACTGGGCTGGCAGCCCAGGTACCGTGATTTCGAACAGGGCCTCGCGGCGACCATCGACTGGTACCGCACCCACGAGGACTGGTGGGCGCCCGCCAAGGAAGCGACCGAGGCGTTCTACGCCCGAATCGGCCAATAACACAGGGGCGGAACAGTTTTGACGGAGTACGGTAAGACGCTGCGCGCGATCGACACGCCGATCCCCGGGCTCACCCTCTGGGAACTGCCCGTGCACGGCGACAATCGCGGTTGGTTCAAGGAGAACTGGCAGCGCGCGAAGATGGTGGCCGCCGGGCTGCCGGACTTCGGCCCGGTGCAGAACAACATCTCGTTCAATCAGGCCGCCGGGACCACCCGCGGGATCCATGCCGAACCCTGGGACAAGTTCATCTCGGTCGGTTCGGGCCGGATCTTCGGCACGTGGGTCGACCTGCGCTCGGGCCCGACTTTCGGCACGGTGTTCAGCGCCGAGATCGATCCGTCACGCGCGGTGTTCGTGCCGCGCGGTGTCGGCAACGGCTTCCAGACGCTGGAACCCGAGACGGTCTATGTGTACCTGGTCAACGACCACTATTCGCCGGATGCCAGCTATCCGTCGCTGAATCCGGCCGACGCCGCCCTCGGCATCGACTGGCCGATCCCGCTGGACCGCGCGGAGATGTCGGAGAAGGACCGCGCCCAGCCGCCGCTGTCGGAGGTGCAACCGGTCCCGGCGCCCAAGACGCTGGTCCTCGGCGCCGACGGACAACTCGGCCGGGCCCTGCGCGCCGAGTTCGCCGGCGCGGCGCACGTCGAGTTCGCCACCCGCGCCGAGTTCGACCTGGCTTGCGGTGACCTGCCGGCGCTGCGCCGCTGGCGCGACTACGACACCATCGTCAACGCGGCGGCCTACACCGCGGTGGACACCGCCGAAACCGCCGAGGGACGGGCCGCGGCGTGGAGTGTCAACGTCGCCGGCGTCGCCGAACTGGCGCGGATCGCCGCCGCTCACGGCATCACCCTGGTGCACGTGTCCAGCGACTACGTCTTCGACGGCACCGCGGCGCGGCCCTACCGCGAAGACGATCCGATGGTGCCGCTCGGTGTCTACGGACAGACCAAGGCCGCGGGCGACCAGATCGTGTCGACGGTGCCCCGGCACTACATCGTGCGGACGTCATGGGTGGTCGGCGACGGCCGCAATTTCGTGCAGACCATGCTGTCGCTGGCCGAGCGCGGAGTGGACCCGTCGGTCGTCGACGACCAGCATGGGCGTCTGACATTCACCTCGGAGCTGGCCCGTGCGATTCGCCATCTCCTGCAGACCAAAGCCGCGTACGGCACCTACAACGTGTCCGGGTCGGGGTCAGTGGGTTCGTGGGCCGACGTCGCACGGCAGACGTTCGCGCTGGCCGGCCACGATCCCCAGCGCGTCCACCCGGTATCCACGGACACCTACTTCGCGGCCGCGACCGCGCCGGTCGCTCCACGCCCGGCGAACAGTGTGCTGGACCTGTCGAAGCTCGAAGCGACCGGATTCGTCCCGGCCGATGCCGCCGGCACCCTGGCCGACTACGTCGGGGCCCGCACCAGGCAGACCCAGCAGGCCTGACCGGTCAGGCCTGCACGACGATCGGGTCGCCCACCGAGACCGTGTCGTAGTACCACGCGGCGTTGTCGGGGCTGAGATTGATGCAGCCGTGGCTGACGTTCGCATAGCCCTGCGAGCCGACCGACCACGGCGCCGAGTGGACGTAGACACCTCCCCAGGTGACCCGGACGCCGTACTCCCCCTTGATCAGGTAGCCCTCCGGGTCGTCCAGCGGGATGCCGATGGTGCGGGAGTCGAACGTGACGTTGCGTTCCTTCGACAGTGCGGTGAAGCGGCCGATCGGGGTCGGGAACTTGGGTTTGCCCATCGACGCGGGCATCTGCCGCGCGACCTCCCCGTCGATGCTGACGGTGAACGTGTACGAACTCAGATCGGCGACACCGACCACCGAGGACCCGGTCTGGAAGCTGGTCGAGAACCCGCCGACCGACACCGCGATCGGGGTGTGGGCGGGATAGAACTCCGCCGGCTCCCACTGCAGCCGGCGATCGTCGAGCCAGTTGAACGAGCCGTCCGCGGGTTCGGTCGTGCCTGCGGGACGTACCTCGATAGATTGCTGCGCCGACGCCCGATCCCGCACGGGTTCGGCGAACGTGACCGTCACCGGGTGTGCGACCCCGACGGTCTGGCCGGGCTCGGGTGACACCCCGGCGACGGTGGTGTCGACCGCGGCCGTGGCCGTCGTGAGCGGACCGGTGACGGCCAGCCCGGTCAGCAGCATCGCACTGCCCGCCGCGGCCGCCAGGCGCGGGAAGATCCTGCGCGGTGATCGGGTTTGCTGCCGACGCTGCCTCAGCATGCTGCCATCCTAGGTTGTCGGATCCGCCCCCTGCGACGCTGCTGCTTCACGTCGCGGCAAAGCCGCGGATTCTCCTATTGACTATCGGTGCCCGGACCCGCGACGTTTCATCCCGGGTGAGTCCGCAGGACCCGGGCGCCGCGGTGCAGCGCCAGCAGGACGTAACCCGACGCGAGGACGCCGGCAGCCAGCGCGCCGACGTTCAGCGCGACGACTCCGGCGCCGACGCTGCCGGGATCGGGGAAGTAGTACGGGGCGCGCCGGCCCAGGTCGTTCAGCACGAGCAGAGCCAACAGCAGGTATCCAGCCGGGTAAGTCAGCCACACAAGCGGCTGCCACCAGCGCAGTGCCGCGCCGTCGCGACCGACGAGCAGCCAGTCCGCCAGCGCGAGGACCGGCACCGCCACGTGCAGCAGGAAGTTCGCCGGGGTGTAGCCCATGCTGTGCTCTGTCAGCAACAGGTTCCACACGACGCCCGCCAGGACGAGGTAGAGCACCACGGCACCGCGCCAGGCGACACGCGCGTCGGCCCTCGGGGACACCAGCGTCCACCCGAAGTAGGCCGCGGCGAGCAGGTTCGCCTGATAGGTGAACGTGATCAGGCGCCACCCGACACCTCTGCTCGACGTCACCTCGACGAGCACCAGTGCCGCCACCACGCACGCGACGATCGCCGCGCGCAGCACGATCCGCACGCTCACTCCAGCGAGCCTATGCGCCTAGGGCAGCGGCGGCGCGGGCGCCGGCGGGGCCTGCTCCGGCGCGTCGCCACGGTTGCCGATCCGGTCCCGGATCCGCTGCAGGATGCCGGGGCGCTCCTCGGGCACGGGCGGCACCATCGCGGGTGCCGGGACGGCGTCGACCGGCGGCAACGGCTCGGGCGGCGCCTCCTCCAGAGCGGGAGCCTCCGCGCTGGGCACGACCACCGGCGGCACGTCCACAGGGGGCACCTCCACCGTGGGTACCTCCTCGGCCGGGATCGCTTCCTCGGGCCCGGTCTCGACCGCGGGGATCGGCGCCGGCGGCGACACCGGCGTGGGTGTCCACACCGGGGCCGGGGCCACCGAGGCCGGAACCTCGACGACCGGACGGGTGGGCGCTACCGCTGGCTCGGGAGCCAGCTGCAAAGCAAGAGCCGCCGATGCCGACACGACGAAGGTGACGACACCGGCGATCAGCAACGCGGCCGGCCCGAACTGCGCACAACGTCGCGCCACCGGGCCTTTCGCCGCACCCGGTGCGCTGTCGGAGCAGTCGGTGAGCTCCCCCGGCTGCGCGCAGGCCAGGGCGGCGCCACGGGCCAGCGCCAGCTGCGCCTGGTCCGGCGAGAACACCGGCACCCCGAGCGCGTCTTCGAGTAGTGGCAGCAGATCGTCGAGGTCCTCGGCGGAGCCGACGAGCACCAGCGCCTCCGGTTCCCAGTCGGCGCGGGCGAACACGGCGCTGAGCCAGCCGACGAGGTCTTCCTCGGTCACCACGTTGTGGTTGACCGCGGTCTGCACGGCATCGTCGGCGTCCTCACCGGCGGAGACCACCAATGCGATGAGCTGCTCGGGCTCGATCACGCACACCGCGGTGGTCGCATAGCCCAACACGTGCGCGATGCGGCGTGCCAGCGCGTCGGTGGCCTCCGACAGCCGCACCGGCACGACGTTGCCGAAACCGGATTCGTTCAGCGAATCCAGGAGCAACGCGGCTTCGGCGTCCGCGTCGTCACTCCAGGTCACCCCGATGGAGTGCACGCGCCGGCCCAGGTCGGCGGCGATCGCCTCGCTGCGCAGCACCGCGGCCGCGGCCTTCTCGGACGTCGTCAACGCGTCGCCCTGACCGCGCCTTCGGATCTCGAAGCGTTCGCCGTCGAGCGTGACCCGATCGTCGTCGCTGCCCTCGACCAGGACGACACCGACGCCCGAGGGCGTCACCGACAACCCGAGCACAGCGTTCACGAGAACTCCTTCAAAAACCCCGGGTGACCCTACCGCCGGCCAGGCGGGATTGCACACCTGTCAAATCAGCCGGGAGCCGG
Organism: Mycolicibacterium parafortuitum; assembly: GCF_010725485.1. Classification (NCBI taxonomy): domain Bacteria; kingdom Bacillati; phylum Actinomycetota; class Actinomycetes; order Mycobacteriales; family Mycobacteriaceae; genus Mycobacterium; species Mycolicibacterium parafortuitum. The sequence continues at coordinate 4,306,992 of NZ_AP022598.1, read as the reverse complement.
TTCGGCCAGGATCCGGCGCAGCATCTGCGGTTCGATGTTGCCGCCGGACAGAATCACCACGGTCTCCCCCGGCGGTGTGCCGCCACGCCGGTAGCCGGCCAGCGCCACCGCCCCGCTGGGCTCGGCGACGAGCCGGCCCCGGTATGCCAATTCGCGGACCGCCGAACGTATCTCGTCCTCCGAGACGGTGATCATCCCGTCGAGCACCCGCTGGAGGTGAGCGAACGTCAGCTCCGACGGCTGGGAGCGAAGACCGTCGGCGATGGTGCGGTTGCGGTCCTCGATGGACCAGTCGACGCGGTGGCCCGCACTCAGACCCGCGGCGGTATCGGCGGCCAACTCGGGCTCCACCCCGAAGATCGTCGCCTGCGGGCACAGCGCGCGGATCGCGGTGCCGATACCCGAGGCCAGCCCCCCGCCGCTGACCGGGATCAGCACCGTGCGCACCGACGGCAGGTCCTCGGCGATCTCGATACCGATCGTGCCCTGCCCGGCGATCACGTCAGGATGGTCGAACGGCGGGATCATCGCGCCGGCGGTCTCGGCGAGGACCTCCGCGGCCACCGTCTCCCGTTGGCCCGCCTCCGAGAGCACCACCCGCGCGCCGAGGTCTCGGGTCGCCTGGATCTTGATGTTCGGCGTCTCCTTCGGCATCACGATGTGGGCTCGCAGCCCGAACGCCGCCGCGGCGTACGCCACCGCCTGCGCGTGGTTGCCGCTGGAATACGCGACCACGTCGGTCGCGCGGTCCTTCACCGCCCCGACCGCGTTGAACGCCCCACGGACCTTGAACGCGCCGATCGGCTGCAGGCTCTCGGGTTTGATCCACAGCGGCCGTTCGGGGTCACCCCAGCCCGCCGACACCAGCGGGGTGCGTACCACGTGCGGGCGGATGCGCTCCGCCGCAGCCCTGACGTCTTCGATCGTCACCAGCTTCATGGCTCGAGTCTGCGGCACGGGGCTTCTTCTAAGGTGTTCGGGTGAGCGAGATCCCGGCCACGTTCTCCCTGCCGATCGTGCCCCGCTACGCCGAGGTCGACCAGCAGGGCGTGGTCTTCAACGGGCATTACCTGACCTGGTTCGACGAAGCGTGCACCGGCCTGCTCGACAACCTCGGGGTGGCGTATCCGGAGCTGATGGCCGGCGGGTACGACTTCCAGGTCGTGCACAGCGAGATCGACTACGCGTCCTCGGTGCGCTGGCGCGACGCCGTCCGGGTGACCGCGGGCTGCCGCCGGGTCGGGTCGACGAGCTTCACCGTCGAGTTCAGCGTGCTCGCCGCCACCGCATCCGAGCCCGAACGCGTTGCGGTGCGCGGACACAACGTCTACGTCGTGGTGTCGACCCGGGACTGGACCAAGCGACCGGTGCCGGACGCACTGCGTGCCGCATTGACCCGTTCCCCGGGCGGCTGAGCGGTACGGTCGTGCCATGGGCAGCAGGCACGGGCAGGATCACGGACACCGCCGGGAACTACCGCCGGGAATGGCCGAACAGCTGGATCTCGCGTACGCCGGTGTGGCCTCGTTCGGTCATCGTCCGTTCCTGACCGAGGTGGAACAGCTCGACTCGTGGAAGCCCGACGCCGCGATCGTCGGGGCACCGTTCGACATCGCCACGACCAACCGGCCCGGCGCTCGGTTCGGGCCCCGTGCGATCCGCGCCACCGCATACGAGCCGGGGACCTATCACATGGACCTGGGGCTGGAGATCTTCGACTGGCTGGAGGTCGTCGACTTCGGCGACGCGTACTGCCCGCACGGTCAGACCGAGTTGTCGCACAACAACATTCGCGAACGGGTGCACGCGGTCGCCTCACGCGGGATCGTGCCGGTGATCCTCGGAGGCGACCACTCCATCACGTGGCCGGCCGCCACCGCCGTCGCCGACGTGCACGGCTACGGCAACGTCGGCATCGTGCACTTCGACGCCCACGCCGACACCGCCGACGAGATCGAGGGCAACCTCGCCAGCCACGGCACCCCGATGCGCAGGCTCATCGAATCCGGCGCGGTGCCGGGATCGCACTTCGTCCAGGTGGGTCTGCGCGGCTACTGGCCGCCGCAGGACACGTTCGAGTGGATGCAAGAGCAGAAGATGACCTGGCACACCATGCAGGAAATCTGGGAGCGCGGCTTCAAAGCGGTGATGGCCGACGCCGTCGGCGAAGCGCTGGCCAAAGCCGACAAGCTGTACGTGTCGGTGGACATCGACGTGCTCGACCCCGCGCACGCGCCCGGCACGGGAACCCCCGAGCCCGGCGGAATCACCAGCGCCGACCTGTTGCGGATGGTGCGCCAACTCTGCTACGAGCACGACGTCGCCGGTGTGGACGTCGTCGAGGTCGCCCCCGCCTACGACCACGCGGAGCTGACGGTCAACGCCGCGCACCGGGTGGTGTTCGAGGCACTCGCGGGAATGGCCGCCCGGCGCCGCGACGCCGCCGACGGCGCGGTGGGCCAGCCGGCCCGGTCCTACCGGGACCGGGGCGTCACTTCTGCAGAGTGAACTGGCAGATGTCGGTGTAGCCGTCGCGGAACAGATCGGCGCATCCGGTCAGGTACTTCATGTACCGGTCGTAGACCTCGCGGGACTGGATTTCCACGGCTTCGGCCTCGCGGCTGCGCAGCGCGTCGGCCCAGATGTCGAGCGTCTTGGCGTAGTGCTCGCGCAGGCGCTGCTCGCGGGTGACCTCGAACCCGGCCTTGGTCGCGTGCTCGGCGACCGTGGTGGGCTTGGGCAGGTCACCGCCCGGGAAGATCTCGTCCATGATGAACTTCGAGAACCGCACGATGGTCATCGTCAGCTTCAGCCCCCGCGCGGCGAACTCCTCGTCGGTGGGCTTGATGATCGTGTGCAGCAGCATCCTGCCGTCCTCGGGCAGCACCGCGTAGGCACGCTTGAAGAACTCGTCGTAGCGGTCGCGGCCGAAGTGCTCGAACGCGCCGATCGACACGATCCGGTCGACGGGCTCGTCGAATTGCTCCCAGCCCTGCAGCAGCACCCGCTTGCTTCGGGGGCTGTCACTGCTGTCCAGCGCCTTCTGGACGTGCGCCTGCTGATTGCGGCTCAGCGTCAGGCCGATGACGTTGACGTCATACTTCTCGATGGCACGCAGCAATGTCGCACCCCAGCCGCAGCCGATGTCGAGCAGCGTCATCCCCGGTTCCAGGCCGAGTTTGCCCAGCGACAGGTCGATCTTGGCGAGCTGCGCTTCCTCCAGCGTCATGTCCTCGCGTTCGAAATACGCGCAGCTGTAGGTTTGCGTGCGGTCGAGGAACAACCGGTAGAAGTCGTCTGACAAGTCGTAATGCGACTGGACGTCCTCGAAGTGAGGCTGCAGATCCGCAGAGCCGTTCGGTGTATCGGGCAAGGTAATTGGCCTTCAGGTTCTGGATGCTGGTCGAGGGGCGCGGCCCAACCCCGATCGGGGCGGTTCCCGCTGTTCACGCAGTAGCCGAAGCCTACCCGAGACGTGCAACAACCCGTGAATCAGCAGCACACACCCCACGGCGCCACCTCCGCCATGTATCCGGCCACAGGGTATGGGCCGTTCACAACCGGTAACCGGCTGCCCGGCCACCGCGCCTATCGTGGAAGTGCAGTGCCCGTCGGTTAGGACTGGAACGACACACACTCGAACGACACACACTCGAACGACCACCTCAACGACACTGGCCCGGAGGTTGCCGATGACCAAACCCGATGGAACGCCCGATCGAAACCCCTTCGACGACGTGCCGGAAGCCGACGTCGCCGAACAGCGCACACCGATCGACGACACCGACGATGAGGTTTGGGACGGTGCGTCGCCGCGCATCGACGTCGACCGCGACTGGCAGGCCAGCGAGGCCGACCTGATCGAGCAGGCGATCCCCGTCCCCGAGGACGACACGGAATTCGACCGCTGACGTTCGACCGCCGACTGTTCGACCGCTGACGCTTTCATCGCCGGGCGCGCGACGCATACTGTCGATGCGTGAGCCTTCGTCTGCAGCCGCTGGTGCTGGCCGTGGTGATGGGGACGGTGCTGGCGGCCTCGGGATGCGGGGCGGGCGCAGACGATGCCGAGGCTCTGTCCACTCACCACGGTGAGGCCACCAGCAGCGCCGCGCCTGCCGCGACGCTGCCGGCGGAGCTGACCGACCGCCTGGACCGCGCCATCGAGCAGGCGATGATCGACGCGTCGATCCCAGGTGCCGTGATCGGTATCCGGGGACCGCAGGGCGATTACGTGCGCGCGTTCGGTGTCGCCGACAAGAAGACGCGCGCCCCGATGAAAGTCGACGTGTTCACCCGGATCGGGAGCCAGACAAAGACTTTCACCGTTACCGCGGTGCTGCGCCTGGCCGACCAGGGCAGGCTCGGTCTCGACGACCCGATCTCCCGGTTCGTCTCCGGCGTGCCGCGTGGCGACGAGATCACCCTGCGTGAGCTGGCGCGGATGCAGAGCGGGCTGGCGAACTATACGAACCACCCGGAGTTCGTCCGCGACCTGTACAGCGACCCGCAGCGACGCTTCACCCCGCAGGAGTTGCTCGACTTCGCGTTCTCCCAGCCGGCGTCGTTCACCCCCGGCGACGGGTTCGAATACTCGAACACCAACACCCTGTTGCTCGGACTGGTGGTCGAGTCCGTCACCGGCCGCTCGCTGGCCGATCATCTGCGCGATCACGTCAGCGGGCCCCTCGGCATGTCCGACACCACCCTGCCCTCGGACAGTGAGTTCCCGAAGCCCCACGCAGCGGGCTATACCCGGCAGTCCCTCGACGGCGGCGAGACCACCGCGACAGACTGGAACCCGTCCTGGGCGTGGGCGGCCGGCGCGATGATCTCGACCCTGCAAGACATGCAGATCTGGGCGCCGGCCCTGGCCAACGGCGCACTGCTGACCCGGGAGATGCAGCAGCAGCGCCTGCAGACCGTCGACAGGTTCGGCGATCCCGCCCCCACCGGATACGGCCTCGGCGTGTTCAACCTCGGTGGTTGGATCGGACACAACGGCAGCCTGCCCGGCTACCAGACCGTCTCGGTGTTCCTGCCCGAGGAGCAGACCTCGCTGGTGCTGTTCGTCAACACCGACATCCCGGTCGACGGCGCCGATCCGGGAACCGTTCTGGCCACTGCCGTCACCACCGAGTTGAGTCCAGGACACGTCTATGCGATGGGTGATTGACCTGCTCTGACGGGGGTATCTCGCAGCGGTGAGCGAAGCGGATGACGCGACGGCCGACGCCGTGGGCAAGCTGACCGAGGCACTGGAGTTCGTGGAGCGCGCGAGGGGGCATCTGTACGCGTTCCACCAGTTGATGGGGCGCGCGGATCTGCTGGCCGGGGAAGCCTGCGATCAGCTGCGCGACAACGGCAACGATGCGATCGCCGAGCGGCTGGAGACCGATCTCGTGGGCCGCAACGTGCTCTACGGCCGCTGGACGTTCCAGGTGGTCGAGGAGTTCGATGACACGTACTGGTCGGTGTTCCGGGAGCACGAGCAGAGGGTCCGCGACGAACTGCTCGCCGGCGAACGGCACGTGCACGAGGCGCGGATGAAGGAGCGCCGCCGGACTCACGGTCGAAAGGGTCACGAGGCGGGGCCCTGAGGCTACGCTTGGACTGTATGAGCCTTGAACCGGCGCTGGTCCGCCCCAACGGGATTGCGCCGCCGGACGTGCCGCTGGCCGACATCGCGCTGGGTTCCTGGGATTTCTGGGGACTCGACGACGACGTCCGCGACGGGGCGTTCGCGACGTTGCGACGCGAAGCGCCGATCAGCTTCCACGACTCCTACGTGGTCGACCAGGATTCCGACGTTGCCGGGCACTGGGCGCTGACCCGGTACGACGACGTGTTCTACGCCAGCAGGCATCCGGAGATCTTCAGTTCCGCGCTGGGCATCACCGTCGGTGACCAAACCCCGGAACTCGCCGAGTATTTCGGGTCGATGATCGCGATGGACGACCCTCGACACACCCGGCTGCGCAACATCGTGCGCAGCGCGTTCACTCCTCGGGTGCTGGCGCTGATCGAGGAGTCGGTGCGCCAGCGGGCCAGGCGGCTGGTGACCGACATGGTCGCCGCCCACCCGGACGGTCACGCCGACGTCGTCACCGCGCTGGCGGGGCCGCTCCCGCTGCAGATCATCTGCGACATGATGGGCATCCCGGAGCAGGACCACCAGCAGATCTTTCACTGGACCAATGTGATCCTCGGGTTCGGCGATCCCGACATCGCCACCGACTTCGACGAGTTCGTCTCTGTCGCAATGAACATCGGTGCTTACGCGAGCGGGCTCGCCGACGAACGCCGCCGCAGTCCGGGCGACGATCTGACCACGGCGCTGGTGCTCGCCGAATTGGACGGGGAGCGGCTGACCTCCGCAGAGGTGGCGTCGTTCTTCATCCTGCTCGTGGTGGCGGGGAACGAGACCACCCGCAACGCCATCAGCCACGGGGTGCTGGCGCTGAGCCGCTATCCCGAGCAACGACGGCGCTGGTGGGCGGACTACGCGGCGATGGCGCCGACCGCCGTCGAGGAGATCGTGCGCTGGGCCTCCCCGGTCGCCTACATGCGCCGCACCGCGACCCGAGACATCGTGCTCAACGGCGCGAGCATCGCCGCCGGAGACAAGGTGACGCTGTGGTACGGCTCGGCCAACCGGGACGAGTCGAAGTTCGACGACCCGTGGATGTTCGACGTCGGACGCCATCCCAACCCGCATGTCGGTTTCGGCGGCGGAGGCGCGCACTTCTGCCTCGGGGCCAATCTGGCACGCCGCGAGATCACGGTGGCGTTCGAGGAACTGCACCGGTTGATCCCCGACATCCAGGCCGTCGACGAGCCCGACCGGCTCCATTCGGCGTTCATCCACGGGATCAAACGGCTGCCGGTGGCATGGACGCCACCGGCCGCCGGATCCGCTACTGGGTCCTGACGTCCGGGCGCATCGTGTCGGCCCGGCCGTCGCGCAGCGTGTGCCGGCCCGGCTCGTCGACGTTCAGGCCGTCCTTCTGGCCGTTGTCGTCGCGGCCGGCATCCTTACGCGGGTCGATCTTGTCGGCGTGCTCGCGGCGGGCGTCGATGTGCTCCTGTGAGTGCGACAGCGCCTCGCGCCGGGTGGACGCGGTGTCGGCGAGGCGGGCGGCCTCGGCGGCCTTGGCCTCCGCTTCAGCCTGTGCCGCACGGGCTTTGGCCTCGGCTTCCTCGACCAGGGTGGCCTGGCGTTCGACGCGCTTGCTGTCTTCGTGGACTTCCTGGCGAATCCGGTCGGCTTCCTCGGCGCGACGACGGTTGCGGTTCTTGCGGGCCATGAACACGACCGCGCCGAGCACGATGAGTGCGACGACGACGGCCACGATGATCACGACGACGTTGGTATCCATGCCGAACTCCTTCGCTATCGGAGCGGCCATGGTTGACGGCTCCGTCGATCGGACGGATGCCCGAGCCGGTGATCGGCTAAACCGTCGTCACAGCGTCGTGGTGGCGGGCCCGGTCGTTACGCAGTATTTCTGCGGCGGATTGCCCTTGGTCGCGCATCCGCTGCCGGTCGCGGTGTAGGTCGCCCCGGGCCGGTATGGCTGGAAGAACACCTGCGCGGGCAGGATCCCCCTGCCCTGCGCGCACTGTCCGGGACCGTCGGTGCCCTCCATCGCGATGCAGGCCGTGGTCTGGAAGGTCACCGCGCCATCGCATGCGCCGACGCCGACCGTCGCGGTGACCATGTCGGTGCCCGAGACGTTCACCACGGTGGGTGCGCTCAGCCGGTACGTGCACGCCTCGGGTTGCGGCTGCGCGCCCGCCGCGGGTGCGCCGAAGCCGAGCATGGTGGCGGTGACGGCCAGTGCGGCGGATGTCCGGAGCATCCCAGGATGGTATTTCACGGATCTACCCGACGTGGGCAGCCAACCAGTTCAGGGTTCGCGACCAGGCGTCCGCGGCCGCCGCCGGGTCGTAGCGGTCGCCGGTGTCGTTGAAGAACGCGTGGTCGGCACCGGGCTCGGTGACGAGTTCGTGTACCAGCCCGGCCCTTTCCAGCGCCGCCGCAGCGACCGGTTCGGTGGCGTTGACCCGCTGGTCCCGCTCACCGTAGAAACCCAGCACCGCGACGTCCCTCGACCCGGCGAAATCCGGGTCGTCGGGGGTGGGCCCGTAGAACGGCAGCGCTGCGGCCAGCTCCGGGGTCCCCGCCGCGAGCAGTCGCCACACCAGCCCGCCGCCCATGCAGAACCCGATGGCGGCGATCTTCTGCCCCGGGGTACGGCGCGCCAGCTCCGCGATCCCGGATTTCAGGTCGGCGACCATGGCCTCGGGCGCGCGGGCGCCCAGCGCCGCGGTGGCCTCGGCCGGGTCGGCGAAGGTCGCGGTGCCGCCGCGCTCGGAGAGCAGATCGATGGCCAGGCTGGAACAGCCCGCGCCCGCGAGCCGACCCGCGACCGAGCGGACCCAGTCGTTGAGCCCCTTGTTCTCGTGGATCACCAGGACCCCGCCGCGCGACCGGTCCGCCGGCGCCCAGGCGCCCTGCAACTCCCCCGCCGGTCCGGCCCACGTCACCGGCTCCGTCGGCAACGCACCGTCCATCCCCGGCGCCGGCGCGTCGGCCGGCGGGGACGGCACGTCGGAGGGTGAGGCATCGGACGGTGTGGACTTCGCCTGGGCCTGCTTGTTCTCCCCGCACGCGGTGATCAGCGCCGTCGCGGCCGCGGTGCCGACGCCGAGCAGGGCGAGCCTGCGCAGCGCCTCACGGCGCGACAACAGCCCGTCGAGGTGGTCAGTGGCGATCTCTTCTGCGATGTAGCGCTGCAGCGGCGTCACAGGGCTCATTGTGCGCTCGCGTCCGAACGCGCGGCCCAAAGTAGACAGACACGAAAATCTGTTCACCGATTTCGTTGACACCGCCGTCGCGCGCTGTTCGAATGAGCGCGTGAGCACGGGTGTGAGCTACGACACGATCATTCGCGGCGGACGATGGTTCGACGGAACCGGGGCGCCGTCGGCGGTGCGGACCCTCGGCATCCGCGACGGCCACGTCGCGGCGATCACCGACGGCGACCTCGACGAGACCGGATGCCCGCAGGTCATCGACGCCGCGGGTAAGTGGGTGCTGCCCGGCATGCTCGACATCCACACCCACTACGACGTCGAGGTCCTCGGCGGGCCCTCGCTGTCGGAATCCCTGCGGCACGGCGTCACCACCGTGATGCTGGGATCGTGCTCGCTGTCCACGGTGTACGTCGGCGCCGAGGACGCCGGCGACATCTTCGGCAGGGTCGAGGCCATCCCCCGCGACCACGTCATCGCCGCGGTGGACCGGCACAAGACCTGGACCGACGGCGAGGGATACATCGCCGCGCTGGAGGCCAGGCCGCTGGGACCCAATGTCGCCGCGTTCCTCGGTCACTCCGATATGCGCGCCGCCACGATGGGCCTGGACCGCGCCACCCGTGACGACGTGCGGCCCACCGAGGCCGAACTGCGGCGTATGGAGCAGATGCTGACCGAGGCGCTACGCGCCGGCTTCGTCGGGATGTCGTCACAGCAATTGCTCTTCGACAAGCTCGACGGCGAGGTGTGCCGGTCCCGCACGTTGCCGTCCACCTATGCCAAAGCGCGCGAACTGCGCCGGCTCAAGTCGTTGCTGCGCCGCGCCGGGCGGATCCTGCAGTCCGGTCCCGACATCGAGAATCCGCTCAACATCGGCTCGCAGGTGTTCGGCTCGCTGGGTATCGTCCGCAACCCGCTCAAGACCAGCCTGCTGTCGGCGGCAGACGTGAAGTCCAACCCGTTCGCGGTCAAGATCCTTGGGCCGCTGGCGCGCCTGGCGAACCGGTTGGGCGGCGACTTCCGCTGGCAGCACCTGCCGGTTCCGTTCGAGGTCTACGCCGACGGCATCGACCTGGTCATCTTCGAGGAGTTCGGGTCCGGCGCCGCGGCGCTGCATCTGAAGGACGAAGTCGAGCGCAATGCACTGCTGCGCGACGAGGCGTACCGCCGGGCGTTCCGCAAGGACTACGACGCGAAATTCGGGATGCGGGTCTGGCATCGCGACTTCTTCGACGCCGAGATCGTGGCCTGCCCCGACGCGTCGGTGATCGGGAAATCGTTCGGGCAGGTCGGGCGTGACCGCGGCGGGCTGCATCCGGTGGATGCGTTCCTCGATCTGGTGCTGGAGCATGGTGCTCAATTGCGTTGGCGCACCACGATTTCCAACCACCGCCCGGAGGTGCTCAAGAAGCTGGCCGCCGACACCGGAATCCAGATGGGCTTCTCCGATGCCGGTGCACACCTGCGCAACATGGCGTTCTACAACATGGGCCTTCGACTGCTGCGTCACGTCCGCGACGCGGCACAGAACGGGCGACCGTTCATGACGGTGGAGCAGGCCGTGCACCGGCTCACCGGTGAGCTGGCCGACTGGTACCGCCTCGATGCCGGGCACCTACGACTCGGGGATCGCGCCGACGTGGTGATCGTCGATCCGGAGCGGCTGGACGCGAGCCTGGACGACTACGCCGAGGAGGCCGTCGACCAGTACGGCGGCCTGTCACGGATGGTGAACCGCAATGACGACACCGTGACCGCCGTGTTCGTCGGCGGCCGCGCCGTGTTCCTCGACGGAAAGCCCACCGCAGTCGTCGGCGCCGAACGCACCGGCCGGTTCCTGCGCGCGGCGCACCGGGCGCCCGCGCTGTCGGCCACCGAAAGGACACTCGCCCATGCCGGTTGACCAGATCACCGATCGAACCTCCGAGGTCGAGCAGACCGTCTACGGGATGTGGGCGGCACTGTCGGCGCGGGACTGGGATGCGCTCAAAGGCTTCCTCGCACCGGACTGCATCTACCTGGACATGCCGGTCGGGCCCGCCGCCGCCGCCCGCGGCCCCGAGGACATCGTCAAACGTCTCAAGATCGGTATCGCGCCGCTGGCTTCCTACCAGAACTTCCCCGGCCTGATGGTCAGCAACGGCGTCGACGTGATGTACGAACACCACGAGGAATGGCATTGGGCCACCGGCGAATCCGCGGTCCTGCAGTTCGTCACGGTGCACCGCGTCCAGAACGGTGTGATCACGCTCTGGAAGGACTACTGGGACATGTCGGCGCTGGCCGACCACGCCCCGCCCAGCTGGTTGGCGGATTTCGCCGAGGCAGACATGTCGTGGGTGTTCGACGCGACCGGACTGGTTTGAGGAGAGACCACATGCTGGACCTCAAGATCACCGGCGGCACCGTCGTCGACGGCACCGGCGCCGACCGCTTCCGCGCCGACATCGGTGTCAAGGACGGCCGCATCGTCGAGGTGCGCCGCCGCGACGGGGACACCGGAGGCCTGGACACCGCGGCGGCCCACGAGATCGACGCTTCCGGCCGCATCGTCGCACCCGGCTTCGTCGACGTCCACACCCATTACGACGGTCAGGTCAGCTGGGACGAGACGCTGGAACCGTCGAGCATGCACGGGGTCACCACCGTGGTCAGCGGCAACTGCGGCGTCGGCTTCGCACCCGTGCGGCCGGGTCGCGAGCAGTGGCTCATCGAGCTGATGGAGGGAGTCGAGGACATCCCGGGTTCCGCACTGGCCGAGGGCATCACCTGGCAGTGGGAGAGCTTCCCGGAGTACCTCGACGCGATCGAGAAGCGGAATCTGGCCGTCGACTACGGGACGCAGATCGCCCACGGGGCGGTCCGCGGTTACGCGATGGGCGAGCGTGGCGCCAACAACGAGGAGGCCACAGCCGACGACATCGCCGCGATGGCCCGCATCGTCCAGGAGGCCGTCGAGGCCGGCGCGCTGGGCTTCTCCACCTCGCGCACCGAGGCGCACCGCGCCATCGACGGCCAGGCGGTACCGGGCACCTATGCCGCCGAGGCCGAACTCTTCGGGCTTGGTCGCGCGATGGCCGCCGGCGGTCAGGCGGTCTTCGAGGTGGCTCCACAGGGTACCGCGGGCGAGAGCCCGGCAGATGCCTGCATGCGTGAAATGGAGTGGATGGCAAAGCTTTCCGACGACATCAGCCGACCGGTGTCATTCACGCTGATCCAGGCTTCGCATGCACCGGACCTGTGGCGCCGGCAACTCGACCGGGCCGAGAAGGCGCATGAGAACGGCATCGAGCTCTACGCACAGTTCGCGGCCCGCCCGTTCGGCATGTTGCTGGGCTTCCCCGGCTATCACGCCTTCACCCATCGGCCGACGTTCCGTGCAGTGTCGGCCGGATCGACCCGGGACGAACTCGCGGCCCGGTTGGCTGATCCCGCGGTCAAGGCGGCGATCCTCGCCGAGGAGGATCTGCCTCCGACGCCCGGTGCCCTGCTCGACGGCTTGTTCGCGCTGGCGCAGTTCAGCACCGACCGCATCTACGCCATCGGCGACCCTCCGGACTACGAACCGACGCCGGACAAGACGGTGGCCGCCATCGCCGCGGCCCGCGGCCAGAATCCGCTGGAGACGATGTACGACCTGATGCTGGAAGCCGACGCCGGCGCCATGCTGATGTTGCCGTTCTTCAACTACGCCGAGGGTGATCACAGTGCGATCTACGAGATGATGCAGAGTCCCGCGGCGGTGTCGGGGCTTTCCGACGGCGGTGCGCACTGCGGTCTGATCTGTGACGCCTCTTACCCCACCTTCCTGTTGACGCACTGGGCCAGGGACCGCCACCGTGGGCCCAAGTTCTCCCTGGAGTACGTGGTTCGCAAGCAGACACTGGACACGGCAACGCTTTTCGGCCTCTCCGACCGCGGGGTGATCGCCGAGGGTAAGAAGGCCGACATCAACGTCATCGACATGGACGCGGTGCGCCTGGACGTGCCACGGATGGTCTACGACCTGCCCGCGGGTGGCCGCCGGCTGATCCAGGGCGCCTCCGGATATGACGCGACCGTGGTCAGTGGCGTGGTGACGCGCCGCTACGGCGTCGACACCGGGGCCCGGCCAGGGCGGCTGCTGCGCGGGGTGCGCTGACCCGCCGTCAGCCGGCGAGAAAACCGTCGATCTGGTTGATCGCCGCCGATGCACCCTCGATCACGCCCATGTCCAGGACCTGCTGCAGCGCTTCCACCGACGCGTAGGTGCTCAGGAAGGTGGCCCGGGTACCGCCGTCGTGCGCGGCGAACGTGAACACGTTCTTCGACACCGGCAGGTCCGGGTTCGGGTTGAAGTCCTGGTCGGCGAACCCGTCGTCGAACGAGAAACCGTTCGGTTCGTCGACCGCGGTGATCTCCCAGTAGCCGGCGTGCTTGTCGCCCTCGGGCCCGGTCATGTAATACGTCACCCGGCCACCCGGGCGCAGGTCGTGATCCACCACGGTCGCCGGATATTCCGGTGGGCCCCAGATCTTCTCCAGCTGACGCGGGTCGGCGTAGATCTGCCAGACCCGCCGCACGGGCGCCGCGAAGTCGGCGACGATGGTCAGGGTCCGGTTCTCGAGATCGTGCTGGACGTCGGTAACGGGCATGGTCACTCCTCGTCGGTTCTGGGTGGTTGCGGATCGGCAGCGATGAGTTCGTCGATGCGCGCGACCCGGCCACGCCAGATCTGCTCGAGTTCTTCGAGCAGTGACGCCACCGACCGCACCGCGGCGACCTCGCCTCGGGCCAGTTGCTCACGGCCGTTGCGCCGCTTGGTGATCAGACCGGCTCTGTCCAGCACGGCGACATGCTTCTGCACGGCGGCGAAACTCATGTCGTAGTTGGACGCGAGCGCGGAAACCGAGTGCTCCCCGGCCATCACCCGGCGCAGGATGTCGCGGCGGGTGCGGTCGGCGAGCGCGTGGAACAGCGCGTCGACGCTGTCCTCGCTCCGCACGATCACCCCATAAACATACAACCGATTGGTTGTATGTTGTCAACCCCCTGGCGTCAGTCCAACCGGTAGACGCGCCGGGCGTTGCGATGCGCGATCAGGTCGATCACCCGGATACCGTCGGCCTCGCTCCACTCGTCGGCGTCGACGAAGCGTTGCACGACCCGGCCGATTCCGTTGCGCCACAGCCGCGATCCGAGAAAATGCAGCTCGGGCGGGCCGAAGCCGTCCGACGAGTACAGGATCTTGCGGAACGGCGCCATCTCCAGCAGGCGGCCGATGAACGCCTCGGCACGGACGCCGAGGTAGTTGATGGACAGCCCGCCGTCGAGGTAGACGTTGTTGAACGCCTGGGCCAGGTATCCGGCCTCGCGTTCGTACGGATAACAGTGCAACAGCATCACCGGGGTGTCTCCGCTGACCCGCAGGAAGTCCAGCAGATGCAGTGGGTTGGCGGTGTCCAGGTCACAATCGCGGTCGCCGAACCCGACGTGGAACTGCAGCGGCTTGCCGAGCCGCAGCGCGCGGTGCAACCCGAACCGCAGCAGCACCCGGTCGGTCAACCGGTCCCCGCCCGCGTCGCGCCAGCGGGCAGCCGCGTCGGCGACCTCGGCGGCCGACGGCTCGGACAGGTCACCGACGAAGCCGCCGCGGTAGGCCAGGATCGACTTGACCCCCACCGCGGTGCGGGCCTGTCGCCACAGCAGATCGTCGAATGCGTCCGCGTAGTCTCCCGAAGCGGCGGCGGCCTGTTCGGCCACCGTCTCCAGCCGGACCACTTCGTGCACCCGACCCGCGCCCAGGCCGGCGAACTCCTCGAGATCGGCCACCTCGCAGGCGAATCCGGTGTCGATGAGCCAGTCCGACACCTGCGCGCCGGCGAGAAACCGGTGTGCCAGCAGGTCCTCGGGGATCGAGCAGCGCTTCGCCCAATAGGCGTCGGCGTCGGCGTGGCGTGCCAGCCCCAGCGTCGGGGCGCAGTGCGCGCGTACCGCGAACCCGAGCTGGGTGTCGAAGGCCGAGCCGAACGCGGCCAACGGTTCGGTGTTGGCCTCGTTGAGCGCGTTCTCGAACCGCGACCTGCCGACGGGGTCCAGCCAGCAGCCGTGGACATGGTGGTCGATCAGCGGCACCGCCGCGACATGCTCGCGCAGCGCGGATCCGCGCCGAGATGGCCGAGCGGTCACTCAGACACTCCAGGCGAGACGGAACTTGTCGGCGAGTTCATGGGACGTCAGGCCCGCGAAGTTCTCCTGCTCGTACCTGCGCACGGCGACCACCGCGTTGACCACCGCGTCGCCGAGGATGCCGCGCATCTTCGCCGAATCGTCGAGAGTGTCCAGGATGGCAGGCAGATCGGTGCGCAGCACCGTGATCCCGGCCTCGACACGCTCGGCCTCCGACAGACTCGACGGGTCGACCCCGACCTCGGCGGGCAGCCTGCGCCTGTTGTCGATGCCGTCGAGAGCCAGTCCGAGGATCGCCGCGGATGCCAGATACGGGTTGGCGGACGGGTCGATGACCTTCACCTCGACGTTGGCGCCGTACGGATTGGCGTCCCCGCTACGTAGATAACGCACCGCGGCCTCCCGGTTCTCGGTGCCCCAGCACGCGTAGGCCCCGGCCCAGGTCCCCGGCTGCATCCGCAACCCCGACAGGATCGAGCCGCCGAGCACACCCTGGGCGTCGGGCAGACCGGACAACACCCCGGCGACCGCACCCGCCCCTTCCGAGGTCATCCCGGCGGGCCCTTCACCACCGGAGAACACCGGAACGTCGTCACGCAGTAGCGAGAAGTGCTGGTGGGCACCGGATCCGACGCCGCCGGCGAACGGCACCGGGGACAGGCTGACGCGCATGCCGTGCGCACGGGCCACCCGGCCGATGATGATCCGCATCAGGGTGACGGAGTCCGCCGCCGCGACGGGCGGCTGCGGGGCCAGTGAGATCTCGAACTGGTTGGCCCCGTACTCGGGGTGGAACTGCTCCATCGCGACACCGGACGCGTTCGCCGCGGCGGTCACGTCCCGGACGAAACCTTCGTGCTCCAGCACCCCGGCCAGCCCGTACTGCGCCCACAGATGGGCGGGGAGTTGCGCCCCGTCGGGACCGACCAGCACGAACTCGATCTCATGACCCACCAGCGCCCTGATGCCGGCGTCGGCCAATCTGTCCTGCACCTTCTGGAGTGTCCCGCGCGGACAGTACGGGTCGGGCTGCCCGTCCTGGGCGAAGAACGATGCCGGGGCCCACGCGAATCCGTCACCGAGGATGCGCAGTGCGCCCAGGTCGATGCGCACCCGCTGGTCCCCGACCACCCCGGTGGACTCGCTGAACACGATCCCGGTGTGGTCGATGGTGAACACATGCCAGACCGGACTCGCGCCCAGACCGGGTTCGGCGAACGCGCCCATCCGGCGCAGCGGAACGGTTTTCGCCAGGGTCAGTCCGGCCGGATTCACCACGGTGCCGATCAGGGTCGCGACCCCGTCGGCCTCCAGCTGGGCGATGGCGGCGGCGGCGAGCGGTTTGGCGGCCATACCCGCCATTCTGCAACGCGGCGCGGACCCCTACAGGGTGATCTTGCAGCTCTGCCCGATGTCGAGCGTGCGCAACATCCGGCCCATCCCGACCCACATCGCACAGGAGATCGCCAGGTCGGTCAGCAAGTCGTCGGAGAAGTGCGCCCTGGCGCGCTCCCAGAAGTCCTCGTCGTCGCGTAACCCGGTGTGGTCGGTGGCGAAGCGGTGCGCGAACTCCATCGCGATGCGCTCCTCGTCGCTGTAGCCCGGCCAGGTCCGCCACTGGGTGGCGTAGTCGTAGAACTCCTCGGTGAGCCCGTTCTCCGCGCCTTCGCCGTCACGGGTGTTCTGGCACACCACGCATTCGTTGGCGTACGCGATCACGATGCGGGCGGCTTCCCGGGTTCTCATCGGCAGCCGGCTTTTCGTGTAGACGGCGTTCGAGAACTGGGCCATCGCGCTCCCCAGCTCAGGTGACCTCACCGCGAAGCCGGTCACGTCGTCGTCGGCGAAGTCTCCGATTCGGCTCATCGGAGAACTGTAACCTGTTTCACTTTCCCGCCGTGGCGAGATTGTCGGGCTCGTCATCCCAGTCCCGCTGCACCAGCAGCCGCTGCGCGATCCGTTCCAGCGCGGCCTCCACCTCGTCGCGGTCCGGCCGGCCCTCGAACGTCGGCGAGATCTCCAGCTTCGCCACGATGCGGCTCACCAGCGCCGCGGTGGCCGCGGACACCTGCTGCGCGCCGGACTGCGTCAGCCACAGCTGATCGCCGGTCCGCAGCGCGTAGCCGCGCTCGGTGAGGCGGTCGAACACGGGCTCGAGCACCTCGGGCGGGACGCGCAGCCGCTCGCCCATCTCGGATAGCCGGGCGGAGCCGAAAACCTGGCTCTGCCGGTAGATCTGGACCAGCGCCCACAGCACCGCGACGTCGGGGTCGCAGCCGTGGGTGCCGGCGATGCTGCGCAGTTTGATCTCGGGCGAGTGCCGGACGAGCCTGCCGACCGCCATCTCGAGCATCCGTTCGGAGGTGTCGCCCGACGGCATGCCGAAGCCCTCGCCCATGTCGAGCGCCGCCGTGGTCTCCATCTCGCGCAACGGGACCTGCTTCAGCGTCAGCGCGACCAGGAAGCCGACCACGGCCACCGGCGCCGCGCACAGGAACACCATCCCCAGCGAGTCGGCGTACGCCCCGACGATCGGGGCGGCCACCGCATCGGGCAGCTCGTGCAGCAGTCGCGGCGACTCGGCGGCGGCGGGTGGCGCTCCGCTCTCGGCGAGCGCAGTCGGCACCCTGGCGTTGAGGAAGTTCGCGAACAACGATCCGAAGATGGCCGCACCGAAGGAACTTCCGATGGTCCGGAAGAACGTGATGCCCGAGGTCGCGACGCCGAGATCGGAGAAATTCGCGGTGCTCTGCACGATCAGCACGAGAACCTGCATGCACATACCGATGCCCGTGCCGAGCACGAACAGGTACACACTCTGCTGCCAGACCGGCGTGGTGGCGTCCATCTGCGACAGCAGCACGAAGCCCAGCACCATCACCGCCGTGCCGAGGACCGGGAAGATCTTGTAACGACCGGTGCGGCTGACGAGCGCCCCGCTTCCGGTCGACGTGAGCAGCAGCCCGGCGACCATCGGCAGGGTACGTATCCCCGACTCCGTCGCCGACACGCCGTCGACGAACTGCATGAACGTGGGCAGGAAGGTCAGCGCGCCGAGCATCGCGAAGCCGACGATGAACGACAGCACGCAGCACACGGTGAACACCGGGCTCGAGAACAGCCGGATCGGCAGCACCGGCTCCTCGGCGCGCAGTTCGACCCACACGAACGCCGCCACGGCGACGATCGATCCGAGAAACAGTCCGATGATCATCGGTGACGCCCACGGGTAGGTGCTGCCACCCCAACTGGTCGCCAGAGTCAGCCCGGACGCGCCGAGGCCGATGAGCACGATGCCCGCGTAATCGATCACCGGACGCGACCGCGCACCCAGCGCCGGGATGGTGGCCAGCGCGACGACCAGCACCACGATGCCGATGGGGACGTTGATCCAGAACGCCCACCGCCAGGTCAGGTGGTCGGTGAAATAGCCGCCGAGCAGTGGTCCGATCACCGTCGTGACACCGAACACCGCTCCGAGCGCACCCTGGTAGCGGCCGCGGTCACGCAGCGGGATCACCTCGCCGATCAGTGCCGTGGCGGTCACCATCAGCGCACCGCCGCCGATGCCCTGCAGCGCGCGAGATGCGACGAGCATGTCCATCGACGACGAGATCCCGCACAGCACAGAGCCGATCAGGAAGAACACCACCGCCGCGGCGAAGATCACCTTGCGGCCGAACAGGTCTCCGAGCTTGCCGACGATCGCGGTCGAGACCGTCGACGCCAGCAGATAGCTGGTGACCACCCAGGACTGGTGCCCTGCCCCGCCCAGATCGGCGACCACGGTCGGCAGCGCGGTCGCGACGATGGTCTGGTCCAGCGCCGCCAACAACATGCCGAGCACCACCGCGACGAAGATGACGTTGCGGCGTCGGGTGCTCACCGGAACCGGCTCGACCGGACCTTCGTCGCGGTCCGTATCGGCAGCCACTCCGCTCGGAGTGGCTGTCCGTGATGGTGCCGGAGACGCCGTCATACCTACCCTTCCGGCGCGCCGTGGTCGTGGCGCGCCGGGGCAGGATTTCCCGCGCGCGGCGTCTCTAATCGGTTACTGCGGCGGCCGCGACACGCACTGGGCCAGATACAGCTCCTCGCCGAGCTTGTTCATCAACTCCAACTGTGTCTCGAGGTAGTCGATGTGCAATTCCTCGTCGGCGAGGATCTTCTCGAACAGCGTGGCCGAGGTCGCGTCACCCTTGTCGCGGCACATGATGATGCCCGGCTTCAGGCGCGCGACGACCTCCTTCTCGATCTCCAGGTCGGCCTCGAACTGCTCGCGCACGGTCTGCCCGACGCGCAGCGAGAACAGCCGCTGGTAATTCGGCAGACCGTCGAGGATCAGGATCCGGTTGGTGATCTCCTCCGCGTGAACCATTTCTTCGAACGATTCTTTGCGGGTGTGTTCGGCCAATTCGGTGAAGCCCCAATTGTCCTGCATCTTCGAATGGAGGAAATATTGGTTGATCGCCGTCAGTTCGCTCGTCAATTGCTCGTTGAGCAATTTCAGAACTTCGGGATCGCCTTGCATCATCTGCTCCTAAGAACATCGTGGGCCGAGGGCGTGCGCTATCTGCACGGGCTGAGTGCGAGCACATTTCAATCTAGTCCAAAGGGGCGCCGGGAACGAGGCACAAAACCCGGTCTTTTCGCCCCGTCCGGGTGGTTCGCCGGATCGTCCGGCGACTCCAGTCGCAGATCAGCGCGGAAGTCTGGACTGCCTACGCTAAGTAAGGTTAGACTGCGCTAACGTTTTTTGCCGGACTATAGGTAAGGGTAACCAATGGGTGAGTACGACTTGCACTCATTCATTCTTGCCTGTGATTTCAAGGTCGACGATGTCGACGTGATGTGGAAATGGCTCGAAAAGCACCGCGACGGCCTCGCCTCGATCGGTGCCCATCACGTCGTGTTGTACGAATCCATTTGGGAACCGCGCCGTGTACTCGCCACCATCGGAATTCACCACGCGCGCTCCATTCGAGAGGTACTGAGATCGCCGGCGATCTTCGAATGGTTCAACATTTCCGGCGCAGACGATATCCCGCCGGTATTCGGCGGGGAGGTCGTCGAGAAGATCGACCTGCTCGGTGACGGCTCAGAAGGACACGTGGGCCGCGTGGTGGTCGGCGTGATGTCCTCGGTCGACGACGTCCCGACGTTGATGGACAAGGTGCACGACGGACTCGACCGGTTCCGCCGCGGCGGGGTCCGCAAGATCTGGGTCTACCGCGCCCTCGACGACGGCCACGAGGTGCTGATCCTGCAGGAGATCGCCGACGAGGCCAGCGCCAGGCAGTGGATCGAGCATCCCGATGCGGCCGCCGAATGGATGGCCAATGCGGGCATGGGCCCTTATCCGACCCGCTTCGTCGGCCGGTTCGCCCACCTGATGAGCGTCGGCGGACAGGGATAGCCGCGCATGTTCGTCTGCCTCTGCACCGGGACCACCAGCCATGTGGTCCACGAAGTGGTGGCCAACGGTGCACGGACCTCGAAAGAGATCGCGGAGGCCTGCGGCGCGGGCGGCGACTGCGGCAGATGCCGGCGAACCCTCAGGACGATCATCGAGGCACACTTCCAAGCCGTCGACTGCAAGCGCGAGAGCGTGGGCTGAATCAGCCCTTGCCGGTGAACTCGGCCAGCGCGGCAGCATTGGCGGCTCCACCGAGAAGTTCCTGGAAGTGCGCGTTCTCCCGCGCGGTGGCCGCGGCGATCTCATCTCGGTAGGGCGCCACCATCGTCTTCTTGACCGCGACCAGGCTCGGAATCGAGCGGGACGCAAGGATTTCGGCGTGCCTGCGCGCCTCGGGCAGCAGGTCGTCGGGCTCGCACACCTTCCAGGCGATGCCCATCCGTTTGGCCTCCTCGGCGTCCACCCATTCCGACGACAACAGCAGCCAGGCGGCATTCTGCCGTCCGATCAGCTGCGGCAGCAGATACGACGATGCGGCTTCGGGTGCCACCCCGAGGCTGGTGAACGGGCACTTCAACCGCGCAGTCGAGGACATGAAGACCAGATCGGCGTAGCCCAGGATCGTGGTGCCGATACCGAGCCCGACCCCGTTGACCGCACAGATCAACGGCTTGGGCAACTCGATGAGGGCGTCGATCATCGTGGTGAAGTGGCTGCCCTCGGAGGTCAGCGACCCGTCGGCGATACCGGCCTGCATCTCCTTGAGGTCGTTGCCCGCGCTGAACGCGCGCCCTGCCCCGGTCAGCAGCACCACGGCGACCTCGGGGTCCTCGGCGGCGTCACGCAGCGCCGTCGCGGTGGCGAGATAGAGCTCCTGGTTGAACGCGTTGAGCGCCTCGGGCCGGTCGAACACCAGCGTGCGGACCCGGTTCTCGTCGCTGATCTGCAAAGTCACGGCTGCAGGCTATCGCGGCCGGCCGTCGCATCGGGCGAAGCCGGGAACGGGTCGCGCAGCACGTAGCGGCTCGTCGGCACGGTGTCGACGTTTTCGTTGGCCCCGAACGCCGTCGTACTGGCCACCATCCTGGACATCCGATCACTCAGATCGGCGTCGTCGGCGGCACCGAAGAACGCGTGCAGGTCGGCGGTGGCCTCGATCGGGAACAGCTCCTCGACGATCGCGTCGACCGGCGCGGCGTCGTCGGTCAGCGCGCGCACCACCGTGTTCTGGACATACCCGAACGTCGCCTGGGTGTCGATCGCGACCTGGGTGTGGTCGTGATGCCAACGGTGCAACCATGTGCGCTCGTCGAGTCCGCCCGGTCTGCGCAGCAACGCGACGTTGGCCAGCCCCGGCGTCCGCACGCCCGGGTCGGTCCGCGGACCGGGCAGCGGCACCGACTCGGTGACCAGGTACGCCGCGGCCTGGTCGCACAGCTCCGCCAATACCGTTGTCGCGGTGCGGATCTGCTCACCGTAGTATTGCGGCGTCCACATGCTGACCAGTGCGATCACCGGCGGTTCGAGGGTCGTCAACGTCATCAGCGAATCGGTCACCGCCGCGTCGCGCACGTTGACGGTCAGCCCGGGCGCACCGGTGGCCAGCAGTTGCCGGGCGACGTCGGTGCGCAGCCGGGTGCACCAGGCCTCGTCGCCGGGCGCGCCACGCAGGGTGATCATCACTTTCTCCACCCGGCGAACATAGCCGGGTCAGAATGGACGAGTGATCAAGGGTCTCGCGGTGCGTCCGGCGCTGCCGGATCTCGCTGCGGCCTTGCGCAGTCTGGTTGCGGTGGCGGCGATCACTGCGATCGCGATGCAGTGGGGTCCACCGGGTTCGGCCACCACCGCGGGCGGAGCCGCCGCGATCGCCGGTGCTTGCGCGTTTCAGGACAGCCCTCGGTCCCGCGTGCCGCTGGTGTATCTGGCCTCGGCGCTCGCCGGTGGCGCGGTACTGCTCGGTGCGCTGACCGCCTCGGTCCCTGTGCTTTTCGTCGTCGTGGCGGCGGCGTGGTGCGCCGGCGCGGCAATGCTGTGGGCGAACGGACCCAACACCGGACTGCTCGGCGCCGCGTCCGGCGCGTTGCTGGTCGGCGCGCAGGTGGCCTCGCCCGCGCTGACTGCCGCACCGTGGACCGCCGCCCTCGCCGTTGCCGGCGCACTGACCCAGGCCGCGGTGATCGCGATCTGGCCGCCGCAGAGATGGCGGGATCAGCGCGATGCGGTGGTCACCGCGTACCGGTCGCTGGCCACCGACACGCGCCGCCTCGTCGAGGACCGGGACGGCTGGCGCGTCGACACCGAACCGCTGGTCGCGCTTCGCGAAGCATTCACCAGAACGACGCGCCCGACATCGCGTCGGCCTGCCGATTACCGCGGCTGGTACGCACTGCCGGAACGCATCGCCGCGACGTTGACCGACATCGCTTCCGGATCCCGGTCCGACGCACTGGACCGGGTTCTGGAAGAGGCCGCCGACACGATGATGGCGGTGGCGGACACCAGCCGTTCTGGGCGCGTCCGCACCGACGTGGCGATCACCCGGTTCGACTCCGTGGTCGCCGACGTCGAGGGTCCGGAATCCGGCCCGGTCCAGCGGCTCTCGGCCCTGTTGCACGAAGTGGTGGCGATGCGTCTCGGCGACTTCGTTCCGTCCACCCCCGACGCGGTCCGGTTGCGCCGGTCAGAACTGCCGTCGTCGGTGCGCGCGGCGATCGAGACCGTACGTGGGCATCTGCGGCGACGCTCCCCGGTGTTGCGCCACTCGGTCCGGCTCGCCGCGGCGATCGTCGCCGGCTGCGCGATCGAGCACCTGGCCCATGTGCCGTACGGATACTGGATTTTGCTGACCGTGCTGCTGGTGTTGCGACCGGAGACCGCCCACACCTACACCCGCTGTGTCGGCCGGTTGGCGGGCAGCCTCGTCGGCATCGTCGCCGCCTCCACCGTGCTGATCCTTCTCGACCCGCCCACATGGGTGTCGGCGGTCTTCGCGGTGGTCGGGATCGCGTCCGCCTACCTCGTGTCCGGGCTGGGGTTCATCGCGATGTCGTCCGCGGTGGCCGCGGCCGCGATGTTCCTGCTCGAAGTGAGCCGCGACGGCGCACCGCCCTCGATGACCGACCCCGTGCTGGCCACGCTCATCGGCGGCGGTCTGGCCGTCGTCTCGCACGTCGTGCTACCCGACGATCAGCTGACGCGGCTGGCGCAACGTGCCGGCGAGCTGCTCAAGACCGAGATCGACTACGCCGCAACGGTGATCAAGGGCTACGTGCACGCGATGGAACATCCTGCCGACGCGCTGAGCGCCGCATGGCAGCGGGCGTACCGGGCCAGGGCGGCGTTCGAGGCGACATCGGGCGCGATGCGGATGGAGGCGCCCGAGTTGCGGCACTGGCTGCGCTCCTACCGCACCGCGGTGAACTCGCTGACGGCGTCGTGCGCCACGCTGGAGGCGAACCTGCCACAGGGTCAGCCGACGATCGAGGACCGTCAGTTCGCGGTCACGGTGGACGAGTATGTGGAGGCGCTGTGCGGGGACCCGCCGACGGCGGCGTCGCCGTGGACGGTCGACTCCGCCGAACTGGAGGCCGCGGCGCAGCGGCTGCGGGAGGCCGCTTCGAGGTACGGCGCCGACGACGGTTCATCACGCGTGCTCGTCGCCGAGGCCAGCGCGATCGCGCGCTATCTGAACGCGATCGAGGTCATCCCCGCGCCCAGCGCGGCTCGATGAACACCGCCTCGGCCTCCACGGTGATTCCGGTGGCGTCGGCGATGTGCCCGACCGCGTAGGTCTTGAACCCGTCGGTGTGAGTCACCCGCGCTTCGGAATGCAGCCGCCCCAGCGGCGTCAGGCGCCGGTAACGCACCGTGATGGTGCCGGTCAGGCGGTGCGCGCCCGGCTTGCTCGCCGCGTCGCCGAGGATGTGGTCGAGGATCTTGGCCGAGACCCCGCCGTGCACATGCCCCGGCGGACCCTCGAAGGCCGCTCCGAGGTAGAAGTCGCTGCGGGCCCCGCCGTCGCCGTCCTTGTGGATGACCAGCGGCGGCGCGCTCGGATTGCGCACGCCGATCACCGCGTTGCCCCACGGCATCGACTGGCCGTCCGCCCCGGTCTGGACCCCGAACGAGCCTTCGCACTGCACAGCCCGCAACCGCGCGGTGGCGGAGTCGATCTCGGCCTTGGCGGCTGCGACGGCGTCGGCGTCCACCTCGGTGCGGATCGTCGCGTCGATGAGTTCGCGCACTGACTGGGTGAGGGGTTCGTACACAGCACGCAACCGGGCGATGTCGGCTGCGCTCAATCCGTCCACGTGGGTGTAGTCCAGCACCCCTCGACTAGAACACGTGTCAATCCGGGTGTCACCGCGGGGGTGGCCCGACGAGCAGATCGCGGATGAGGGGGCGCGCCCACCGGATGAGTTCGTCGTGGCCGAGTGCGGCGACCGCGGGCGCCTTGATCACGTAGCGGGTGGTCGCCATCCCGATCACGAGAGAGCCGATCAGCGCGGCACGCGGACCCGGATTGTCGGTGACGACCTTGGACATGGTCGGCGCCACCTGGGTGGCGAACACCTGACGCATGGTCTCGGCCGCCGCGTCGCTCGTCATCGCCGCGCGCAGGAGAGCGATGAAGGTGGAGTCGCGCTCCCAGACCGCGAAGAACCGCTCCAGCAGCGCGTCGGCCATCTCATCCGGGGTCAGCTCGGTGAGGTCGGGCAGGTGGAGCTCGAACTCCGCTGCCGCCGCGAAGAGTTGCTGCTTGTTGCCGAAATACCGGATCACCAGGGCTGGGTCCACGCCGACGTCGGCGGCGATGGCCCGCAGCGTGGTCCGGTCGTAGCCGTCGGCCCCGAATCGCGCGCGCGCGGCTGTCAGGATGCCCGCCCGGGTGGCCTCGGCATTGCGCGGTCTCGTCATGTGCAGAGCATAAGTCACCAGGTGTTGACTTATGCCCCCACCGGCCTATCGTATAAGTCAACATCCGTTGACTTAGTGCAGAGTCGACTTAGCGCGAAGGAGTTCACCATGTCCGGTCAGCCGCCGTCGGCATCCACCGCCGTTCTGATCGCAGGGGCCGGACCCACCGGCCTGACCGCGGCGCTCGAGCTGTCCCGGCTGGGCGTCGCCGTCCGCATCGTCGACCGCGCGGAGCGACCATCACCGGAGTCACGCGCACTGGCCGTGCAGGCGCGCACGCTGGAACTGCTGCGTGTACGCGGTGTCGGCGACCGGATGCTGCCGCTGGGCAACCGGGCCGGAAGCGCCACGCTGTATGCGTCGGGTTGCCGTCTCGCCTCGATCGAGTTGCACCGAATGCCCAGCGAATTCAACTTCATCCTGATGCTTGCGCAATCGGAGACCGAACGACTGCTGATCGAGCAGCTTGCCCGGCAAGGCATCAAGGTGGAGCGTGGCGTGACGGTCACCGCGGTGCGCGAGTCGGCCGAGGGCGTCGACGTCACGATGCGCAGCAGCGGCACCGACGAGACGGTGCGCGCTTCGTACGTCATCGCGGCCGACGGCCCGCACAGCACGATCCGCAGAGCCCTGGGACTCGGGTTCGCCGGGCGCACACTCCCCCACAACTACGTGCTGGCCGACCTGCACATCGACGGCGATCTACCGTCCGACGAGGTGTCGATCTTCCTTGCCGCCAACGGATTCTTCGCGGTGTTCCCGATGGGCGGCGGCCGGTTCCGGCTGATGGCGACCGATCCCGGCGGGATCGCCACCGATGCGGGTGAGGTCGGGCTCGCACACATTCAGGTGCTGTTCGACCGGGTGGTGCACGTGCCGGCGCGGTTGCACTCGATGAACTGGAGCTCACGATTCCGGATCAACAGCAGGCACATGAAGACACTGCGGAAGGGTCGGGTGTTCTTCGGCGGAGATGCGGCTCATGTGCACAGTCCGGCGGGCGGGCAGGGTATGAACCTCGGGGTGCAGGACATGATCAACCTGTCCTGGAAGTTGGCGATGGTGCTCGACGGCCGCGCGAAACCCGCAGTGCTGGAGACGTATTCCTCAGAGCGACTGCCGGTGATCCGGAAGGTGATCGGGTTCACCGAGATCGGTACGCGCGTCTTCAACTCGACCAATCGTGTCGTACACGAGGTGCGAATCCGTATGGCGCCGAGAGCCCTTGGGCGATCGCGGGTGCAGGAGGCGGCCGCGGCGATGTTCGGGCAACTCTCGGCGGATTACCGGGGCGGGCCGTTCGGGGCGGGTGACCGGGTGCCCGACGCGGACGGGCTGTACGACGAACTCGACCTGGGCGCGCTGACGTTGTTCACCGATGACGCGACGGCCCGCGACGCGACCCGTCGGTGGTACGGGGTGGTGACGGTGCGGCCGGGCCGCGACGACGGGTGGCTACTGGTTCGGCCGGACGGCTATCTGGCGGCACGCGGAGATGCCGGCGACATCGCCGCGTTGACGGACTTCCTGCGGGAGTGGTTCGTGGCCCCCGATGACGTGGGTATGGCCGATCACACGGACGCCCACAAGGTGACTTAGTCGACCTAACATTTCATGGACAACTGTAAACAAAGTCTTCTAACCTCACGTCATGCGCTTACGCAGCCGCAGTGCCGATCCACGTGCGGAGCGGGTCCATACCCGGCTCCGGGATGCGGCGTTCGCGCTCGCCCACGAGCATCCGGTGGACGCGATCTCGGTCGGCGATCTGACCGCGCACGCCCAGGTCAGCCGTCAGGTCTTCTACCGCCATTTCCGCGACCGCGACGATGTGGTGGCCGCCGCATTCAGCCACGCCTTCGATTCCGCCATGCCCATCTACGACGGCACCGACGCGCGCGCACGGATTCTTGAGTTGTTCGGGTTCGCCGCGCAGCATTCGCCGTTGTGCCGCAACGCCGTATCGAGCACCGTCCACCAACATGTGCTCGTCACCTACCGCGACGCACTGGTCACACCCTGCCGCCAGATCGCCGAACAGGGCCTCGCCGTGCTCGACGCGGTCTCCCCTGTTCCAGCCGACGCGGTCACCCGCTTCCTGGTGGGCGGGTTCGTGGAGGTCCTGAGGTCCTGGATGGAAGACCCGGACGCCCCCGATCTGCACGCCCGGGTGCGCGCGGCACTCGACACCGTCGATGCACTGCTGGGCACTGCGTCGATCCAGAAAGGACCCGACCGTGGGTAGACACCACTCACCGGAACTCCCCCCGATCCGCGATCGCGCCGCGATCCGCACCACGGTGCTGGCCCTGGCCGGCCTGACCGTCTTCGTGCTCGCGATGGTGGCGAGCTATTCCGGCGCATTCGCCAAACCGACGCTGCATCACATGACGGTGGCGGCGTCCGGGCCGGCGACCTTCGTCGACGCGCTGCGCCAACAGGATGTGTTGACGGTCAACGAGTTCGGCGACGCCGCCGACGCGAGGGCGCAGGTCCTCGAGCGCAAAGCCGACACCGCATTCGCCGTGGACCCCGAGGGCAGGATGACGATCTTCGTCGCGGGTGGTGGCGGCCACAGCGTCGCGGTCGCCGCCGAATCGGTCGGCCGACAGGCTGCCGAGCAGACCGGTCTCGCCGCAGTCGTCGAGGACGTCGCGCCGACCTCGGCCGGCGACCCGTCCGGAACCGTCGAGTTCTACGCGGTCATCTTCCTCTCGATCGGCGCGTCGCTGGGTGCGGCGCTGCTCGGACGGTTGATGGGTACGGTCCGCACGCCGGTGATGCTCGCGCTACGCACCGTGTCGCTGTCGGTGTTCTCGGCGGTACTGGCCGGACTGGTGACCCTCTATGTCGGCCCTGGGCTGGACGCGCTGACCGCGCACCCGTGGCAGGTCTTCGGCGTGCTGTGGCTCTACGCGATCGCCGTCGGCGGCGCCATCACCGGGGTCGCGACCGCGTTCGGGGCGGTGCCGTCGGTGGCGCTGGGGCTGTTCCTCGTCGTGATCGGTAACGCCGCGGCGGCGGGTCCGGTGGGACGCCCGCTGCTGTCGGGGTTCTATTCCACGTTCACCGATGTGGTCCCGCAGGGATCCGGGGTCGAGTTGCTGCGCAGTATCACCTATTTCGACGGACACGGTGCCGTGGCACCACTGTTGACGCTGGCGGCGTGGGCCGCGGCAGGGGCTTTCCTCGCAATCTGCGCGACCGCAGCCAGGGTGAATTATCGTGCGGTATATGACCGCCGCGTCGAGCGTGCCGAACGAGGCCGAACCGTACTACGACCTCGGCTCGTATCATCGCCGGACTGACACCACATCCGAGAACGCGCAGATCTGGTTCGACCGCGGCATGGTCTGGTCGTACGCGTTCAACCACGAGGAAGCCATCCACTGCTTCGAACGCGCGCTGGAACTCGACCCGGACTTCGCGTTCGCCCGCTGGGGCATCGCCTACGCGGTCGGGCCGAACTACAACAAGGGCTGGGAGGCGTTCGACCCCGTCGACCTCGCGGCGTCGCTGGCGCGGGCACGCACAGAACTCCGGCTCGCGGCCAAAGGGCGGGCCTCGGTGCTCGAACGGCGCCTGATCGACGCGCTCACGGCCCGCTTCCCCACCGGCGATCCGGCCGACGCAGACACGTTGACCGCCGGCCACACCGCCTACGCGGATGCGATGGCCGCGCTGGCCGCCGACCACCCCGACGACGTCGACGTCGCGGCACTGGCGGCCGACGCGCTGCTCAACGTCACCGCATGGGCGTTGTGGGACAGCCGAACCGGTGAGCCCGCGCCCGGTTCCCGTGTCGTGGAGGCCAGACGCCTCCTCGAGGACGCCCTCGCCACCGAGGCCGGCCGCAGGCATCCGGGAATCCTGCACCTCTACATCCACACGATGGAAATGTCGACCACACCGCAGGCCGCCCTGCCCGCGGCGGACCTCCTGCGCGGCCTGGTCCCCGACGCCGGCCACCTCCAGCACATGCCCAGCCACATCGACGTGCTGTGCGGCAATTACCGGGATTCTGTGGTCGCCAACCTGGCCGCGGTGCAGGTGGACCACCGCTTCGTCGAAACGCGAGGACCGCTGAACTTCTATTCGCTCTACCGGGCGCACAACCTACACTTCGTGGTGTATTCGGCGATGTTCGAAGGGAATTCGTCGATCGCGCTGCGGGCCGCCGACGAGCTCGCCGAACAACTGACACCGCAACTGCTCGCCATCGAGTCACCTCCCATGGCGGACTGGCTGGAAGCGTTCGTCCCGCTGCGCGTCCACGTACTGGTGCGGTTCGGACGGTGGGAGGAACTGATCGCCGCCCCGCTGCCCGAGGACACGTCGCTGTACTGCACGACCACGGCGACCATCCACTACGGACGCGGTGTCGCGCACGCGGCGAGCGGCAACCTCGACCAGGCATGCGCCGAACGCGACTCGTTCGCCGCCGCCTACGCCCGGATCCCGGAAAGCCGGTATCTGTTCAACAACACCAGCCGCGACATCCTGGCGGTGGCCTCAGCCATGCTGGACGGTGAGATCGACTACCGAGCCGGGAAATTCGACGAAGCGTTCGCACATCTGCGGCGGGCGGTCGAGCTCGACGACTCGCTCCCGTACGACGAACCCTGGGGATGGATGCAGCCCACCCGGCACGCGCTCGGCGCGCTGCTGCTGGAGCAGGGCCGGGTCGAGGACGCCGCCGCGGTGTACGCCGCCGATCTGGGGCTGGACCCGACGCTGAGCAGGCCGTGCCAGCACCCGGGCAACGTGTGGAGCCTGCACGGCTACCACGAGTGCCTGACCCGGCTGGGCCGCGACGCCGAAGCCGTGATCATCGGCAAACAGCTCGAGCTCGCCGCCGCCCGCGCCGACGTGCCGATCGCGGCCTCCTGCGCATGCCGGCTGGATGTCGCCGCGAGATCCTGCTGCGATTGACAGGTCAGGCGAATCCGACCCTGTCCAACCAGAAGTCGACCAGCCCCGCGTCGCCGCGGACCGCCACGGTGCTCACCGGCTTGCGGCGGTAGAGCACCAGGAGCAGATCAGCGGCGGGCCCGCGCAGATCGGCGGCGGCCTGCTCGGCCCCGCGGCGCCAGGCCAGCACATCCCCGGTGAAGTCGAGAATCCAGTGGTCGTCGGTGTCGGTCGTGTGCAGCCCGATCGTCCGACCGGGCCCGAGCAGGTCACGCATCCACGGATGGACCTCGAAATGGAAGGGCAGGCAACCGAGTTCGAGCCACTCCTCGACACCGTCGATCGCGACGAAGGTGGGGACCACGAACTGGTGGCCCAGTGCCAGCGCGGCGTCGGCGCGGTGCACCGCCGCCTCGTGCGCGAACCGGCGCGCGTAGAACGCGCTGCCGCCCCCGGGAACCGGGCACCACATCTGCGCGTCCGGTCCCGCACGACGCAGCACGCGCGCGAGATCCGACGCCGCCGAACGCAGTACCGCCCCCAGTGCGGCGCCGTCGTCGTCGGACACCGCCGCGAGCTGCCGCAGCGCGGTCTCGGGTGGAGGTGCTGCCGCGCTGGTCGAGACGATCTCGTGCGCCCAACGCAAGCCGGCCTCGACGTGGCGGGTCAGCTGCGCCACCGACCAACCGGGACACGACGGAACGGGCGCCGACAGATCCGAGCCCTCGAGGTGGCCGGCGAACAGGTCGGCCTGGGCCTCGATCTCGTTGCAGTGCCAACCGAAGGCGGTCACGTCCCTTTCCTACCCTATGCGCGCCCGATGCGCGGCCCACCCCATGCGCCGCGCTGCGTAGAATCCGGCTGTGGCAGTCACCGACGAGGACCTGCGTCACCTGCGGCGATGCGTCGAGCTCGCCAGTGAGGCGCTCGACGGCGGCGACGAGCCCTTCGGCTCGCTGCTGCTCGACGGCGACGGGGTGACCCGTTTCGAGGACCACAACCGCGTCAAGGACGGTGATGCGACCCGGCACCCGGAATACGCGATCGCGAAATGGGCCGTCGAGCACCTGAGTCCCGCCGAGCGGGCCCGGGCCACCGTGTACACCAGCGGGGAACATTGCCCGATGTGTGCGGCCGCGCATGCGTGGGTAGGTCTCGGGCGCGTGGTGTACGCCGCGTCGTCGGCGCAGCTGACCCGGTGGCTGGCCGAGTGGAATGCCCCGCCGCCGCCGGTGGCCGGGCTGCCCATCACGGCGGTCGCCCCCGGAGTCGCGGTCGACGGCCCGGCGGCGGAGCTGACGGAGGAGATGAAGGCGTTGTACGAGAGGGCTTTTCGAGCGATATGACCGACGAGCGCTTGCGCGAGGAGCCGATATGACCGAGCCGGCGTGGGTAGAGCACGCGATCTGGTGGCAGGTGTACCCGCTCGGGTTCGTCGGCGCCCACCCTGCCGATCCGGCTCCGGGTCCTGACGAGCACAGGTTGCGGCGCCTCGTCGACTGGCTCGACTACGCGCTGGAACTCGGCACGTCGGGACTGGCGCTCGGTCCCGTCTTCGCGTCCTCGACCCACGGCTACGACACCACCGACCACTACCGCATCGACCCCCGGCTCGGCGATGACGGCGATTTCGACCACCTGGTCGCCGAGGCGCGCAGGCGCGGCCTGAGGATTCTGCTCGACGGCGTGTTCAACCACGTCGGCACCGACTTCCCGCGATACCGGGACGCCGTCGAAGGCGGGGACACCTCGTGGTTCCGCACACGCGGCGGCGAGTTCGTGACCTTCGAAGGTCACGGCGGCCTGATCGCGTTGAACCACCGCAATTCCGAGGTCATCGACTACACCGTCGACGTGATGCGGCACTGGCTGGACCGCGGCGCCGACGGCTGGCGTCTCGACGCCGCCTACGCCGTACCCGACGCGTTCTGGGCGCAGGTACTGCCCCGGGTCCGGGAGAGCCATCCGGAGGCGTGGTTCGTCGGCGAGGTGATCCACGGCGACTACGCGGCCCGCGTACGCGACTCCGGCTTCGACTCCGTCACGCAATACGAACTGTGGAAGGCGATCTGGAGCAGCATCAACGACGTCAACTTCCACGAACTCGACTGGGCACTGACCCGGCACAACGAATTCCTCGACACCTTTGTGCCACTGACGTTCATCGGCAACCACGACGTCACCCGGATCGCCAGCCAGTTGGAGAACCCCGTCCACGTCGAGCACGCCCTGGTCGTCCTGCTCACCACCGGCGGCACCCCGAGCGTGTACGCCGGTGACGAAGTCGCCTACCGCGGGGTGAAAGAGGAACGGTTCGGCGGCGACGACGCGGTGCGGCCCGAATTCACCTCGCCCTTCGACGGTGTGGGCGAGCACGGCCACCAGCTGTACCGCACCCATCAGCATCTGATCGGGTTGCGCCGCAGGCATCCGTGGCTGCGCTTCGCGCGCACCACACCGCTGTCGGTGACCAACGGCGGCTACGTCTACATCACCCGCAACGACGATGACGCCCTCGTCGTGGCTCTCAACGTCGATGACGAACCGCTGCCGTTGACGCTGACCGGACTCGGAATCGGGCACGCCGAGATCGTCGCCGGATCGGGGGCGCCGCCGGCCGAGGTCGTTCCCGACGTCGTGGTGCCCGCCCACGGCTGGCTCATCCTGAATCCGCGGTGAGCAGCTCGAGGGTCACGGGATCGTCGCGGCCGTCGTAGAACGCGTCGAGGACGGCGCGCAACGGTGCTCGGTCGTCCCCGTCGGCCGCCCGGCTGAACAGCGTCATCGACGATCGCACCTTCAGGTCGTCGGGATAGCCGAGGATGTCGGTCGCCGACCGCCCGGCATGGGTGGCCAGCACCGACGCACACTCGCGTAACCGCGGCCCGAGGACCGGGTGCGCCAGGTAGGCGCGGGCCTCCTCCAGCGAGCGGATGCCGTACTTCTCGGCGGTCGCGCTGCGCCCCAGCCCGCGCAATTGGGGGAACACGAACCAAATCCAGTGGCCGCGTTTGGCGCCGGCCCGCAGTTCGTCCAACGCACCCGCATAGCTGCCCTGCTGCGCCTGGACGAAACGCGCGAGGTCGTACGGGTCATCGGCGGACACGGCTCCGTTTACCCCCAGCCCTGGCAGGGAATGTGTGATCTGAATGACATTTTTCCCGAGGACCGTGCGTGCACCCGAGAAACTGAGGAAGAGACGCGGGCGCCACGGCGTGCTGTCCAGGATGAGCATCCAGTCCAAGCTGCTGCTGATGCTCCTTCTGACCAGCATCCTGTCGGCGGCCGTGGTCGGCGCGATCGGCTACCAGTCCGGCCGGTCGTCGCTGCGCGCCTCGGTGTTCGACCGCCTCACCGAGATCCGCGAGTCACAGTCACGCCAATTGGAGACACAGTTCTCGGACCTGAAGAACTCTCTGGCGATCTACTCCCGGGGCAACACAGCGGCGGAGGCGATCGCAGCGTTCACCGCAGGCTTCGCCGAACTGGACGCGGCGACCATCAACATCGGGCAGGCGGCGTCGCTGCGCCGGTATTACGACCGCATGTTCGCGGACATGACGCTCGACGACGGCGGCAACCGCGTCGACGTCCGGGCCCTGCTGCCCAAATCGAACCCGCAGCGGTACCTGCAGGCGCTGTACTCGGCCCCGTTCGAGAACTGGGAGCGGGCGATCGAGTTCGACGATGCGCGCGACGGCAGCAGGTGGTCGGCGGCCAATGCCCGCTTCAACGAGTTCTTCCGCGAAATCGTGCACCGTTTCGAATTCGAAGACCTACTGCTGCTCGACACCGACGGCAACGTCGTCTACTCGGCGTACAAGGGACCCGACCTGGGTACCAACATCCTCACCGGGCCCTACCGCGAAGGCCAACTCACCGAGGCCTACGAGAAGGCGCTGGCGTCCAACTCGATCGACTACGTCGGTGTCACCGACTTCGGCTGGTATCTGCCCGCGGAAGAACCGACCGCGTGGTTCCTGTCCCCCGTCGGATCGCAGGACCAGATCGCCGGCGTGATGGCGGTCCAGTTCCCGATATCGCGGATCAACGACCTGATGACGGCCAAGGGCCAGTGGCGCGACACCGGGATGGGTAAGACCGGCGAGACGATTCTGGTCGGGCCCGACGACCTGATGCGCTCGGACTCGCGACTGTTTCGTGAGAACCGGGAGGCGTTCGTCTCCGATGTCGTCGACGGCGGCACCCCGCCCGAGATCGCCGAGGAGTCCATCGATCGTCGTGGCACCACCTTGGTGCAACCGGTGAACACCGAGTCCGTCGAAGAGGCACAACGCGGCAACACCGGGGCGCTCATCGAGGACGACTATCTGGGCCACCAGGCGCTGCAGTCCTACTCACCCGTGGATCTACCGGGCCTGCACTGGGTGATCGTCGCCAAGATCGACACCGACGAGGCCTTCGCCCCGGTGTCCCAGTTCACCCGAACACTGGTCTTGTCGACGGTGCTCATCATCTTCGCGGTGTGCCTGGCGGCGATGCTGCTGGCCCGGCTTTTCGTGCGCCCGATACGACGGTTGCAGGCCGGCGCCCAGCAGATCGGCGCCGGCGACTACGAGGTCAACATCCCGGTATGGTCGCGCGACGAATTCGGTGATCTGACAACGACATTCAACGACATGAGCCAGAACCTGGCGATCAAGGAGAAGTTACTCGAGGAACAGCGCGCCGAGAACGAACGGCTGATGCTGTCCCTGATGCCCGAGCCGGTGATGCGGCGCTACCTCGACGGAGAGGAAACCATCGCCCAGGACCACAACAACGTCACCGTGCTGTTCGCCGACGTGCTGGGCCTCGACGACCTGTCGCACCGGCTGACCTCCGAGGAGCTGCTGGTCGTCATCAACAGCCTGACCCGGCAGTTCGACGCCGCCGCCGAGAGCCTCGGTGTCGAACACGTGCGCACCCTGCACGACGCGTATGTCGCAGCCTGCGGGCTGAACACCCCCCGATTGGACAACGTTCGGCGCACCGTCGACTTCGCGATCGAGATGGACCGCATCGTCGACCGCTACGCCGCCGAATCCGGGTACGACCTGCGGCTCCGAGCGGGGATCGACAACGGCGCGGTGTCGAGCGGACTGGTCGGGCGCTCCACCCTGACCTACGACGTGTGGGGCGCGACGGTCGACCTGGCCTTCCGGGTGCAGCGAGGTAACCCGCAGGCCGGAATCTATGTCACCGCCCGGGTGTACGACGTCATGCACGACACGCTGGAGTTCGTCGCTGCCGGTGAGTCGGCCGGCGAGCACGGAACCGAACCGGTCTGGCGGCTGCGGGGGCACCCACAGTGATTAGCGTGCTGAACTCGACGTGGTTGGTCTGGGCCATCGTGGTCGCCGTCGGCTTCCCGGTGCTCCTGGTCCTGCTCACCGAGGTGCACAACGCGCTGCGACGACGCGGCAGTGCGCTGGCCCGCCCGGTGATACTGCTGCGCAACTACATCCTGCCGCTGGGCGCCCTGCTGCTGCTCCTGGTGCAGGCCATGGAGATCTCCGACGAGGCCACCTCGGTGCGCGTGGTCGCCACCCTCTTCGGGATCGTCCTGCTGGTGTTGATGCTGTCGGGTTTCAACGCCACGCTGATCCAAGGGGCGCCGGAAGACAGCTGGCGCAGGCGAATGCCGTCGATCTTCCTCGACGTCGCGCGGTTCGCGGTGATCGCGGTCGGCGTCACCGTGATCATGGCCAACATCTGGGGCGCCAACGTGGGCGGCCTGTTCGCCGCGCTGGGCGTCACCTCGATCGTTCTCGGCCTGGCACTTCAGAACTCGGTCGGCCAGATCATCTCGGGTCTGCTGCTGCTGTTCGAGCAACCGTTCCGGCTCGGCGACTGGATCACCGTGCCGACCGCGGCGGGCCGGCCGGCCGCGTACGGGCAAGTGGTCGAGGTCAATTGGCGCGCAACCCATATCGACACCGGCGGCAACCTTCTGGTGATGCCGAATGCCGAACTCGCCGGTGCGTCGTTCACCAACTACAGCCGCCCGCCGGGTGAGCACCGGCTCACGCTCGTGACGAACTTCGACGCCGGCGACCCGCCGGACGACGTGTGCGCAATGCTCTCGGCCGTCGCCGCGATGCTGCCGGACGTTCGTACCGACGGCCGGATCACCACGCTCTATCTCGGCGGCGCCGAGTACGAGACGTCGATCCCGCTGTACACCCCCGCCCTGGACGAGGCGGTGCGGAGCACGTTCCGGCGCTGGGTCTGGTACGCGGCGCGGCGCGAAGGCTTGCGCCTGGACGGTGTCGCCGACGACTTCGGCACACCGGAACGGGTCACCTCGGCGATGCGCGCGGTGGCCTCGACGCTGCGGCTCACCGAGGCGGAACAGCACGACATCGCGGCGGTGATGCGATTGGTGCGCTATGGCGACGGGGAACTTCTGCAGCGGCCCGGGCAGGTCCCGTTCGGCATGAGGTTCGTCGTCTCGGGGCGGGTCAGCCTCACGGTGACCGACCGCGACGGAGCGGTGATCCCAGCCCGCACCCTCGAGCGGGGCGACTTCCTGGGACAGACCGCGCTCACCCGCGAGCCGGTGCTGGCCACCGCCCACGCGGTCGGAGAGCTCACCGTGCTGGAGATCGCGCGCGACGAGATCGAGCGTCTGGTCCGGCGAAAGCCCATTCTGTTGCAGGTGCTCGGCGCTGTGATCGCCGAGCGGCGCGCGAGCGAGCGCCGCCTGATGGCGGCCGTCGACGACTGAAGGCACTCCGGCGCCGCATGTCCGGCGAATCCGGCCTGAGTCCTTTTCGTTAGCCAACCGCGATGTCCGAGCGCCGTGTCGCGGCGGTAACCACGCAGCCCCAACGTGTTTCATGGGCATTGCACAGCGACGGCACATTGCACGCATGCGCGAGACTTGACGAGAAAGGTGGGTTGGTTGCCGTTATGAGGTTCACAGAGAAGTGGCGGGGTTCCGCACGGGCCACGATGCGCCGAGTGGCGATTGCCGCGCTGGCCGCCGTTGCACTGCCCGGGTTGATCGGCGTTGCCGGCAACTCGGCGACGGCGGGGGCGTTCTCCCGACCCGGCCTTCCCGTCGAATATTTGGACATCTTCTCCCCGTCGATGAACCGCGACATCCGTATCCAGTTCCAGGGCGGCGGGCCGAACGCGGTCTACCTGCTCGACGGTTTGCGGGCGCAGGAGGACTACAACGGCTGGGACATCAACACCCCGGCGTTCGAGTGGTTCTACCAGTCCGGTCTGTCGACGATCATGCCCGTCGGCGGCCAGTCGAGCTTCTACAGCGACTGGTACCAGCCCTCACGCGGCAACGGGCAGAACTACACCTACAAGTGGGAGACGTTCCTGACCCAGGAGCTGCCCGCATGGCTGGAGGCCAACCGCGGCGTGTCCCGGACCGGCAATGCGGTCGTGGGTCTGTCGATGGCCGGTAGCGCCGCACTGACCTACGCGATCCACCATCCGCAGCAGTTCATCTACGCGGGCTCGCTGTCGGGCTTCCTGAACCCGTCCGAGGGCTGGTGGCCGATGCTGATCGGGCTGGCGATGAACGACGCGGGCGGCTTCAACGCCGAGAGCATGTGGGGTCCGTCCTCGGATCCGGCGTGGAAGCGCAACGACCCGATGGTCAACATCAACCAGCTGGTCGCCAACAACACCCGCATCTGGGTGTACTGCGGCACCGGCACCCCGTCTGACCTGGACACCGGAACCCCGGGCCAGAACCTGATGGCCGCGCAGTTCCTCGAAGGGTTCACGCTGCGCACCAACATCGCGTTCCGCGACAACTACATCGCGGCCGGTGGCACCAACGGCGTGTTCAACTTCCCGCCGGCGGGCACCCACAGCTGGGGCTACTGGGGACAGCAGCTGCAGCAGATGAAACCGGACATCCAGCGGGTTCTGGGGGCTCAGGCCA
Organism: Mycolicibacterium parafortuitum; assembly: GCF_010725485.1. NCBI lineage: Bacteria > Bacillati > Actinomycetota > Actinomycetes > Mycobacteriales > Mycobacteriaceae > Mycobacterium > Mycolicibacterium parafortuitum. Next base: position 4,268,845 of record NZ_AP022598.1, on the reverse strand, counting down.
CGGCCTAGCACCCACCCCACACCCAGAGAGCCTGCCGTTTCCCCCGAGCGGCAGGCTCTCTGCTGTGTGCGGGCGGGCACCCCCCCGGTTTCGCCGAACTGAGGTTCCCGGTTGTGGTTTGACCCGAAATCACGACCAGGAATCCCAGTTCGGCGAAAACTCAGCCCTGGACGGTCGGGCGGATCGTCAGATCGCCGATCTCCACGCCGTCGGGCTGCTCGATGACGAACGCGACGGCGCGGGCCACCGCGTCCGGGTCCAGGCCGAACGCGTCCATGTCGGCCCGGACCCGCCTGCGCAATTCGGGATCGGTGACAGACGCGTCGAGCTCGGTGTTCACAAAACCCGGAGAGATCGACGTCGTGCGGATGACGCCGTCGGTCGACTCCTGCCGCAGCGCCTCCATCACCGTGCGGACCGCGTTCTTCGTCGCGGCGTACACCCCCTGGCCCGGCACGATCTTCAGCCCCGACGTCGACACCGTGGTCACGAAATGGCCGCGCCCCTGACGCCGGAAAACCGGTGTCGCCGAGGCGAACCCGTGCAGAACGCCACGCAGGTTGACGTCGACCATCGCCATCCAGTCCGCGACGTCGCCGTCGGCGATCGGGCCGGTCGCCGCGATCCCGGCATTGCCGACCAGGACGTCGAGGCGCCCGTACTCGGCGACGGCGGCGGCGACGAGCGCGTCCAGGTCCGCGGCCCGGGTGACGTCGGTCGCGGTGACGACGACCTGCGCCCCGGCCGCGCGCAACTCGTCGGCGAGCGCATCCAGCCGATCCACCCGGCGCGCTCCGAGCACGAGCCGCGCGCCGCGCGCCGCCAGCCGGCGGGCCGTCGCCGCCCCGATCCCGCTGCTCGCGCCGGTGATCGCGACGACCTTTCCGGTGATGCCGTCCTCGTGCTCGGTCATACGGGCTACGACCATTGCCCGCCGCCCGCTATTCCGCTGCGGGCGAAATGCCCGGGGAACAAAAGGTGAGCGCCACAAGGTTGAGTCGAGCAGGTTCAACTTTGGGTTGAACGTACCCCAGGAGGATTGATGCCTGAAGCTTTGCAAGTCCCCGTGCACTTCGTCGCCGAACCGATCGTTCTGCCCGGGATGGTCGTCCCGATCGAACTGGATGACGCCGCCCGCGCCGCGGTCGACGCCGCGCAGGCCAGTGAGTCCGGCAAGCTGCTGATCGCGCCGCGCCTCGACGACCGCTACCCCACCTACGGTGTGCTGGCATCGGTCGTGCAGGTCGGGCGTCTGCCCGGCGGCGGTGCGGTCGCGGTGGTGCGCGGCGAGAAACGCGCCCACATCGGATCCGGCGCCAGCGGCCCCGGCACCGCGCTGTGGGTGCTCGTCGAGGAAGTCGCCGAACCCGCGACCACCGACGAGACCAAAACGCTTGCCGCCGAATACAAGAAGCTGTTGCTGGCGATGCTGCAGCGCCGCGAGGCATGGCAGATCGTCGACGTGGTCAACAAGATCACCGACCCTTCCGCGCTGGCCGACACCGCCGGCTACGCGTCCTACCTCAGCGACGTGCAGAAGCGTCAGCTGCTGGAGACCGAGAACGTCGACGAGCGGCTGCGGCTGCTCATCGGCTGGACCGGTGACCATCTGGCCGAGACCGAGGTCAACGACAAGATCGCCGAGGACGTCCGAACCGGCATGGAGAAGCAGCAGAAGGAATTCCTGCTGCGCCAGCAACTCGCGGCGATCCGCAAGGAGCTCGGTGAGCTCGACGAGAACGGTGACGAGTCGACCGACGACTACCGGGCCCGCGTCGAGGCCGCCGATCTGCCCGAGAAGGTGCGCGAGGCGGCCCTGCGTGAAGTCGGCAAGCTGGAGCGGTCCAGTGAGCAGAGCCCGGAGGGCGGCTGGATCCGCACCTGGCTCGACACCGTGCTGGACCTGCCGTGGAACGTGACCACCGAGGATTCGACGGATCTGAAGTCCGCCCGGGAGATCCTCGACGCCGACCATCACGGCCTCGAGGACGTCAAGGACCGCATCGTCGAGTACCTCGCCGTGCGTGCCCGTCGCACCCAGCGCGGCATGTCCGTCGTCGGCGGTCGCGGTTCCGGCGCGGTCATGGTGCTCGCCGGCCCGCCCGGGGTCGGCAAGACCTCGCTCGGCGAGTCCGTCGCGCGCGCACTTGGCCGCAAGTTCGTCCGCGTCGCCCTCGGCGGCGTGCGCGACGAGGCGGAGATCCGGGGGCACCGGCGCACGTACGTCGGCGCACTGCCTGGCCGCATCGTGCGGGCCATCGGCGAGGCGGGATCGATGAATCCCGTTGTGCTGCTAGACGAGATCGACAAGGTCGGCTCCGACTACCGCGGTGACCCGGCGGCCGCGCTGCTGGAGGTGCTGGATCCGGCGCAGAACCACACGTTCCGCGACCACTACCTGGATCTGGACCTGGACCTGTCCGACGTGGTGTTCCTCGCGACGGCCAACGTCATCGAGAACATCCCGACGGCACTGCTGGACCGGATGGAGCTGGTCGAGCTCGACGGTTACACCGCCGACGACAAGCTGGCGATCGCCCGCGACTTCCTGCTGCCGCGCCAGCGCGATCGTGCGGCGCTGACCGACGACGAGGTCACCGTCACCGACGCGGCGCTGCGCAAGATCGCCGCGGACTACACCCGCGAGCCCGGGGTGCGGCAGTTCGAACGGCTGCTGGCCAAGGCGATGCGCAAGGCGACGACGAAGCTCGCCGCCGGGTCTGGACCGATCGTCATCGACGAGGCCGATCTCGTCGCGTACCTGGGGCGTCCGCGCTTCACCCCGGAGTCGGCCGAGCGCACCGCGGTGCCCGGGGTCGCCACGGGTCTGGCGGTGACCGGTATGGGTGGTGACGTCCTCTACATCGAGGCCGGCGCGACCGATGGAGAGCCGGGACTGCAGCTGACCGGCCAACTGGGCGACGTGATGAAGGAGTCCGCGCAGATCGCGCTGTCCTACGTCCGCTCCCACGCGGCCAAACTCGGCGTCGACCCGAAGGCCCTGGACCGTCGCATCCACATCCACGTCCCCGCCGGTGCGGTGCCCAAAGACGGGCCGTCGGCAGGCGTGACGATGGTGACCGCGCTGGTCTCGATGGCCACCGGGCGCCAGGTGCGCGCCGACGTCGGGATGACCGGTGAGGTCACGCTCAACGGCCGGGTGCTGCCGATCGGCGGGGTGAAGCAGAAGCTGCTCGCCGCCCAGCGCGCCGGGTTGGGATGCGTGTTCATCCCTCAGCGCAACGAGGCGGATCTCGACGACGTGCCCGCCGACGTGCTGGAGGCACTCGACGTGCGGCCGATGACCGACGTCGCCGACATCGTCGCGCAGGCGCTGGTGCCTGCCGGCCAGGCGGAGCAGGTCGCCGCGTAAGGCCGCTCGGGAAGCTGCTGACGAAAGCGCGTGTTTGTACGCAGATGACCGCGTGTCACCGTACAGACACGCGCTTTCGCGGTGTCGGTTAGCGTCACCCCATGGCCTACGACACCGGCCTCGCCGACCGTGTCCGCGAACTGATCGCGTCCGAACGCGGAGTCGACGAGAAGAAGATGTTCGGCGGGCTGGCCTTCCTGATCGACGGCAACATGGCGGTCGTGGTCAGTTCACAGGGGGGTCTGATGATCCGGGTCCCACCCGAACAGACCGACGCGCTGGTGTCCCGCCGCCACGTCGAGCCGATGGTGATGTCAGGACGCGAGATGCGCGGCTGGTTGCGCGTGCACGCCGACGGGGTCGCGACGACCCGGCAGCTGTCGGCGTGGGTGGCCCGCGGCGTCGACCGCGCCAAGAGCCTGCCCGCCAAGTAGCGGATTCGATACCGCCGCACCGGGTAGCCGTCCGGCATGAGCCACGACGACACGACACGCAGGCTGCTCGAGGAGGCGGGCACCACCTACGCCGAGGAAGCCGGTATCACGCTCGCGGACACACCGATGCCGCTGTTCGAACTGCTGGTGCTGTGCATGCTGGCCAGCAAGCCGATCGACGCGACCGTCGCGACCCGGGCGGCCAGAGAGCTGTTCGGCCAGAAGCTGCGCACCCCCGCCGCGGTGCTCGACGCGGACCGCCGGACCATGATCGACGCGTTCGGCCGCGCCGGATACGCCCGTTACGACGAAAGCTCGGCGACCCGGCTGGTCGATATCGCGTCCGCGGTCCGCGACGACTACCACGGCGATCTGCGCGAGCTGGCCGCCCGCTGCGAGCAGGACCGCGACGCGGCCAAACGGCTGCTGAAGGAGTTCACCGGCATCGGCGACACCGGCGCCTCCATCTTCCTGCGCGAGGTGCAGGACGTCTGGACCTGGGTGCGGCCGTACTTCGACACTCGGGCCACCGCCGCGGCGAAAGACCTGGGCCTGCCGGGCGACCCCGACGAGCTGGCCAGTCTCGGCCGGGGTGAATGTGCCCGGCTCGCGGCCGCTTTGGTCCGGGTGTCACTCGACGACGAGCTGCGAGACACGATCGCGACGTAACCGGCGGATGGTCCAATGGGCTATGCGATACGTGATCCGCATGGCACTCGCCGGGACAGCCGTGCTCGGCGCGGGGTGTGCCGGACCGACCGTAGTCAACACCGAGGACGCGGCGCCGCCGGCGACGAACACCGCGACCGCTGCGCCGGCCACCACCCGCGCCACCAACGCCCACCTGGCCAACGCGTTCGACTTCGCCGCCGACGTCGACGGGCAGACCGGCTACTACTTCACCTCGCCGAGCGGACGGTGGGAGTGCGCGATCGTGCCACGGGTCCGCGCCGGGTGCCAGAACGCGCGTCCGTCGTCCCTCGGGATCGACGGGGCGCCCGACGAGGTGCCGGGGCCCGACGGTGAGCCGACCGCGCCGACCGCGATCGCCCTCGACCGTGCCGCCGGCCCGCGGTTCGCCGCACCCGCGCCGCCGGGCTTCGCGCTGGAGCCCGGACCCGCGCGCGTACTGCCGTTCAACCGGATCCTCGCGGCCGCCGGCTTCCGCTGCAATATCCAAGAGGCGAGCGGGATCTCGTGCCTGTCCGAGTCCAGCGGCAAGGGCTTCACGTTCTCCGCCGACAGCTACGCGCCCGTCTACACCGATGTGCCCGCCGACGCCCCCTGAGTAGGGTCGACACCATGCCGACCGACCAGCCGCCAGTCACCGTCGTCGTCACCGGCGCCGCCGGCCACATCGGATACGCGGCGCTGTTCCGCATCGCCGCCGGAGCCATGCTCGGCCGTGACACCCCGGTCATGTTGCGCCTGCTGGAGCTTCCCGACGCGGTGCGCGCCGCCGAGGGTGTGGTGATGGAACTCGACGACGGCGCCTTCCCGCTGCTGGCGGGTACCGAGATCTACGACGATCCGGTCCGGGCCTTAGACGGTGTCGAGGTGGCGCTGCTGATCGGCGCGAAGCCGCGCACCAAAGGCATGGAACGTGCCGACCTACTCGGTGCCAACGCACAGATCTTCGCGGCGGCCGGCCGCGCGCTCAACGCGGGCGCGGCGCCCGACGTCCGGGTGCTCGTGGTCGGAAACCCGGCGAACACCAACGCCCTCGTGGCCGCCGCCCACGCGCCTGACATTCCCGCCGAACGGTTCACCGCGCTGACCCGACTCGACCACAACCGTGCCGTGGCGGCGATGGCCCGGCACGCGAAGGTGCCGGTCACCGAGATCACCAGGATGACGATCTGGGGCAACCACTCGCCGACCCAGTATCCCGACATCTTCCACTCGACCGTGGGCGGTCGCGCCGGCGCGGACTACGCAGCCGACACCCGTTGGCTCACCGACGATTTCATCCCCACGGTGGCCCGCCGCGGAACCGCGATCATCGAAGCACGCGGAGCCAGCTCGGCGGCGTCGGCAGCCAACGGCGCCATCGACCACATCGACGACTGGGTGCACGGCACCCCCGCCGGTGACTGGACCTCAGTGGCGTTGCCCTCCCCCGGCGTCTACGGCGTCGATGAGGGGCTGGTGTGCTCGTTCCCGTGTCGCTCGGTCGACGGGCGCTGGCAGATCGTCGACGGGCTGGACATCAATCCGTTCTCGCGGGCGCGCGTCGACGCCTCCGTCGACGAGCTGCGCGCCGAGCGCGACGCCGTGGTCGCGCTCGGGCTGCTCTAGCTACGCCAGCGACGCGGTGCCGTCGGCGTTCACGCGCACGGTCGCCCCGGCGATGTCGTCGGTCACCGTGGTCTGCGCCTGGGCCGGGTCGGTGATCACCGCGAGGACGCGGGCGTCGTCGGGGGTGCGCACCGCCAGGAACGCCTTCTCGGGTTTGCCGTCGCGGTCGAACGGCGTCGTCCACGTCTCCACCCTGCCGTCGCCGCTCCAGTCCACCAGCTCGGCCCGGGTGGGTTCTGCATCGACCTCGGATTGCACGTCTTCCCAACGGAACTCGTGGGCCGGGGGCTCGGTGCCGTACACGCCGAAACTGTGCTTGGTCAGGTAGCCGCCGTTGGCGGTGATGAAGCCACGCTTGCCGGGCTGGGCGACCAGCTGCTCGGCCATCGTCGCGATCGAATGGGTCACGTAGTTGTTCCACGGCCCGCCCGCGAAGGTCAGCCCGCCGGTCACGGTCAGCGGCCGGTCCGCGTCGCCGACGGGTAGACCAAGTTCCCTGGCCGCGACCTGCACGGCCGATGGGAAGCACGAGTACACGTCGATCAGGTCCATGTCGTCGACGCCCGCGCCGGCCAGCTCCAGGGCCCGCTTGCCCGCGATGCGGATGGCCGGGCTGGTGTGGAACTCGGCCCGCTCGCCGATCGCGTAGGTATCGTGCGAATCGGCGCCGGCGTACGGGAAAACCCAACGCTCCGAGGGAATCTGGAGGTACTGGGCTTTCTCCACCGAGGTCAGGATCAGCACCGCACCCTGGTCGACCATGTTGTTGGAGTTCATCAGCTTGGTGTAGGGCCAGCTGATCATCCGGTTCTTCGGCGACGGCTGGAATATCTCCTCGGCGGTCAGCGCGTCGTGGCTCCACGCATGCGGGTTGGTCGCGGCGACCGCGGAGAACTGCGCCCACAGCGCACCGATGCGGCGGCGGTGCTCGTCGAAGGTCTCGCCGTTGGCGATGCGCACGGCCTGCTCGAACATCGGATACACGTAGGCGGGACGGTCCAGCCCGATCTTGGCGTCACCGGGTCCGGCCATCGGGAGGTTCTCGTCGGAACCCGGCGCCATCGGCACCGACTCGTCCTGGCGTGTCCCCTGCATCTTGTTGCCCGCCGCGCGGACCCGGGTCCGCGACCGCCAGGTCTCGCCGCCGGCGATCAGCACGACGTCGTGCTTGCCCTGCTGAATGTCCAGGCAGGCCAGGTTCACCAGGGTCTGGGGCACGTTGCCGCCGATCCCGGTGTAGCGGGTCTCGGCTTTCTCGGCGCCGATGCGCTGGGCGAGCAGCAGCCCGGGATCGCGGTAGCGCCACGACAGCAGGTTGACGATGCGCACGGCGTCGACCGCCTCCAGCACCCTGGGGTCGGCCGCCTCGCGGGCCGCGGCCACCATCAGGTCGACAGGCTCCACCGTCGCATCCTCGGTGTGCTGGTTCACCTGGCCGTAGCCGACGAGTACCGGGGTCCTGGGGTCGATGGGCATGACGGGAGGGGCCTCCTAGACGTTCTTCTGGTAGGCGAACAATATGCCGTCGGCGATCAGCCGATCGACCTGGTCGACGTCCGCCCTTAGGACTGTGCGGCAGATCTCACCGGAAAACCATCACGGCGGGCGTGGCCTTGTCGACGGGAGGCATTGCGTCCCTGGCCGATTCGGCCACACCGGTGCGGCGGGCCGGCTCATCGCGTAACGGGCGTTCTCGGACATCGACCGCCTGGGGACGCACCGAAGATTAACCTGCCGGCTTGCGGGTACGGGTTGACCGCACCCACAAGCGGAGTTGGATGGAGAGATGACGACCACGACCACGACCGCGACCACGCAACGCAATCCGCTCAGCGACGCGGAGCTCGACCGCGTGGACCGGTGGTGGCGCGCCGCCAACTACCTGTCGGTGGGCCAGATCTATCTACTGGACAACCCCCTGCTGCGGACCCCGCTGACCCGTGATGACGTCAAACCCCGACTGCTGGGCCACTGGGGCACCACGCCCGGTCTGAACTTCCTCTACGCCCACCTCAACCGCGCCATCAAGGAGCGCGAGCAGTCGACGATCTACGTGACCGGCCCCGGGCACGGCGGACCGGGTCTGGTGGCCAACGCGTATCTGGACGGCACGTACAGCGAGATCTACTCCGACATCACCCAGGACACCGAGGGTCTGCGCCGGCTGTTCCGGCAGTTCTCCTTCCCCGGGGGCATCCCGTCGCACGTCGCCCCCGAGACACCCGGCTCGATCCACGAGGGCGGCGAACTCGGCTATGCGCTGTCGCATGCGTACGGCGCCGCGTTCGACAACCCGGATCTGCTCGTCGCGGCCGTCGTCGGCGACGGCGAGGCCGAGACCGGGCCACTGGCCACCAGCTGGCACTCCAACAAGCTCGTCAACCCGGCCAAGGACGGCGTGGTGCTGCCGATCCTGCACCTCAACGGCTACAAGATCGCCAACCCGACGGTGCTGGCCCGCATCCCCACCGACGAACTCCGCAGCCTGATGGTCGGATACGGGCACAATCCGCACTTCTTCGAGGTCCCCGACGACGCCTCGGCGTCCGATCACGCTGACGCGCACCGCCGCTTCGCGGCGCTGCTCGACGACGTGCTGGACGAGATCGCGGCGATCAAGGCCCGCGCCACCGACGGCGACGAATCGCGGCCCGCCTGGCCGATGATCGTGTTCCGCACCCCGAAGGGCTGGACCGGGCCCGCCTACATCGACGGCAAGAAGACGACCGGTTCATGGCGGGCACACCAGGTGCCGCTGTCGAATGCCCGCGACACCGCCGAGCACCTCGGCGTGCTCGCCGACTGGCTGACCTCCTACCGCCCCGACGAACTGTTCGACGAAGACGGCGCACTGCTGCGCGACATCGCCGAGCTCGCCCCGCCCGGGACGCTGCGGATGAGCGACAACCCGCACGCCAACGGCGGCCTGCTGCTCAAAGACCTGCGGCTGCCGGACTTCCGGACGTTCGGCGTCGACGTGCCTGCCCCCGGCGCCAGCGTCGCCGAGGCCACCCGCGTGCTCGGGCAGTGGCTGACCGAGGTGATCAGGCTCAATCCGGACAACTTCCGCATCTTCGGGCCGGATGAGACCGCGTCGAACCGGCTCCAGGCCGTCTACGAGGCCACCGACAAACAGTGGGACGCCGAGTTCGTCGGGCCGGAGGTCGACGAGCACCTTGCCCGGGTCGGTCGGGTCGTGGAGATGCTCTCGGAGCACCAGTGTCAGGGCTGGCTGGAGGGCTACCTGCTGACCGGCAGGCACGGCCTGTTCAACTGCTACGAGGCGTTCATCCACATCATCGATTCGATGTTCAACCAGCACGCGAAGTGGCTCAAGGTCACCGACGAGATCCCGTGGCGACGGCCCATCGCGAGCCTGAACTACCTGCTGTCCAGTCACGTCTGGCGCCAGGACCACAACGGCTTCTCCCATCAGGACCCCGGTTTCATCGACCACGTCGTCAACAAGAGCGCCAAGGTGGTGCGGGTCTACCTGCCGCCGGACGCGAACACGCTGCTGTCCACCTACGACCACTGCCTGCGGTCGCGCCAGTACGTCAACGTCGTCGTGGCGGGCAAACAGCCGTCACCGCAGTTCCTGACCATGGAGCAGGCGGTCGCGCACTGCACCCGCGGGCTCGGCATCTGGGAGTGGGCGGGTTCTGAGGTCGTCGGCACCGACCCCGACGTGGTGCTCGCGTCGGCCGGCGACATCCCGACACTGGAGGCACTGGCGGCCGCCGACATCCTGCGGCAGCATCTGCCCGACCTGAAGGTCCGGTTCGTCAATGTGGTCGACCTGATGCGGTTGCAGGACGCGACCGAGCATCCGCACGGTCTGTCCGACCGCGACTTCGACATGATCTTCACCACCGACCGGCCGATCGTGTTCGCCTACCACGGCTACCCCTGGCTGATCCACCGGCTGACCTACCGCCGGGCCGGACACGACAATCTGCATGTGCGCGGCTACAAGGAGGAAGGCACCACCACGACACCGTTCGACATGGTGATGCTCAACGACCTCGACCGCTACCACCTGGTCATGGATGTGATCGATCGGGTGCCGACGCTCGGATCCCGATGCGCGACGCTGCGCCAGCAGATGGCCGACAAACGGATCGCCGCGCGTGAGTACACGCGTGCCCACGGAGACGACATCCCCGAGGTGAAGGACTGGGTGTGGCCGGCCGCGCGCGAGTCCGGTTTCGGCACCGCGAGCGCTGACGGCGCGTCCGCGACCGGCGGTGACAACGAATAGTCCGGGTACGCTGGTGCGGAAATGTCTGACGTCGCCTCCGCCGCCGTGGAACCGCATCCCGTGCTGGCCCAGCTGTCCGCGTTGCACCACTTCCGGATCTATGTGGACATCGCGATCGTCGTCGTGGTCCTCGCGCTGTCGAATCTGCTCGCGCACTTCACCACGCCGTGGGCCAACGTCGCCGTGATCCCGGCCGCCGCGGTCGGGCTGGTGTTCCTGGTGCGCTCACGCGGTCTCGGCTGGTCCGAGCTCGGACTGGGCCGGGAGCACTGGAAGTCGGGCGCCGGTTACGCGCTGGGCGCGGTCGCGTTGGTGGGCACCGTCATCGCGGTCGGCGCGCTGCTGCCGTGGACGCGGCCGATGTTCCTGAACAACAACTACGCGACGCTGTCCGGCGCGCTGGTCGCGTCGATGATCATCATCCCGCTGCAGACCGTGATCCCCGAGGAGCTCGCGTTCCGCGGGGTGCTGCACGGCGCATTGGACCGGGCGTGGGGCTGGCGCGGCGTCGCGGCAGCGGGATCGCTGCTGTTCGGTATGTGGCACATCGCGACCTCGCTGGGGCTGACGGCCAGCAATGTCGGCTTCACCAAGATCCTGGGCGGCGGGGTGTTCGGCATGGTGGCCGGCGTGGTCGGCGCGGTGATCGCGACCGCGGCGGCCGGGTTCGTGTTCTCCTGGCTGCGCCGCCGCAGCGGCAGCCTGATCGCCCCGATCGCGTTGCACTGGTCGCTCAACGGGCTCGGTGCGCTGGCGGCCGCGCTGGTCTGGCATCTGTCCTGACGGTTTTCGCCGCCCGCTTACGCGCCCGGAACTCCCGGTTCTTGACCTTGTTGCCGCACGCCCCCATATCGCACCAGGCGCCGCCGCGATTGCGGGACGTGTCGTAGAACGCCCACCGGCATTCGTCGCTGCGGCACGCCTTGAGCCGTGACCACGTGCCGTCACGCTGGGCGTCACGCACGGTGATCAGCAGGCCGGCGAGCCGGCTCACGACGTCGTCACCGTCAACGGTCATCCCCACCGATCCGTCCGCGGAGACCGTGGGTCGGATCCTCGCCGCCGCGGCGATACGGACCAGCGGCGCGAGCGTCCCAGGCGCCGGAACGGATCCACCGCCGTTGTGCACCAGCATCGCCCGCAGCGCCTCCCGGGCTTGGGCCACCAGGGTCAGATCGGACGGCGTCAGGTCTGCGGACGCACCGAGCAGTCCGTGGCCGAGCAGCCACGGGCGCGCGTCGGCGGGGTCGGCGAGGCGGTCGGCGCCATCGGGCCGTTCGACGGTGTTGACCAGCTCCTGGACACACCGTAGCGACCCGGGGGCGGGCTTGCCCTCGTCGTCGCCTGGCCAGTGCGGCGCCACACGCCCAGGCTAGCACTGATGACCATCAAACGGCATTGACTGGTCATGCGTGACCGCTATAGCGTGTTCGGCAGTCATTGAATGGAGATGAGGATGCTGTTCGCCCGTCTCGACGCCCGGCTGCGCCCCGGGGTCTACGACCGGCAACTCTCGGTGGGCGTCGCACCCGCGCCGGGGAGCCCACTGTCAGCCCACCGAGCCCGGCTCACCTCTGCGGCCGAGCGGACCGCGATCGCCCGCGCCCTGCGCCGCTGTGTACACGATGCACGCGAAGGCACCTCGGCATCGCGGATCCCGGTCCACGTCGCGAACGTCGTCGCGGCCGAAGGCTTGATCGAGCGGATCGTCGGCCGGCTGCTGGCCCCGCATCCGGTCGGCGATCGAGGCGTCGCGCGACTGCGCCTCGTCCTGGCCGACGGCTCCGGGCCGCTCTACCGGGGCGGTCGCGGCGATCTGGCGGGCCGGTTGGGCGCGGCGCTGGCGGCGCTGTGACTCAGTCGATGCTGTGGCTCAGACGATCAGCACCCCGGCACCGGAGATGCGTCCGGCGCTGAGGTCGCGCAACGCGTCGTCGGCGCGGTCGAGTGGATAGGGCGCCGTGGTGACCTGCAGGCGGCTCTCGCCCGCGAAGCGCAGGAAAGCATGTGCGTCGGCGCGCGTGTTCGACGTGACCGAACGAAGCTGCCGTTCCTGGAACAGATGGCGTTGATAGTTCAGCACCGGGATGTCGCTGAGATGGATTCCGGCCACCGCGAGGGTGCCGCCGCGGTCCAGCGCCTCCAGGGCAGGCAGGACCAGGTCGCCGACGGGCGCGAACAGGATGGCCGAATCCAGCGGTACCGGCGGCGGGTCGGCGGCGCCCTGCGCCGAGGCGGCACCCAACGACAGCGCGAGCTCGCGAGCCCGTTCGCCGCGCGTCATCACGTGCACCTCGGCACCTGAGGCCAGCGCCACCTGTGCGGTCAGGTGGGCGCTACCACCGAAACCGTAGATCCCGAGCCGGCCGCCGGGCGGCACGTCGGCACGCATCAGGGCCCGGTATCCGATGATTCCGGCGCACAACAGAGGCGCGAGTTCGGCGTCGGTGTACCCGCTCGGCAGCGGCAGCGCGAACGCTGCGGGAACCGTCGCGAATTCGGCGTAGCCGCCGTCGGAGTCCCATCCGGTGTAGCGGGACTCCGGGCAGAGGTTCTCCTGGCCGCGCGCGCAGTACCGGCAAACGCCGCAGGTGTGCCGCAGCCACGCGATACCGACCCGGTCACCGGCGGTGAAGGCGTCCACCCCGTCGCCGACGCGCACGACCTCCCCGACGACTTCGTGCCCGGGGACCACATCGCGCCGGTGCACCGGCAGATCACCCTCGGCGACGTGCAGATCGGTGCGGCACACACCGCACGCCTGCACCGCGACCAGCAATTCCCCCGGCCCGGGTTCCGGCACCGGCGCCGTGACCTGCACCAGCGGCGCCGTCGCGACCGGCCCGGGCCTGCGGACCTGCCACGCCCGCATCGCGGGGCTCAGGATCTCGCCTGCACCTTACCGACGATCCAGAGCAGGATCACCGAGCCGAGAATCGCGGTGAACAGCGTGAACCACCAGCCGCCGCCCGCGGTGTCGACGAAGAAGCTCAGCAGGAAACCACCGATCAGCGCACCGACGATGCCGATGACGATGTTCATCAGGATCCCGGAGCCCGACCCCTTGACGATCTTGCCGGCGATCCAGCCCGCGATCGCGCCGATGATGATGTAGCCGATCCAGCCGACGCTGGTCAGCGTCGTCGACCGGGCCAGGATCTCACTCGCCGCAACCACGTCTATCTGCGCGTCCATCTCGGTCTCCTACCTGTCGCCAGCCCAGCCCAGGTGCGGTCGCATCCGGGCCCATGGTGCAGGTATACCGCTTGTCGATAACGATTCGGTCCTACCAACGGTCGCCGAATCGGACACGATCACGCGGGAGGCAACATCCCCGGAGCGGTGTTCGGGTCGACCGGGACCGGGACACCCACGGCGGGCCGCGGCGCCGGAGCATTCGGGTCCGCCGGCGGAGCGTTCGGGTCGGCCGGCGGCAGCGGCGCATTCGGATCCGCCGGGGCCGGCGGAGGCGGCGGGGCCCACGGCCGGATGGAGTTGGCCAGCGTCACGGCCTCGGCCTGCGGCACCGGGTTGGTAGCCGTACCGAGCCACACCACGAACCACCGCTCCGGGGTGCGCTGGCCCCGCGGCGTTCCGGGAGCCACCGGCGTGCCGACCACACCGGCCCAGATCTGGCCGTTGGGCTTGTTCGTGTCGGTGAACTTCACCTCGTAGTACGACGCGACACCGTTGTTCTCCAGCGGAACGACCTGCTGGTTGATCCGCGTGCCGGGGAACGGCATGAAGAACTCGCCCATGTCGGAGGCGAGCCGCTGCGCGGCCTTGGTGTTGTCGCTCTCCGCACCGGCGAAGAGTTTCAGGTCGAGCCGGCCGAGCAGCACGCTCGTGTCGTTCGGCGGCTGCGCGTCCGGCGGCGATCCCTCCGGCGGAAGCTTCGACAGCAGCGCCTGGCCGTAAGACAACTGCGTGGCGTCCGAGACCTTCCACCCGGCGGGGACCACATAGCTGAACCCGCCGGCGGCATTGTCGACGCGACCGGGCTCCGGCGCAGGCGCGGCAGGAGCGTTGGGGTCCGCGTTCGGGTCCGCGGGCGCCGGCGCGTTGGGGTCTGCGGGGGCGGGCGCCGGCGCGTTCGGGTCCGCGGGCGCGGGCGCCGGTGCGTTCGGGTCAGTCGGCGCCGGAGCCGGCGCGGGGGCATTCGGATCGACGGGCGGCGGAGCCTGCGGTGTCTCGACCGCCGGCGGGGCGGGCGCCGGGGTCGGCGTCGGTGCTGGCTGAGCGTGCGCGACTGCGGGCAGCGTCAACGCCGCCGCCAGTGCGGCGGTCGTGGCTCCCGTCAGAACTGAACGTCGAAACGACGTCGGCGCGCCGTTGCGGCGGCGAGAAGACACATCCGGCTGATCCATGGGGAAGAAACTACCGTGTTGCAGCCGTGACGCAAGTGCGGGGTGGTCAAATTGTGCCGAATCGTTACATTGCCATGAGGTGAATAACCAATGATCATTGATGGTTATTCGATTTGCTGACATGGCTCACCGCCCGCGCGCCGCGCGGGGGTGAGTTGGTCGCGGTGATCCGATTGTGACGTCCTGCCCGTTATTCGGCCTCCGCCGCACCACCGTTACGCGGTCGCGGCGAGCCGGGTTTCTGATCTAGCTACTGTCCAGTAACATCATCGGCACTCGCTGGTTCAGCGTCGAACGCAACAGGAGGGCTCGGAATGGACGTGCTTGTCACAGGATGCGACACCGATCTGGGACGCACGATCGCACAGAGCTTCCACGACGCCGGGCACAAGGTGTACGTCAGCGGCCGCAGGCGTGACGAGCTCGAGATCCTCGCCAAGGAACTCGACACCGATGTGTTCGTGTTCGACAGCGCCGATGCGGCTTCGGTCGCGGCACTGCACGGCCAGGTGCCCGCCCACCTCGACACCATCGTCAACGTGCCGGCGCCGGCATGGACCGGCGGCGACCCCCGCACCTACACGCTCGACGACCATGCCGCCGAGTGGCGTGCGCTGTTCGACGCCGGCCTGGTGTCGCCGGTGCTGACGGTCCAGGTACTCGGCGACCACATGCGCTCGGGCGGCTCCATCATCACGGTGATCCCCGAACCGCCGACCGAGGGCGGGGCCGCATCGGCGGTCAAGGCAGCTGTGTCGGACTGGACCGCCGGTCAGGCCAACCACTTCGGCATCCGTGGGATCACCATCAACGCGGTCGCGGTGGGCCGTGGCTTCGAGCGCGGCTACGAGGGGCTGTCCAGCACTCCGTCGCCGGTCAGCGCCGAGATCTCGCGGCTGTCGCTGTTCCTGACCACCCCGGCGGCCCGGCACATCACCGGCCAGACGTTGCACGTCAGCCACGGAGCGTTGGCGAACTTCGGCTAGCGGGGATTTATTCCGCGCTTCGCGCCGAGTGAAACGCCCGACGGCGTCGGGCCCGGCCTGCCTAGGGTCGAAGATGTGAGCATTCGACTCGGACTCCAGATCAACAACTTCTCCTACGGCACCGGGGTCGCCGACCTCTTCCCCACCGTCGTCAAACAGGCCCAAGAAGCCGACACCTCGGGCTTCGACGCGGTGTTCCTGATGGACCACTTCTACCAACTGCCCGGCATCGGCACGCCCGACGAGCCGATGCTGGAGGCCTACACCGCGCTCGGCGCATTGGCCACCGCCACCGACAACGTGCAACTGGGCACCCTGGTCACCGGGAACACCTACCGGAATCCCACTCTGCTGGCCAAGAACATCACCACGCTCGACGTCATCAGCGCCGGCCGCGCGATCCTGGGCATCGGCACCGGCTGGTTCGAACTCGAGCACGACCAACTCGGTTACGAGTTCGGCACCTTCACCGACCGCTTCAACAAGCTCGACGAGGCACTGCAGATCATCATCCCGATGATCGAGGGCGAGAAGCCGACGTTCACCGGGCGCTACTACCGCGTGCAGGAAGCGATGGCCAATCCCCGCTTCCGCGAACATATTCCGTTGATGATCGGCGGCAGCGGCGAGAAGAAGACCATCCCGCTGGCCGCGCGGCACTTCGACCACCTCAATGTCATCGCCGGCTTCGACGAGCTGCCCCGCAAGATGGACGTGGTCAGGCAGGCCTGCGAGAAGGTCGACCGTGATCCGTCGACCCTGGAGACCAGCATGCTGGTAGGTGCCCTCGTCGGCGACGGGGTGACCGCGGATGCGATCCCCGAGGATTTCCGGCAGCGAATGGTCGCGGGCAGCCCCGAGCAGGTCGCCGAGCAGATCAAGGCCAAGGTGCTCGACGCCGGCGTCGGTGGCGTCATCGTGTTTGTGCCGACCCAGGCCCTCGGTTATCAGCCCGGTCAGATCACCGCACTCGGAGAGGCGCTGAAACCGCTGGTCACCGCGTGACGTCGGAAACGGATGGGGATTTCGGCGGTGGTGCGGGACGTCACCGCACCGACAGGAAGCGCAGCGACTAGGATTTTCGTTGTCCTGAGTGGGTAAGAAACACCCCGAAGTAGGTCTGTTCCCCAGGACCTCGACAAGGAGTTGCAATGAGCCATCCGGGAGCCACTCCAAGCGATCGCCACAAGGTGGTCATCATCGGATCGGGTTTCGGTGGATTGACCGCCGCCAAGGCGCTGAAGCACGCCGACGTCGACATCAAGATGATCGCGCGCACCACCCACCACCTGTTTCAGCCGTTGCTGTACCAGGTCGCGACCGGCATCATCTCGGAGGGCGAGATCGCGCCGGCGACCCGGGTGATCCTGCGCAAGCAGAAGAACGCGCAGGTTCTCCTCGGCGACGTGACGCGGATCGACCTGGAGACCAAGACGGTTCGCTCGGAGCTGCTGGGCCACACCTACATCACCCCGTTCGACAGCCTGATCGTGGCCGCCGGCGCGGGCCAGTCGTACTTCGGCAACGACCACTTCGCCGAATGGGCTCCCGGCATGAAGTCCATCGACGACGCCCTCGAGCTGCGCGGCCGGATCCTGGGCGCCTTCGAACAGGCGGAGCGGTCCAGCGACCCGGCCCGCCGGGAGAAGCTGCTCACCTTCGTCGTCGTCGGCGCGGGGCCGACCGGTGTCGAAATGGCCGGGCAGATCGCCGAATTGGCCGACCACACCCTCAAAGGTGCGTTCCGCCATATCGATTCGACGAAGGCACGGGTGATCCTGCTCGACGCCGCGCCCGCGGTGCTGCCGCCGATGGGTGAGAAGCTCGGCAAGAAGGCGCAGGACCGGCTGGAGAAGATGGGCGTGGAGATCCAGCTCAACGCCATGGTCACCGACGTCGACCGCAACGGCATCACGGTCAAGGACCCCGACGGCACCATGCGGCGTATCGAAGCCGCATGCAAGGTGTGGTCGGCCGGCGTTTCGGCCAGCCCGCTCGGCCGCGACCTCGCCGACCAGTCCGGCGTCGAACTCGACCGTGCCGGACGCGTGAAAGTCCTTCCCGATCTGTCGATCCCGGGTCATCCCAACGTCTTCGTGGTCGGTGACATGGCGGCCGTCGAAGGTGTGCCAGGGATGGCACAAGGTGCGATCCAGGGCGGCCGCTATGCCGCGAAGGCGATCGCTGCCGGTCTCAAGGGCGCCGACCCCGAGGAGCGGGAACCGTTCAAGTACTTCGACAAGGGCTCGATGGCCACGGTGTCGCGGTTCAGCGCCGTCGCCAAGATCGGGCCGCTGGAGTTCGGCGGGTTCATCGCATGGCTGTCGTGGCTGGTGCTGCACCTGGTGTATCTGGTCGGCTTCAAGACCAAGATCGTCACGCTGCTGTCGTGGACGGTCACGTTCCTGTCGACCAAGCGCGGTCAGCTGACCATCACCGAACAGCAGGCCTACGCGCGAATACGTATCGAGGAGCTCGAGGAGATCGCGGCCTCGGTCCAGGAATCGGAGAAAGCCGCGAGCTAGCTGTATTGACCTGAGAGGTTAGGGACGCGGGCGGCGGGTGGTTGGCCGCCGAGTGCGGTGTGGCCGCGGTGGTAATTGTAGTGGTGGAGCCATCGGGAGTACTCGTCGCAGCGTTCGGCGTCGCTGGTGTAGAGCCGGGCATAGGCCCATTCGTCGGCCAGAGTGCGGTGGAAGCGTTCGACCTTGCCATTGGTTTGTGGCCGGTAGGGACGCGTTCGGCGGTGCTCGATGTTGCCGAGCGCGTCACGGAAGGCATGAGAGCGATAGCAGGAACCGTTGTCGGTCAACACTTTTCGAACTATGATGCCCCGTTCGGCGAACCAGGCATTGGCGCGGTTCCAGAACGCGGCTGCGGTCTCTTTGCGTTCGTCGGTGAGCAGTTCACTGTAGGCAAGCCGAGAATGGCCGTCGATGGCGGTGTGCAGGAAGTGATAGCCGCGCACGAGCCGGCGATTGCGGTGCTGTCCCGGTTGCCTGCTGGACTGGGAGTTGCGGTTACCGATGCTGCGTCCCTGCATCCGCCAGCCACCGCCGTCAGGCACTTTGCCGACTTTCTTGACATCAACGTGGACCAGTTCGCCGACTGAAGCCGTTTCGATACGACGCACGACTTGGCCAGTTGAGCGGTCCAGCCAGCGCAGCCTGGCCACACCGTAACGGGCCAGCACCCGGTGCACCGTTGAGGGATGAATACCCAGCAGGTAACCGATGCGGGCTGGGCCCCACCTGCGCGTGACCCGGACTTTGATGATCCGTCGCTCGGTTCGGGTCGGCGTCCGGTGCGGGCTGCGGTGCGGCCGTGAGCTGCGATCGGCCATGCCGGTCGGTCCCAGTTCGCGATACCGGTTGGCCCACCGTTGGGCAGTGGTGACCGCGACGTGAAAGCGCTCAGCGGCCCGCCGCAGCGTCCAGCCGTCCTCGACAACACAACGGGCAAGGCGCAGACGGCCGGTTTCTGACAAGGGGGCATTACGGTGGGACACGAAGACCTCCGAAGTGAATGGCGTTCCTAGACAGCTCGCACTTCACTCGGAGGTCTTCTTCATGTCACCACGCCACGCCGTACCTAACGTCCGTGGTCAATACAGCTAGCTGTCGCGGTCAGAGCCTGTCGCCCTGCCAGGTCGACAGGCTGCCACCGCCTGCCAGCATCAGCGGCGTGCCGAGCGGCGCGGGATCGGTTCGCGGATAGGTCAGTTCGCTGACGCATGCGCGCGGCGCGGCGATCGCGTCGTCGCCCGGTGTACCCTCCCCCAGCTCGACGCGGTGACGCAGCAGCGGCGCGCCGTCGACATCGGCGTGCAGTGAGCCCGACCAGAAGCCCTGCGTCTCACCGGTTCTGCCGATCTGGACTCGCTCGCGCAGCCGCAGTGCGCCGTCGGCCCCGAGCCTAACGCGGGTCGCCGCGAAATGCCGGGACGCGGCCGCGACGATCGTCGGCTCCGGGTCGAGATCGAGTTCACCGGCCACCTCCAGCACCCAGTCGGCGTGCGATTCCGCGGTGGCCCGACCCGGCAGCGCCAGCGTCGCGGCAACGCTGCGCACCCGCAGCCGCGCGCCCGGTTCCACGACGACCCGAATCGAGATCGTGTCGCCACCCAGCGGCGTCGCGACCGATGACACCAGGTGCACGGTGTCGACTCGGGTGGCGCGGGCGGCGATCCCTCCGCTGCACTCGATACGCGGCGAGCGGCCCGCGGTGGCGACGATGACGACCTCGGAGCGCATCACACGGTCTGCGCGGCGCTGAGCTGGTCGCGCACCCAGCCCAGGACCGGCGTCGCGGCAGGATCGACGGTGAGCGAGATCAGCTCGAACGGCCGGTCACCGCGCACCGCGGCGGCGTCGCGGCGCATCACGTCCAGATCAGCACCCACCAGCGGAGCCAGGTCGGTCTTGTTGATCACCAGCAGGTCCGAGAATGTGACGCCGGGTCCGCCCTTGCGCGGCACCTTGTCGCCGCCGGCGACGTCGATCACGAAGATCTGCACGTCCACCAGTCCCGACGAGAACGTCGCCGTCAGGTTGTCCCCACCGGACTCGACGAGGATCAACTCCAGGCCCGAGTGCGCGGCGATCAGATCGTCGATCGCATCCAGGTTCGCGGTGATGTCGTCGCGGATCGCGGTGTGCGGACACCCACCTGTCTGCACGGCGGCGATACGGTCGTCGGGCAGCACGGCGTTGCGGCGCAGGAAGTCCGCGTCCTCGGTGGTGTAGATGTCGTTGGTCAGCACCGCCAGCGAGAGTTCTTCGCGCAGCTGCCGACACAGCGCGGCGACCAGAGCGGTCTTGCCGGAGCCGACGGGTCCGCCGACACCGATACGCAACGGCTCGTCCGGCTTGCGAACGCGACGGGGCCGATCGGCGTGGCCGTGCGGTTGCCCGTCCAGGAAATGCGGTGGCATGAATTGCCCTCTCTAGGAAGCGAACAGAGGTCGTTCGCGGTCGGCGTGGCGCTGCGCGAGCACATCGAGCAGTGGATCGGACAAGTCGGCGACACCCTTCGCGGCGTCGGACGCGGTCTGCTCGCACAACCCCGCCAACTCGAACGTCACGGCCGCCACGTCACCGGGGTCGAGCGCCAGCAGTCGCTGCGCGGCGGTCGCCGAGCCCGTCATCGTGGTGTACACCAGCGAGACCGCGGTGTGCTCGGGTTCCAGTCCGCCGGCCCGCCCGACCGCGCCTGCCGCGACCGCGAGGTGCGGGGTCGCCCCCAAAGCGGCCCAGTCGCGGTCCGGCCACACGCGCCGGGCCAGCCGCACCAGACCGCGGCCCTGCGCGCGAGACGCCTCGCGGGCAGCCGGAGCCGGTGTGCGCGCATCGGTCTCCAGGTCACCGTCCTGCCCGGCGGCCGCGGACAGCGTGCCGCGGTGTACGGCCGCGGCCAGCGACGCGGTGACCAACCCGGCGGTGCGGATCCGTCGGCACAGGAAGGCGCGCAGCGTCTCCAGGTCGACCACCAGCCCACTGCTGACCGCTTCCTCGACCCCACCGGAGTGCACGTGGCCGCCGGTCGGGAGCCGGGAATCCGACAGGGTCAGCAGGGTGGTGAGGTGCGGCATCGGTGAACGGGTTTCGGCTAGAACAGGAAGTATCGCTGCGCCATCGGCAGTTCGGCGGCGGGCTGCTCCTGCCACACCTCGCCGTCGATGCGCACGGTGAAGGTGTCCGGATCCACCTGGATGTCCGGCGTCGCGTCGTTGAGCGGCATCTGCGCCTTACCGACGCCGCGCACGTTACCGACCGCGACCAGCTTGCGGTTGACCGCGATTCGATCGGCCAACCCGTCCTCGATCGCCTGCGGCGCAACGAAATGCACGGACGTGCTCGCCGCCGCGGCGGGCGCGGCCCCGAACATCGGACGCGGCAGCACCGGCTGAGGAGTCGGGATCGACGCGTTCGCGTCGCCCATCGCGGCCCACGCGATCATGCCGCCCTTGACGACGACATGCGGGCGCACCCCGAAGAACGCCGGCTCCCACAGCACGAGGTCAGCGAGCTTGCCGACCTCGACCGACCCGATCTCGCGGTCGAGGCCGTGGGCGACGGCCGGGCAGATCGTGTACTTCGCGACGTAGCGCTGGGCGCGGGTGTTGTCGGCGCGGGTGTCCCCCGGCAGGAATCCGCGGCGGCGCTTCATCACGTGCGCGGTCTGCCAGGTCCGCATCACCACCTCGCCGATGCGGCCCATCGCCTGTGCGTCGCTGCCGATCATCGAGATCGCGCCGATGTCGTGCAGAAGGTCCTCGGCGGCGATCGTGGACGGCCGGATCCGGCTCTCGGCGAACGCGAGATCCTCCGGTACGCGGGGGTTGAGATGGTGGCACACCATCAACATGTCGAGGTGCTCGTCGAGGGTGTTGACCGTATGCGGCCGTGTCGGGTTGGTGGAACTCGGCAGCACGTTGGGATGGCTTGCGACAGTGATGATGTCGGGTGCGTGTCCGCCGCCCGCGCCCTCGGTGTGATACGCGTGGATCGAGCGGCCCTTGATCGCG
The DNA here is from genome assembly GCF_010725485.1 of Mycolicibacterium parafortuitum. Taxonomy (NCBI): domain Bacteria; kingdom Bacillati; phylum Actinomycetota; class Actinomycetes; order Mycobacteriales; family Mycobacteriaceae; genus Mycobacterium; species Mycolicibacterium parafortuitum. The sequence continues at coordinate 4,246,600 of NZ_AP022598.1, read as the reverse complement.
GCGAGGGTGTCCTCGACGAAGCCGGCCTCGTTGAGCGTGTCGGTGTGGATGTTGACCTGCACGCCGGCGGCCTCCGACACCGTCAGGCAGGCGTCGATCGCGGCCGGGGTTGTCCCCCAGTCCTCGTGCAGCTTGAAACCCGCTGCGCCGCCGCGCAACTGCTCCCACATCGCCTCGCTGCTGACCGTGTTGCCCTTGCCCAGCAGCGCGACGTTCATCGGCCAGGTGTCGAGCGCCTCCAACATGCGGGCCAGATGCCAGGCGCCGGGGGTCACGGTCGTAGCCTTGCTGCCCTCCGCCGGGCCGGTACCGCCGGCGACGATCGTGGTGATGCCGCCGCCGAGGGCCTCCTCCATGATCTGCGGGCAGATCAGGTGCACGTGGCAGTCGATCGCACCCGCGGTGACGATTCGCCCGTTGCCGGCGATGATCTCCGTCGACGGGCCCACCACCAGGTCGGGGTGCACACCGGACATGATGTCGGGGTTGCCGGCCTTACCGATCCCGACGATGCGACCGTCGCGAATACCGATGTCGGCCTTGATGATTCCCCAATGGTCGAGGATCACCGCGCCGGTGATGACGGTGTCGGGGGCGCCGTCGGCGCGGGTCGCGCGCGACTGACCCATCGATTCGCGCAGCACCTTGCCGCCGCCGAAGACCGCTTCGTCGCCGGCCAACCCGGGTCCGCCGCTGCGGTCCTCGGTGATCTCGATGAACAGGTCGGTGTCGGCCAGCCGGATGCGGTCGCCGGTCGTCGGGCCGAACAGCGCCGCGTAGTGGGTCCGGGGCAGCTGCGTCATTTCCGTTCGTCCAATCTGCCGGGCGGATCGAGACTCAGGCCGTGCACCTCACGGGTGCCGCGCAAAGGCACCAGCGCAACGTTCTGCGCCACACCGGGTTCGAACCGGATCGCGGTGCCCGCGGCGATGTCGAACCGGTAGCCGTAGGCCGCCGCCCGATCGAACTGCAGCGCGCTGTTGGCCTGCGCCACGTGCACGTGGCTGCCGACCTGTACCGGACGGTCGCCGGTGTTGACGATCTCCAGCTCGAGCCGCTGCGCGCCGGGGTTGATCTCGATGTCGCCGTCGCCGAAGACGATCTCGCCAGGTATCAACGGTCTGCCCTCATGGGATGGGGTGGTGGACGGTGACGAGCTTGGTGCCGTCGGGGAAGGTGGCCTCGACCTGGACGTCATGCAGCATCTCGGGCACGCCCTCCATGACGTCGTCGCGGCCGAGAACCTCGCGCCCACTGACCATCAACTCCGCGACGGTGCGGCCGTCGCGGGCGCCTTCGAGGATGTGGTCGGTGATGATCGCGACCGCTTCGGGATGGTTGAGCTTGAGCCCGCGGGCCTGGCGGCGGCGGGCGAGCTCGGCGGCATAGGACAGGAGCAGGCGTTCCTGTTCATGCGGTGTCAAACGCATAGTGGGCGATCCTGCCAGACCGGCCCGAACTCAGCAGCCTGGCAGCTATGCGTCGGGCATGTTCTGCAGGCGCACCTGTCCCCTCGCCACCGTCTTGCCGGCCTCATCGGTGATCGTGATCAACCACAGCTGCTGGCGCCGGCCGCGGTGGATCGGAACGGAGGTCGCGGTGACGGTCCCGGACCCGATCGCGCGCAGGAAGTCGGTGTTGTTGTTCACCCCGACCACCGTGCCGCCGCCGTTGCGGGACAGCCACACGTGCCCGGACACACTGGCCATGCTCTCGATCACCGCGCAGTACACGCCGCCGTGCACGATCCCCCACGGCTGCAACAGTTTTTCGGTGATCTCGAGCTCGGCGCGCCCACCGTCGGGCGTCATCTCCAGGTACGTCAACCCGAGTTGTCTGTCGAATCCGTCGCCGAGGCCCTCAGGAACTTCGCTCACGACTGGAGTTCTACACGCCCAGGCGCCGGTCCCGAAATGCGCCCGCCTTTTCACCAAAAAGAAGAAGGGCCCCACGCACGCGGCGTGGGGCCCTTCCATCGGTCGGACCGGGGGTCTCTGCAGCCCTCAGGACTCCGGCGCGGTCCGTTGGTTCCGAAACTTCGGATCAACCCCGACTCCAATAGGATAGGCAAGGCTTGCCTAATTAATCAAGACCTTCGTGGAACTCATCCGGGATACGCCGCGCACCGGCAGCCCGAAGCCGACGAAAGCGTCCAGCACCGCCTGGCCGCGGCGCATGCTGACGACTTCGCTGGCGTGGGCGAGCAACGGCACCTGGGTGGCCGCGTTGACGACCGCCCCGCCGACGATGTGCCACATCGCCGCCACCGACATCGCCCCGTCACTGACCGTGGCGAGCTTGGCGAACAGCGGCCCCAGCGCGCGGTGGCTGCGATGGGCGACCCAGGTCGTCAACGCCGCCTCGCTGGGCAGCGCGACGATGCCGTGCCGACCCCCACCCCCGGAAACCCGGCACTCGGCGACGTACGGATCGTCGGGCAGCGCGCGCAGCGTCGGGTCCACCACCCCGACCCAGTCGATCGCACCTTCGGAGTCGACATGCACCCACAGGTTCTCCAGACCGGTATCCCAGGCCCGCCCCTCCAGTGCCAACAACGGCGTCACGCGCCCGACCACGACATGGGCGAAGGTCGCGGCCAACTGCTGGGCCACCGCGGCGCGGCTCTCGGTCTCGGCGATCCCCGCGTCAAACATCTGCTGCAGCCGGTCGGTCGTGAGGATCTCCTCCAGTGGCCACCAGCGCCGCCGCGACAGGTCACCCATCACTGCCACCCCGTAGACCCGCGGACATTCGCGGTACAGCTCGCGTAGCCGGCGGCTCGATTCGTGGATGGGCAGCACGCGCACGATCGACATACTGGCGATGAGCGGATCCTCGACGACAACCGTCATGGGCACCTCGCGATCTGGGTAGCTCTTACCGAATTAGGTTAGCCTTACTATAGTCATGGCCAATGAACGGGCTAGAGGCTGTGACTGGACTCACAAGACCAAGCGGACGCACTCACACCGGTGCTGACGTTGGCATCTCGGAGAAGCGGGTTTCGACGCACCGACCAGCGACGAAATCTCATACGACACGCGGTAGTAATCCCGTAGTACGCTTTGACCTACCGTCGGCAGGAGATGAACGGAAGATGGCCAAGCTGACTCGACTCGGCGAGCTCGAGCGCTCCGTGATGGACCACCTGTGGTCCTCGGGTGAGCCTCAGACCGTGCGTCAGGTCCATGAGGCCCTGTCTGCGCGCCGCGACCTCGCCTACACCACGATCATGACGGTGCTGCAACGGCTTGCGAAGAAGAACCTCGTCGTGCAGCACCGCGACGACCGCGCCCACCGCTATGCACCCACCCACGGCCGCGACGAACTGGTCGCCGGCCTGATGGTCGACGCGCTGGATCAGGCCGCCGATTCCGGCAGCCGAGAGGCCGCGCTCGTGCATTTCGTCGAGCGGGTGGGCGCTGACGAGGCCGCGGCACTGCGCCGCGCTCTCGCCGAGTTGGAAGACAAACATCGGTCACCTCGACCCGCTGGCGATTTCGGTACCGCCTGAGGGACACTTAAAGCGTGTCCGCGCTGGCCTTCGCGATCGTCGCATTGCTCCTCTCGGGGCCGGTGCCTGCGATGCTGGCGCGAGCCACGTGGCCGCTGCGCGCACCCCGCGCCGCCATCGTGCTATGGCAGGCGATCGCGCTGGCAGCGGTGTTGTCGGCGTTCTCGGCCGGCATCGCGATCGCGTCGCGCCTGTTCGAGCCCGGCGCCGACGGCCGGCCCACCGCCACCTTCGCCAGCTCGATCGCGATGCTGGGCTGGCCGCTGTGGACGGCCTACGTCGTCGTCTTCGTCCTCACCCTGGTCATCGGTGCCCGGCTGATCGTGTCGGTGCTCAGGGTGGCGATCGCCACCAGGCGCCGTCGCGCCCACCACCGGATGGTGGTCGACCTCGTCGGCAGTCATCGCCGCCGGCCACGGTCCCGCGGCGGACTGCGGATCCTCGACGTCGCCGAACCACTCGCCTACTGCCTGCCCGGGGTGCGCAGTCGGGTCGTCGTCAGCGAGGGTGCGCTGAACACGCTGTCTGCGAACGAGGTCTCGGCGATCCTGGAGCACGAGAACGCCCACCTGCGGGCCCGCCACGACCTGGTGCTGGAGATGTTCACCGCCGTGCATGCGGCCTTCCCCCGGTTCGTGCGCAGCGCACACGCGCTCAACGCGGTCCGGCTGCTGATCGAACTGCTCGCCGACGACGCCGCGGTGCGCGCCGAAGGGCCCACGCCGCTCGCCCGTGCCCTCGTCGCGTGCGCGTCGGGGCGGGCGCCGCGCGGTGCGCTGGCCGCGGGCGGCCCGACGACCGTGGTGCGGGTGCGCCGGCTGGGCGGCGAGCCCAACAGCCGGATACTGGCGGCGGGCGCATATGCTGCTGCGGCCGCCGTGCTGGTGGTTCCGACGGTCGCGTTCGCGCTGCCGTGGCTCAACGAGCTGCACCGACTGTTCCTCGCGTAGGCCTGGACGGGCCCGGGGTTTTCTTTGCGTAGTACCTGCCAGAAGCTGTGCCGCACACGAAGATCGAAAGGGTTTTGTCTATGAGCTCGTCCGAAACCACGGGTACCGCCCAGATCGGCGTGACCGGCCTCGCCGTCATGGGGTCCAACATCGCCCGCAACTTCGCCCGGCACGGCTACACCGTCGCGCTGCACAACCGGACGGTCGCCAAGACCGACGCGTTGCTCGCCGAGCACGGCTCCGAGGGCAAGTTCGTGCGCAGTGAGACCATCGCCGAATTCCTCGACGCGCTGGAGAAGCCGCGCCGGGTGCTGATCATGGTCAAGGCCGGCGAGCCCACCGACGCCGTGATCAACGAGCTCGCCGACGCGATGGAAGAAGGCGACATCATCATCGACGGCGGCAACGCCCTGTTCACCGACACCATCCGCCGGGAGAAGGCGATCCGCGAGCGCGGACTGCATTTCGTCGGCGCCGGGATCTCCGGCGGCGAGGAGGGCGCGCTCAACGGCCCGTCGATCATGCCGGGCGGGCCCGCCGAATCCTACGAGTCGCTCGGACCATTGCTCGAGGAGATCTCCGCCCACGTCGACGGCGTGCCGTGCTGCACCCACATCGGCCCCGACGGCGCGGGCCACTTCGTCAAGATGGTGCACAACGGCATCGAATACTCCGACATGCAGCTCATCGGCGAGGCCTATCAGCTGTTGCGCGACGGCCTCGGCAAGACGGCGCCCGAGATCGCCGACGTCTTCGACGAGTGGAACAAGGGCGACCTGGACAGCTTCCTGGTCGAGATCACCGCGCAGGTGCTGCGCCAGACCGACGCCAAGACCGGTAAGCCGCTGGTCGACGTGATCCTCGACGAGGCCGAACAGAAGGGCACCGGCCGTTGGACGGTGAAGTCCGCACTCGACCTCGGCGTGCCGGTCACCGGCATCGCCGAGGCCGTGTTCGCCCGCGCGCTGTCGGGTTCGGTGGCCCAACGCAAGGCCACCACCGGCCTGGCGTCCGGAGACCTCGGCGACAAACCGGGCGACGCGGCGCAATTCACCGAGGACATCCGTCAGGCGCTGTACGCGTCGAAGATCATCGCCTACGCCCAGGGCTTCAATCAGATCCAGGCCGGCTCGGCCGAGTACGACTGGAACATCTCGCCAGGTGACATGGCCAGGATCTGGCGCGGCGGCTGCATCATCCGGGCGAAGTTCCTGAACCGGATCACCGACGCGTTCGACAACGACCCGGACCTGCCGACGCTCATCGTCGACCCTTACTTCCGCGATGCGATCGAGAACGCGATCGACAGCTGGCGACGCGTCGTGGTCAAGGCCACCGAGCTGGGCATCCCGATCCCGGGCTTCAGCTCGGCGCTGTCGTACTACGACGGACTGCGCACCGAACGGCTGCCCGCGGCACTGACCCAGGGACTGCGCGACTTCTTCGGCGCCCACACCTATGGGCGCATCGACACCGACCGTGAGAAGCGCTTCCACACGCTGTGGAGCGGCGACCGCAGCGAGATCGAGGCCTGACTTCTGCCCGCGAGCAGACACAACCTCCGGCGTGTCGCGGGTGTGTCGTGCGAGTTCGCGTCTGCTCGCGGGGGAAACGCGCGCCACTAGACTCGGCCGCGTGAAGTTTCTCGATGGCCACCGGCCGCCGTACGACCTGACCTACAACGATGTGTTCATCGTGCCGGGGCATTCCGAGGTGCCGTCGCGCTTCGATGTGGACCTGTCTTCCGTTGACGGCTCCGGCACCACGATCCCGGTGGTCGTCGCGAACATGACCGCGGTCGCGGGTCGCCGGATGGCCGAGACCGTGGCCCGGCGCGGCGGAATCGTCGTGCTGCCGCAGGACCTGCCCCTGTCGGCGGTCCGGCACACCGTCGACTTCGTCAAGAGCCGCGACACCGTCGTCGACACCCCGGTCACGCTGTCCCCCGACGACTCGGTGTCCGATGCGGCGGCGCTGATCCACAAGCGGGCGCACGGTGCCGCCGTGGTGGTCGACGGCGACCACCGGCCGGTCGGGCTGGTCACCGAGGCCGCGTGCCGCGGCGTGGACCGGTTCACCCGGGTGCGCGACGTCGCGATCGGCGACTTCGTCACCGCGCCGGTGGGCACCGATCCCCGCAAGGTTTTCGACCTGCTCGAGCACGCCCACATCCACGTCGCGGTGCTGACCGAGGCCGACGGCACCCTCGCGGGCGTACTGACGCGCACCGGCGCCGTCCGCGCCGGCATCTACACCCCCGCGGTGGATGCGAACGGCCGGCTGCGGATCGCCGCGGCGGTCGGCATCAACGGGGACGTGGCCGCCAAGGCGCGCGACCTCGTCGACGTGGGCGCCGACCTGCTGGTGATCGACACCGCACACGGCCATCAGCAGAAGATGCTCGACGCGATCGAGGCGGTCGCCGAGGCCGGCCTCGGCGTACCGCTGGCCGCCGGCAACGTGGTGTCGGCCGAGGGCACCCGCGACCTGATCAACGCCGGCGCCACCATCGTGAAGGTCGGGGTCGGTCCCGGCGCGATGTGCACCACCAGGATGATGACCGGCGTCGGCCGCCCGCAGTTCTCCGCGGTCGTCGAATGTGCCGCCGCGGCAAAGGAACTCGGTGCACACGTGTGGGCCGACGGCGGGGTACGGCATCCGCGGGACGTGGCGCTGGCGCTGGCCGCAGGCGCGTCGAACGTGATGATCGGATCCTGGTTCGCCGGCACCTACGAATCCCCCGGGGACCTGTTGCACGACCGCGACGACCAGCCCTACAAGGAGAGCTACGGGATGGCCTCCAAGCGCGCGGTCGCTGCCCGCACCGCGGCCGACAGCGCGTTCGACCGCGCCCGCAAAGGCCTGTTCGAGGAAGGCATCTCGACGTCGCGGATGGCGCTGGACCCGTCGCGCGGCGGCGTGGAGGATCTCCTCGACCACATCACCTCAGGGGTCCGCAGCACCTGCACCTACGTCGGTGCGGCGACCCTGCCCGAGCTGCACGAGAAGGTGGTGCTCGGGGTGCAGTCAGCCGCCGGCTTCGCCGAGGGACATCCGCTGCCCACCGGTTGGTGACGGGTAGGCCAGCACGTCCCCGACGACCTGCACGGTGACCGACGAGCCGGCGCCGAGCCCCGGCAGGCCGGTGCTGCGCATCCGCAACGCGGTGCCGTCGCTTAGTTCGAGATGCACGACGGTGTCGGCGCCGTAGAACCGCTGCGCCGTCACCCGCGCCGCGGTGCCGGAACCGTCCGCGCCGAGGTGCATCTGCTCCGGTCGCAGCACGGCCACCGCGGGCCCGTCGGGCACCGGCAGTTTCGCCGCGAACGTCCCGAGCGCGGTCCGCACCCGACCGGCGTCGGCCGTCGCGTCGATCTCGACCGTGCTGCCGAGGAATCGGGCGTTGGTCAGCGTCGCGGGCAGACCGTAGAGCCGCGCGGGGGTGTCCTGCTGGGCGACGGCGCCGCCGAGCAGCAGCGCGACGGAGTCGGCCAGCGACAGCGCCTCGGCCTGATCGTGGGTGACCAGGATCGCGGTGGTCCCCGCGTCACGAAGGATCGCCGCGATGTCCTCGCGCACCCGGGTGCGCAATCCCGAGTCGAGCGCCGCGAACGGCTCGTCCAGCAGCAGCACCCGTGGCCGGGCGGCCAGCGCCCTGGCCAGGGCGACCCGCTGCTGCTGGCCTCCGGAGATCTCGTGGGGGCGCGCGTCGGCCAGTCCGTCGAGGCCGACCACCCCCAGCCAGTGCGCCACCTCGGCGTCCGCGCGCCTGCGGTCTGCCCGGTTCAGCCCGAACGCGACGTTCTCCCCGACGCTCAGGTGCGGGAACAGCGCACCTTCCTGCGGCATCAGCCCGACCCGGCGGCGGTGTACGGGCACGCTCACGCCTGCCCCGGCGACCGTGTCGCCGGCGATGCGCACGGTGCCGGAGTCCGGGTCCTCGAACCCGGCCAGGATGCGCAGCAGCGTGGTCTTGCCGCAGCCCGACGGGCCGAGGATCGCGGTGATCGAACCAGGCGCCATGTCCAGGTCGACGCCGCGCAGAACCGTCTTGGCTCCGAACGCCTTGCGGATGCCGGTGGCCGAAACAGCCGCCGCGATCGACTCAGTCACTGTGCACCGCAACGGTGTTCGTACTCCACACGCTCAGTATCGCGGTCGGGGCGGTGGCGAACAGCAGCAGTGCCGCCGCATACGGGGCCGCCGCCGCGTAGTCGCTGACCGAGCTGTACCCCCACAGCCGGGTGGCCAGGGTGTCCGTACCCGTCGGATGCAGCAGCAGCGTCACCGGCAACTCCTTCATACAGGTCAGCAGCACCAGCGCCGCACCCGCGGCGATGCCGGGCAGCGCCACCCGGGCGGTCACGCCGCCGAAGGCCCTCAGCGGTGACCGGCCCAGCGAGCGGGCGACCTCTTCGAGCCGGATCGGCGCGGATTCCACCGCGGCGCGGATGGAGCCGATCGCCATCGGCACGAACAGCACCGTGTAGGCCAGGATCAGCAGCGGCTCACGCTGGTAGATCGGCCGCAGCAGCAGCACCCCGAGCGACACCATCGAGATCGCGATGACGATCGCGGGCAGCCCGTGCGCGACGTAGCTGGCACCTTCGAGGGCGCGGGTCGCGCGGTCGCGGTGGCGCGCCGCGAGCACCCCGAGCGGCAGCGCCGCGGCCGTCGCGGCCGCCGCGGCGACCACCGACAGCCACACCGTCGAGCCCAGCGCCGCGACCCATTCGCCGAAGTCCCAGCGCGGCCCCGCGGTGAGCAGCCAGCCGGCGAGCTCGACCCCCGGCACGACGACGGCGGCGGCCAGCACCGCCGCGGGCACGGCCAGCGCGGCCCACCGCCACTGGCCGAGCCGGTTCAGCGGGGCGGGCCGCGGGGTGCCGCCCCCGATGCGCGACGCGGACGCCAGGCCGCGGGCCCGGTGCTCGGCGACGACGAGCGCGATCGCGAACACCATCAGCACCAGCGACAGCACCGCGGCCCGGGACGGGTTGAACCCCGAGCGGTAGGCCCCGTAGATCACCCAGGTGAACGCCTCGAAGCGCATCGCCGCGACCGCGCCGAAATCGCTGAGCACATACAACGCGACCAGCAGTGCGCCGGCGGCGATCGCGGCCCGCGACTGGCGCAGCGTCACCCGGAACAGCACCGCCCACCCGCCGAGGCCCAGGGAGCGGGCCACCTCTTCCTGAGCGGGATCGACCCGCGCCAGCGCCGCCGTCGTGGTCAGCAGCACGAGCGGATAACTCACCAGCGTCAAGACCAGCGCGGACCCCCAGAAACCGGCGATCTGAGGAAACGCCGACACCCACAGATAGGCGAGCAGGTAACTCGGCATGGCCAGCGGCAGCGCCGACGCGACCGCCAGGACGCGCCTGCCGCGCAGATCGGTGCGGGTCACGAGGACGGCGAGCCCGACGCCGAGCACGACGCACGCCGCGGTGACGACACCGACCAGCATCAGCGACCGAAAGATCAGCGCGGCGGTGCGCGGCTGGAAGAGTTCGTCGACGACGAACGCCCAGCCGCGCTCCAGGGCGCGCTCGACCAGGTAGACCAGCGGCACCAGCGTGCAGGCCGCGACGAGCACGGCCGGCAGCAACAGCAGGGCCGGCGGGCGGGCTCGGGTCTGCGCCGCGGGGCCGCTCACCCCGCTCAGTTGGTCAGGAGGCCGGTCTTGACCAGCAGCTCCTGGGTGGCCTCGAGGTCGTCGAGGTCGGACAGGTCGACCGCCGGGGGCTGCAGGTCGGCCAGCGGAGGCATCTCGGCCGACGGGGCGACACCTGCCGCGAGCGGATACTCGGCGGTCTCGGTCGCGAAGTACTTCTGCGCGGACTCCCCGACCAGATAGGCGGCGAACGCCTGGGCGCCTTCGGGATTCGGGGCGGACTTCAGCACACCCACGCCGGCGACGTTGACCAGGCCGCCGGGGTCGCCGGGCGCCATGAACTTGTTCTGCGCGACGACGGCGTCGGCGCCCTTGGCGTGGATGAGTTCGTAGAGGTAATAGTGGTTGACCAGGCCCAGGGCGACCTGGCCGGAGTCCACGGCGTCGCGCACGGCGACGTTGTTCTCGAAGGCCTGCGGATCCTGCGCCTTGAACGCGCGCAGCCACTGCTCGGCACCGTCGTCACCGCGCAGCACCCGCAGCCCGGTGACGAACGCCTGCCAGGATGCGTTGCTCGGGGCGAAGCCGATCTTGCCCTTCCACTCCGGAGCCAGCAGTCCGTCGATGGTGTCCGGCGGATTCGGCGCCAGCGTCGGGTTGTAGACGAGGACGCGGGCGCGGCCCGACACCCCGACCCACGTGCCGTCGGCCGCCGAGTACTGGGCCGGCACCGCGGCGAGCGTCTCGGCGTCGATCGGAGCCAGCAGACCCGCCTTGGCCACCGCGCCCAGTGCGCCGGCGTCCTGGGACAGGAACACATCGGCCGGGGACTTGTCCCCCTCGGTGATCAGCTGCGCGGCCATCTCGCCCGAACCGGCGTAGCGCGCCTCGACCTTGATGCCGGTGTCGGTGGAGAACTGCTCGATCAGCGGCTTGACCAGCTCCTCGCTGCGACCCGAATACACGACGATCTTGTTCTCATCGGACTGCTGCTCGGATCCGCACGCGCTCAGCGCGACGGCCGCGGCCACCGCGGTGAACATCGCGGCCAACCGGGTCAACGACTTCGACATTAGGCTCGCCTTTCCTATGTTGGGGTTGAAGCTACCACTGACGCCGAATCCGGCCGGGAAGCGATGAGGCCGAGGCGAGGCCGGTGCGGATTCCGCTAGCATGTGTGGTCGACCAGCTGTTATCGCGACGAAAGGGACCAGGTGCCGCAGGCACTGGATGGAGACCCATCCAAGTCGGCCACAGCCGTCCGACGGTCTGACCACGAGCCCTGCGAGGCCGAGCCGTCCTCTAGATGGCCGGGCCCCCGACCCGGCTCCCCCGGAGCATCCCGATGAACACGGCGATGTCTCTGCTCGCGTTGTTGGCGTTCATCCTGCTCACCGCAGGCACCGCGGTTTTCGTCGCCGCCGAGTTCTCGCTGACCGCACTCGAACGCAGCACCGTCGAGGCCAATGTCCGCTCCGGTGACCGCCGCGACCGGCTCGTCCAGAAGGCCCACCGGTCGCTGTCGACGCAGCTGTCCGGCGCGCAGGTCGGCATCTCCATCACCACGCTGGCCACCGGTTTCCTGGCCGAGCCCGTCGTCGCCCGGCTCATCCACCCCGGCTTGACCGCCTTGCACATACCGGAGCGGTTCGCCTCGGGACTGGCGTTGGCGCTGGCCATCCTGATCGCGACGTCGATCTCGATGATCTTCGGCGAACTGGTGCCCAAGAACCTCGCCGTGGCCCGCGCGGTCCCGACCGCGCGGTGGTCGGCACCGCTGCAGCTGATGTTCTCGTTCATGTTCAAGCCGCTGATCCGGCTCACCAACGGGACGGCGAACTGGATCCTGCGTCGCCTCGGGATCGAGCCCGCCGAAGAGCTGCGCTCGGCGCGTTCGCCGCAGGAGCTGGTGTCGCTGGTGCGCTCGTCGGCCGAGAGCGGATCGCTGGACCCGGTCACCGCGGTCCTGGTGGACCGTTCCCTGCAGTTCGGCGACCGCACCGCCGAGGAACTGATGACCCCGCGCTCCAAGATCGACACCCTCGACGCCGACGCGACGGTGCTCGACCTCAGCGAGGCCGCGTTCAAGACCGGCCACTCCCGCTTCCCGGTGATCCGCGGCGACCTGGACGAGACCATCGGCATGGTGCACGTCAAGCAGGTGTTCGCGGTGCCCGCCGCGGTCCGCGCGACGACCCGGCTGGCCGAACTCGTCCAGCCGGTCACCAAGGTGCCGTCCACCCTCGACGGCGACGCGGTGATGACCGAGGTCCGCGCCAACGGCCTGCAGACCGCGCTGGTCGTCGACGAGTACGGCGGCACCGCCGGGATGGTGACCGTCGAGGACCTGATCGAGGAGATCGTCGGCGACGTGCGCGACGAGCACGACGTCGAACCGCCCGACGTGGTCGCGGCGGGACAGGGCTGGCAGGTCTCGGGACTGCTGCGGATCGACGAGGTCGCCGAGGGCACCGCGTTCCGCGCCCCGGATGGTGACTACGAGACCATCGGAGGGCTGGTGCTGGAGAAACTCGGCCACATCCCCGTCGAAGGCGAAACCGTGGAGCTGACCGCGTTCGACCCCGACGGGCCGATCGAGGACCCGGTGCGCTGGCTGGCGACCGTGGTCAAGATGGACGGCCGGCGCATCGACGTGCTCCGGCTGACCGAGATCGGCCGCAAGGGAGCCGAGCATGGGTGACATCTTCGGGGTGCTGCTGACCTTTGTGCTGCTGGCCGCCAACGCGTTCTTCGTGGCCTCGGAGTTCGCGTTGATCTCCGCGCGCCGCGACCGCCTCGAAGCCCTCGCCGAGCAGGGCAAGAGGAGCGCCGTCACCGTCATCAGAGCCGGCGAACACCTGTCGCTGATGCTGGCGGGGTCGCAGCTCGGCATCACGATCTGCTCGATTCTGCTCGGCCGCGTCGCCGAACCCGCCGTCGCGCATCTGCTGGAGAAGCCGTTCGACCTGGTCGGGATCCCCGACGCCGTACTGCACACGGTGTCGTTCCTGGTCGCACTGTCCGTCGTCGTCACGCTGCACGTGCTGCTCGGCGAGATGGTGCCGAAGAACATCGCGATCGCGGGCCCGGAATCCACCGCGATGCTGTTGATCCCGGTCTATCTGGTCTACATCCGGATCGCCCGCCCGTTCATCGCGTTCTACAACTGGTGCGCCAACACCACGCTGCGCACGTTCGGGGTCGAACCCAAGGACGAACTCGACGTCGCCGTCTCGACGGTCGAACTGTCGGAGATGATCGCCGAATCGCTGTCCGAGGGTCTGCTCGACCCCGAGGAACACACCCGGCTCACGCGGGCGCTGCAGATCCGCAACCGCGTCGTCAACGACGTCGCGATGCCGCTGCACCAGATCCGCGCGGTCCCGGCGGCGGCCGAGGGGATGGGCCCGACCGTCGGCGCGCTGGAGGAAGCGCTGCGCGAGACGGGCTACTCCCGCTTCCCGGTCGCCGACACCTCCGGCGCCTTCATCGGATACCTGCACATCAAGGATGTGCTGCCGCTGGTCAACAGCGACCTCGACAGCACGACCGTGATCGACTCCTCGATGGTGCGGCCGCTGCCCCGGGTCCCGGCGTCACTGCCGCTGCCCGACGGGCTGACCCGGATGCGCCGCACCAACAGCCACCTGGCGCTGGTCACCGCGGCCGACGGCACCGCGACCGCGATGATCGCGCTCGAAGATCTTGTCGAGGACCTGGTCGGGACGGTCCGCGACGGCACGCATCGTGTCTGATTGGCGGCTCGCCGCCGTGCCCGATTGGCGCTCCCGCGCCGAAACCCACCGGCGTCGCGCCGATGCCCTCCTCGAGCCCCACCTGAGCCGACGCCGAACCGGCGAATCCCATCCGGTGTTCGACTTCCTGTTCACCTACTACAACCTGCGGCCCCGCCAGCTCAGGGTCTGGCATCCCGGTTACGGCGCCGTGCTCGACGGGCCAGATTCCCAGGGCTACCTGCGCCGCACCGGGTATGTCCGGGCCGGCGACGGCGTCACCGTCGGCCCTGACCACCTGCTGGCCCGCGCGGGGACTGTGACGTTCATCGCCGAGCTGCTCACCGCGACCGCATCCCGGCCCGCGCGCTTCAACTGTTTCGGCCTGCACGAGTGGGCGATGGTCTACCGGTCCCCCACGGTCCGCCACTCCCAGGTTCCGCTGCGCCTCGGCACGGCGGGCACCGACGCGGTTGTCGAGTCAATGCCGTTGCGGTGCAGTCACTTCGACGCGTTCCGGTTCTTCACCCCGGCGGCGGCCGGCCGCAACGCGCAGCACCTGACCCGTCAGGACCAGGTCGCCACCGAGCAACCCGGCTGCGTGCACGCCGGGATGGACCTCTACAAATGGGCCTTCAAACTGGGCCCGCTGATCGAGTCCGAACTGGTGCTCGACTGCTTCGAGCTCGCACTGGAGGCACGTGTGCTCGATATGCGCGCGAGCCCATATGACCTGCGGGACTACGGATTCGAGCCGATCGCGGTGGAAACCCCGGCAGGCAGGGGCGACTATGCCCGCGCCCAGGAACGGATCAGCGAACGCGCGGCGCCGCTTCGTGCCCGGCTCATCCGGCGATGCGAAGCACTGCGGGACAGCGCCACCGGCGAATAGGGCTGTTACCGGTGGGTAAGCTGGACAGCTGACGGCGTAACGAAGGTACCGGCACGGCGCAAGAGCACGTGCGGATGAGGGAGGAAAAATGACTGATCGCGTGACGGTGGGCAACCTGCGCGTCGCTCCCGTGCTGTACGACTTCATCAACAATGAGGCACTGCCGGGCACCGACATCGATCCCGACACGTTCTGGTCCGGCGTCGACAAGGTGATCGCCGACCTGACGCCGCGCAACCAGGATCTGCTGGCCCGGCGCGACAGCCTGCAGGCGCAGATCGACAAGTGGCACCGCGCCCGGGTGATCGGCGGCTTCGAGCCCGAGGACTACAAGCAGTTCCTCTCCGACATCGGATATCTGGAACCCGAACCCGGTGATTTCACCATCACCACCTCCGGCGTCGACGCCGAGATCGCCACCACAGCCGGTCCGCAGCTGGTGGTGCCCGTGCTCAACGCCCGGTTCGCGCTGAACGCTGCGAACGCCCGCTGGGGCTCGCTGTACGACGCGCTGTACGGCACCGACGTGATCTCCGACGAGGGCGGCGCCGAGGCGGGAAGCTCTTACAACAAGCTGCGCGGGGACAAGGTCATCGCGTACGCCCGTAAATTCCTCGACGGTGCCGTCCCGCTCGCCCAGGGCTCCTGGTCGGACATCACCGGGCTGAAGATCGAGGACGGCAGCGTCAGTGCCACGCTCGACGACGGCGGCGCCGTCGGTCTCGCGTCAGGTGAACAGTTCGTCGGCTACCTCGGCGACCCGGCCGCCCCGTCTTCGGTGCTGCTGGTCAACAACGGTCTACACATCGAGATCCTGGTCGATGCGGAATCGCCGATCGGATCCACCGACAGGGCCGGCATCAAGGACGTCGTGCTGGAGTCGGCGGTCACCACGATCATGGACTTCGAGGACTCCGTGGCCGCCGTCGACGCCGACGACAAGGTGCTGGGGTACCGAA